>NZ_JAHWGR010000004.1:0-316609 GCF_020873825.1 Micromonospora sp. DH13
CCCGCCCGCCCGGCCCGCGCCGGCCCTCGTCGGCCGGCGCGGGGAGTGACCGGGGCGGCGTCGGCCGGCCGGCTCCGGGCCGGCGTCACTCGGTCCGCAGGCCCGCCGGCCGGGTCAGCCGCCACAGGGCGGGCAGGCTCGCGCCGGTGACCAGCAGCACCACGCCGCCGCCGAGGGCGACCCCGAGGCCGACCACCGGCCAGCTCACCGAGACCGGCGCGCCGACCATGCGCAGCAGCACCGCCCCGAGGCCCAGGCCGAAGGCGACGGCGAGGCCGAGCCCGACGAGCACCGGCACGCCCGCCTGCCACAGCACTGACAGGCCTAGCGTGCGGCGCGGGGTGCCGACGGCGGCCAGCATGGCCAGCAGGCGGCGGCGCTCCCGCAACTGCTCAAGCACGCCGACGAGCATGCTCGCGCCGAGCAGCAGCAGGGTCACCGCGACGCCGACGACGAGGCCGCGCTTGACGTTGACGAACTGCGTGGCCTGGCGTTCCTCGTCCAGCGCCATGACCCGGGCGCGCACGTCCACCTCGGCGGCGGCGTTGCGGACCCGCTCCAGCGCGTCGGGGTCGTCCGGGTCGAGGCTGAGCAGCGCCTGCGCTCGCAGCCCGGTCCAGGCGGCGTCGGCCGCACCGGGGGTGACCAGCAGGCCCGCGCCGATCCAGCCGGCGGGGTCCGGTATCGCCGGCACGGTGCGCAGCCGCCGCGGCAGGGTCCAGGCCGTCTCGCTTCCGCTCACGGTCACCCGGTCGCCGGGGCCGAAGCCGGTGAGCTGCTGCTCGCCGGCCGGCGGTTGGGCGAGGAAGACGTCGCCGTCGGCGCAGGGGCCGAGCCGGGCGTACTCGGCCAGGGTGGCGCAGTCGCCGATGCGCACCTCGGCGGTGCGGTTGGCCGCGCCCCTCCCGAGCGCGAAGGTGCCCGACGTGCCCGCGCTGCGGGTGACGCCCGGCGCGGCGGCCAGCCGGGCCAGCGCCGCGCCGGGATCGGGCAGCTCGTCGAAGTTGACGAACACCTGGGCCCGGGAGGTGTCCTGGCCGGTGCGGGTGGTGAACCGCGCCTCCACCCCGGCGACGAGCATCTGCAGGCCGATGCTGCCCGCCACCGCCACCGCCACGCCGCTGACCAGGCGCGCGGAGGTGGCGCTGTCCAGTTGCAACCGGCGCACCGCGAGCTGCCAGGGGACCGGGCCGCCGCGCAGCCGGCGTACGGCGAGGTCGACCAGCCAGGGCAGCAGGGTGACCGTGCCGACCAGCAGCAGCACCGCCCCCGCCGCCACCTGGTAGTCGGCGGTGTCGGCGCGGCCCTCGCCCACACCGGTCAGCGGGTAGAGCAGCGCCAGCCCGGCGGCCGGCAGCAGCAGCCGCCACCACAGGCGGCGACGCACGGCCGCGCCCTGGCGGCTCACCCCGAGGGGCTCGACGACGACCCGGCGCAGCGCGACGAGCGCCACCAGCACGGCGAGCACCGGCACCGCGACCGCGACCGCCGCCACCAGGGCCGGGGCGGGGCGCAGGTCCGCCGCGTACACGCTGATGTCGCGGAGGGTGACCAGCGGGGCGAGCTGTCGGCCGGCGGCGAACAGGACGCCGCCGACGGCGAGGCCGAACACCGCGCCGGCCGCCGCCTCGCCCGCGGCGATCCGCCGGACCATCGCGGTGTCGGCGCCGAGCAGGCGCAGGGCGGCGAGCCGGCGGTCCCGGCGGTCCCCGCCGAAGCGGACCGCCGCGCCGACGAAGACGACGATCGGCAGCAGCAGCACCACGACGACGACCACGACGAGGACCATCAGCACGGGCGAGAACTCCTCGCCGGGTTCCCCGCCGCCGAACTGGTCGCGCCGCACGGCCCACTCGTCGGTCAGGTCCGCGCTGCCGAGATAGAAGGCCAGCTCAGCCGGGCCGGCGAGGCCCTGCGCGCCGATCGTGCCGGCGACCCGCCCGCCGCCGAGCCGGGGCGCGAACAGCGGGCCGTCGGGCGAGTCGAGCAGGTCCCGCAGCGCCGGGGAGACGACCACCTCGCCGGCCCCGGGCAGCCGGGCCAGCCCCGGCGGGACCGGCGCGGCCGGCCCCTCGGCGCGCACGATCCGGCCGCGCACCGGGTGGTCCCGGAATTCGGTGTCGGCAAGGGCGACGAGCACGGTGTTGGCTGCGGCGACCCGCTCGGGTCGCCACCCGGTGTCGTTGCGGGCCTCGTTGCGGACCGCCCGGGCGTCGAGCGCGCCCGGCACGGCGGCGGCGAGCAGCAGCATGGCCACCCCGATGCCGACGCCGAGCGCGGTCAGCGCCGCCCGCGTCCACCCGTCCCGGCCGCCGGTGACGGCCATCCGCGCGCCCATCCACAGGTCGGCCAGCACCCGGCCCCGCTTACGCGGCCCGGTCACGCGGCCGGCTCCAGGCTGCGGGTGCGGCCGTCGCGCACCACGACCTCCCGATCCGAGTACGCGGCCACCCGCGCCTCGTGGGTCACCAGCACCACGGCGGCACCGGTGTCCCGGGCCGCCCCGGTCAGCAGCCGCATGACCCGCTCGCCGTGCAGCGAGTCCAGCGCGCCGGTCGGCTCGTCGGCGAAGACGACCCGGGGGGCGGTGACCAGCGCCCGGGCCACGGCGACACGCTGGCCCTGCCCGCCGGAGACCTCGCCGGGGCGCTTGCCGGCCACGTCGCCGACCTCCAGCCGGCCGAGCCACTCGGCGGCGCGCCGCTCCGCCTCCCGCCGCCCGACCCGTTCCAGCCGCAGCGGCAGGGCCACGTTCTCCAGGCAGGTCAGTTCGGGCACGAGCTGCCCGAACTGGAACACGAAGCCGAACTGCCCCCGCCGCAGGGCGCTGAGCTCCCGGTCCGACATTGCGGTCAGGTCCGCGCCCCGGTAGGTCACCCGCCCCGAGTCGGGGCGGACGATGCCGGCGAGGCAGTGCAGCAGGGTCGACTTGCCGGAGCCGGACGGGCCCAGCACCGCCAGCACCTCGCCGGCCCGGACGGTCAGCGACGCCCCGGCGAGCGCCGGGGTGGGGCCGAAGGCGAGGTGCAGCCCCTCGGCGACGAGCAGCTCCTCCGCCGGGCTGCTCCGGTCGTGGCCGTCCGCCGGCGTTGCGCCGTCGGCGCGCGTGCCCGTCATCGCCGCACCGCCGTCGGCGTGGATGCCCGTCATCGCCGCACCGCCTCGGCCAGCTCGTCCAGCCGGGCCGCCGTCAGCTCCAGCCAGCGCAGGTCGGCCTCCAGGTGGAACAGGGCGTGGTCGCAGATGAGCCGCTCGGCCAGGTCGCCGGAGTCCCGACGCCGGGTCAGCTCGCGCATCAGCCGCAGATGCTCGGCACGCTGCGTGTCGAGCAGGTCGGCGGCGGAGCGGCCGGTGAGCAGCGCCAGCACCACCTTGGTGTAGAGGACGCTGTGCAGGTACGGCTCGGGCTTCTCCGGCTGGGACAGCCAGCGCCGCACGTCGGTCACCCCGGCCTCGGTGATCGCGTACCGCTTGCGGTCGGGGCCCTCGCCGGCCTCGACCGAGTCGACCTCGACGAGGCCGTTGCGCAGCAGCCGGGACAGGGTGGCGTAGACCTGGCCGAAGTGCAGCGGGCGGGCCTGGCCGAAGCGCTCGTCGTAGGCGCGTTTCAGGTCGTAGCCGTGGCGGGGGGTGGACTCCAGGAGCCCGAGGAAGGTCTGACCGATCGACATGGCCGCGACTATACACACCACGTATACACATGGTGGATAGGCAGGTCGGAAGAGGGGCCCTCCCCGTCGGGGAGGGCCCCGCAGCGTACGCGTGGCGGAAGCGTCAGCCGGCGTCGAGCACCGGAGGGACTCCCGGGTCGCCGTCCCGCCAGACCATGTCGTCCTCCGTCAGCCAGGTCAGCCGCTCGTCGGACTCGTCGTCGTCGGCCCGCCCGCGCCCGCCGAGCACGCCCGCCCGGCCGCCGCCGGTGCCGTTCGCGCCCACCCGGCCCACGCCCGTGGCGGCCCGGTGCTCGGCCCCCGCCAGGCCACCCGCCGGCCGGGCCGCCACCGTCGCGCCCGTGCGGGCCGACCCGGCCAGGGAGCCGGTGCCGCCGCCGAGCACGCCGACCGGCGCCCCGGCGGGCGCGCCGAAGAGCAGCCCCGCCCCGGCCCCGGCCGACGCGGCGGCCGTCACGCCGCCCGCCGTGCCCACCGGGCCAGCCGGCACGCCGCCGCCGAGCGGCGCAGCGCCGGCCAGGGACGTGCCGGTGTCGAGGTCGGTGCCGCCGGTCCCGTCCGTGCCGCCCGGCGACGTCGACCCGTCGTCGTTCCCGCCCGTCGTCCCGGTGTTCGGCCCGTCCGTCAGGTTGCCCGGGGCGTCCACCGTCGCGTGACCCGTGGTCGGGTTGCCGAAGCCGCCGCCCGGCGCGCTCCTCGGGGCGTGGGCCCCGGGACCGGCCGTCGGCGTCGACGTGCTGGTGCTCGGGTCGTACGGCAGGTCGCCGTCCGGCGGCGGCGGGTCGACCAGCCGGCCGTACGCCGACAGGTCGTAGCCGGCCGCCAGCTCGGCGACCACCTGGACCATCCGCCGGTGCGCCTTCTCCTGCTCGGCCTTGTCCTGCTCGTGCCCCAGGAAGCCGCCGACGATCGCGCCCGGCAGGCCGCCGGTGAGGCCGCCCGTGATCGCCCCGGAGACCGTCTTGTCGTGGTCGTCGGTCTCGGCCGGGCTCTCCGCCTGCTTCTGCGCGGCGCGCAGGTCGGTGGCCATCAGCGTCAGCCCCTGCCGCACGTCGGCCATCCCCTCGGAGAGGGTCGTCGAGTAGTCGACGATCAGCGACACCCGCCGCTGGAACTCCCGGCCGGCGTCGCCCGTCCAGCCGTTGGCCAGCTTCTCCAGGTCGGCGCGCAGGTCGCGGGCGAGGTCGTCGAGGGTGCCCTTCATGGAGCTCCAGCTGCTGGCGAGACCGTCGATCTGCTCGGGGTCGCCGGCCCGCACGGCGTCGTAGAGCCGCTGGTGGCTGACGTTCTCGTAGCGCGCCGTGTATTCAGACACGAGGGTCGTCCCTCCCGTTCAGCGCGTCGTCGACCCCGGTCAGCGCGGCGGCGATGTCGGCGGCGTTGGCCGCGTTGCGCGCCTCCGTGGTCCGGTAGTTGGTCAGGATCGTGCCGGTCGCGCTCTGCGCCGCCTTCACCGCGTCGCGCAGCCGCTCGACCCGCTGCGCGTAGCTCGTCTGCAGGGCCGAGTAGCGGCGGGCGTTGCTGGTCGCGTCGGCGAACGTGCCCAGATCCGGCGGCCGGCACTGCAACTCGGTGGTGAGCTTCCTGAGCACGGCCTCGGCCTCGGTGAGCCGCGCGGCCAACCGTCGCTGGAAGTCCTCCAGGGACAGTACGTCGACTGTCGTGCGCCCGGTCATGGCATTCCCCGTACGTCGTCGATAACCGTTGGCGAGGATCAGGTTAGTGGACGGCGACCAGACCGGGCGACCCGTGACGACGCCCCACGGCAGCGGCTGCGTGCCCGTGCGGCAGCGCCGACGTGCCCGGCGGCAGCGGCTACGTGCCCGGGGCGAAGTAGGCGAGCGCGTCCTGGCGTTCCAGGGCGGGACCCGTCGGGATGAGGGCCAGCAGCGACGCGGGCACCGCCAGCGGCTGCACCCCGCCGTAGCCGAGGGCGGTCAGCGCGTCGCCCGACCGGGTGCCCAGCGGGTGGCGTACCCCCTGGGCGGTGACCAGGTAGACCGTCGAGCCCGGCGCGCCCGCGCCGCCCTCCCCGGCGCCCGGCGCGGCCTGGACCAGCACGCCCCTGCCGCCCGGCAGCAGCACCTGCTCGGCGGTGCGGACCGCGTCGCGGGCCCCCTGCCGGACCGGGGTCGCGGCCGGGCCGGTCAGCTCGGTCGGCACCCGGTCGAAGACCTCCAGGGTGGTGGTGGGCGGCGCGTCGGCCGCCGACCTGCGGTAGGTGGCGCAGAGCACCGTCCGGCCCGCCTGCACCGGGTGCAGCGTCGGCAGGGTGCGCGGCGTGCCCTCCGGCTCCACCCGCTGCCGGGTCAGCAGCCGGCCGGCCTCGTCCGGGGTGATGTCGGTGATCCGGCCGCCGTCGCGCAACAGCAGCAGGGCGCTGACCTCGCCGATCGACGCCAGTCCCTCCCGGGTCAGCACGTAGTGCTGGCCGGCGGCCCGGAACACGTCGCCGACCCGGGCCGGCCCGTCGCCCACGGCCTGCCGGCCGGTCTCGCCGTCGCCGGGCAGCTGCGGCTCGCGGAGCACCGGCCCCGCCGGCACGGCGTTGAGCAGTTGCTCGCCGACCGTGAGCGTGGTGGCCCCGGCCATCCGCAGCGCGGCGGTCGCCGGGTCCCCGCCGGCGATCCGCAGCCGGGCGTCGCCGGTGAGCAGGTAGCGCCGGCCGTCCACGGTGGCCAGCACCGCGCGGTCGCCCAGCGGCGTGCCGCCGGCGAGCGGCCGGTCGATCACCACGTGCGTGGTCGACCGGTCGGGAGCGGCCGGGTCCGGCACGTCGCAGACCGACCAGGGCAGCCCGACCAGCGCCTTCCGGTCGGGCAGCGCGTCCGGCGCGCCGACGATCCCGATGGTGCGCCCGCGCGGCCGGTCCGCGATGGACGCCCGCGACATGGTCCGCACCGTCGGGTCCGCCTCGTCGAGGACGAGCCGGGCCGAGGCGTAGTTCAGGGTCGGGTGCAGCAGGCCGTCCACGTAGACGTACGTCGCGCCGGTCTCCCGCTCGATCACCAGCGTGTTCGCCTCCAGCGGCGCGGCGTTGCCGGTGAGCTGGCCGTATGCGCCGACGCCGCCGAGCACCACCGCCGCGGCGACCACGCTGCCGACCACGGCCAGCCCGAGCCGCCGCATCGGCAGGTTCGTCGTCTCGGGGTCGCCGGAGAGCAGCGCGGAGACGATCCGGCGGGTGACGAAGCGGTACGCCTGCACCTGGTCGCGGCGGGTCCGCATGAGCTACCTCCGGCGGCGGGTCGGGCCGCGACGATCGAGCCCGACGACGGGGTGGGCCGTGGCGATCAGGTCCGAGCGCCGCCACGGGCTTCCCTACGATAAGGGGCCGCCGTCCACGCGGGGCGGGGGCCGCCGCCCGCCAGGCCGCCCGCCAGGAGAGCCGCTGTCGAGAAGGGACGCCACCGATGACGCAGGTCCAGGCGCCACCCGGTCGTACGGCCGCCGGCCCGGCCGATCCGCCCGCCCGGCCCGCCCCGCCCGACCGCGCGGTGGTCCCCGCCGACCGGCGCAGCCGGGGCCGGCTCGGCCCGGTCGTCGTCGGCCAGCTCGTCGTGGCGGAGCTGGCCGCGCTGGCCGGCTACGCCGCGCTCGGCGGACCCCCGTGGCTGGTCGGCGTCGTCGGGGTCGTCGCGGTGGCGGCCGTCGCCGCCGCCTTCGCCCGCCGGGGCGGCCGCTGGTGGTACGAGGACCTGCTGCTGCGCCGCCGGCTGCGGCTGCGCCGGGAGGAGGCGCGGGCGGCGGCGGGCGGCGACACGGGCGAGGCGCGGCTGGCCGTCGTCGCCCCCGAGCTGACCATGATCGAGCTGACCGAGCGCGGCACCCGCCTCGGCGTCGGCCAGGACGTCCGGGGCTGGTTCGCCGCCGTGGCGCTGGACCCGCCGCCCGGCGCTCCCGCCGGCTCGATCGACGCGGCGGTGGTGGACCGGGCGCTGGCCGTGCTCACCGAGTTCACCGCGCCGGTGTCGCTGGCCCAGGTCGTCTCGCACACCCTCGTCTGGTATCCGGCACCGGGCGCGCCCCCGGCCGCCCACCGCACCGTCTGGGTGGCCGTACGGCTGTCCGTGCGCGACGCCCGCGCCGAGGCGGTGACCCGGGGCGGCGGGACGCTCGGCGTGCACCGCACCGTCGCCGCCGCGGTCGGCCGGCTCGGCAAGGCGCTGCACGCCGCCGGCCTGCGCCACCGGGTCCTGGGCCGGGACGAGCTGCGCGCCGCGCTGGTCTCCGGGGCCGGCCTGGACCTGACGCCCGAGCCGCAGGCGGAGACCTGGACCGGGTTGCGCGGCGGCGGCTGGACCCAGCGCTGCCTGGCCCTGCGCGCCCGCGCCGGCGCCACCTGGGGGCCGCTGGTGGACGCCGTCACCGCCACCTCCGCGCCGTCGCACACGTTCGCGGCCGTGGCCCGCCCCGGCGACCGGCCCGGCCCGCCGCTGCTGCGCGTCGCCGCCCCGGCCGACCACGTCGAGGCGCTGGTCACGGTGGTCCGGGACGTCGCCCGCCGGGCGGGCACGCCGGCCCGGCCGCTGGACGGCGAGCACGGCCCCGCCGCCTGGGCCGCCGCCCCGACGGCCCGCCGCGTCGTCGACCACCGACCCGACTGAGCCCTCCCCGCAGGGCGGTCAGGGGCGGAGGTTGACGATCCAGCCGTAGAGGCCGCAGACCCAGACCGCCAGGGGCACCAGGGAGATGATCAGCAGGACCTCGACGATGTCCAGCAGCCGTCCCCAGACCGGCGAGATCCGCTTGCCCGCGACGGTCAGCCCGTAGATCAGGCTGACCACGGCCGCCACCACCAGCCCGCCGAGGACCACGCCGAGCCGGACGGCCGCCCCGCCCGCGGCGAACGTGGCCGCCGCCGTCAGGCCCAGCCCGAGGCCCCCGGCCAGCAGCACCGGAACGCGTTGGGCGCGGCCGAGGAACGGCCGGGCGCGCAGCAGCGACAGCAGGGCCAGCACCAGGCAGAGCAGCACCGCCGGCAGCCGGCCGTCGAGGGCGAGCACGGCCTCCCCGCCCAGCACCAGCAGGGCGACCGTCCACAGCAGGCCGGTGAGGAACTCGTCGGCCCGCTCGCTGCGCCGCAGCACGCTGCGACCGTCGACGGTCTCCGTGTCGGTCTTGAGGTCGTCGGGGCCGGTCGGGATGGACGGCACGGGCAGCCGGGCCAGCCGGTAGGCCGCCATCGGCAGCGCCGGCAGGGTGGCGAACGCGACCGTGGCGACCACCGCGGCGGCGGCCGGCGCGCCCACCGAGAACGCCAGGCTCACCACCGCGCCGAAGCCGACCGCCCCGCCGACGGCGACCGCGCCGAAGAACAGCGGCAGCCGGTCGCCGACCGCCAGCGCGGCGACCGCGCCGAACACCACCACGGCGGTCGCGGCGAGCAGCACGTGCGGGCCGGCCAGCTCGCCCAGGCCCCGGTCGCCGGCCAGCACCAGCAGGCCGCCGACGGCGGCGTGGCCGAGGCCGACCAGGGCGAGCACCGCGCCGGTGCGGCTGTCGCCGGCCGCCCGGGACAGCACGGCCGCGCCGACCAGCAGGGCGACCGCCACCAGCAGGGCGGCGATCGCCCCGGGCAGCTGCGGCGGGCCCGTGAACAGCGCCGCCAGCGCGCCGGCCGACAGCGCCGCCGCCGCGAACAGCACCGCGAACGAGCGGCTCGTGCTCACCTGCCAGCTGCCGGGGCGCTGATTCGTCGCCGTGGCCACCGCGTCCACCACGTCGTCGAAGACGATCTCCGGGGCCGCCGCCGCGCGGGGGTTGAAGTAGAGCACCTCGCCGTCGCGGACGCCGAGCTGCGCGGCCGTACGCCCACCGTCGAGCGGCTGTCCGCCGAGCCGGGCCAGGCTCCAGCCGCCGTGCCGCACCCCCTCGTCGGCGAGGTCCTCACCCGCGTACCGCAGCAGGGTCGGCAGCAGGTCCGCCAGCGGCACGTCGGCGGGGAGGGCGAGGTCCATCCTGGTCCGGGGCGCCACGATGGTGACCCGGCTAAGGCCGCCGGTCGCCGTCCTCGTCGCCACTGTGGCCTCCTCGCGTTCGCCTGCGCTCCACCCGCCCGGGCCGCCGCCGAAGTGGGTCCCCGACGCCCACGGGAGATTACCTACGATGGCCCCCACGTACGATGCCCACCCGACGGCCCGCGCCCGGTCGTCGCGCCACCCCGGCCGCACGTCACGCCGCGCCGGCCGGCGTCCGGGCCGCTTCTGGGGGAGGAGAACGCCGTGAGCACCGTCGTGTTCCGTCGGCTTCCGCGTCAACCGGGGCCGGCCCTGCCGCGCGGCGAGGTGCTGCTGGAGTCCCCGCCGGAGCTGCCCGAGCCGACCCCCCGGGGCATGGGCCAGCTCCTGATGATCCTGCCGATGGTCTGCGGCGTCGGCGCGATGGCGTTCCTCTACGCCGGCCGGGGCGGCGGCATGATGACGTACGTCGCGGGTGGGCTCTTCGGGGTCTCCATGCTCGGCATGGCGATCGGCTCGCTGAGCAACGGCGGCAACGACAAGGCCGAGCTGAACGCCGAGCGCCGCGACTACATGCGCTACCTGGCCCAGATGCGCAAGCGCACCCGGCGCGCGGCCGAGCAGCAGCGGGCCGCCATGACCTGGCGGCACCCGGAGCCCGACGCGCTCTGGTCGATCGCCGCGTCGCGCCGGCTGTGGGAACGCCGGGTCACCGAGGACGACTTCGGCGAGGCGCGGATCGCCGTCGGCCCGCAGCGGCTGGCGGTGGAGATCGTGCCGCCGGAGACGAAGCCGGTGGAGGACCTGGAGCCGATGAGCGCGATCGCGCTGCGCCGGTTCGTCCGCGCCCACTCCACGGTGCCGGACCTGCCCACCGCGCTGTCGGTGCGGGCGTTCTCGCGGGTGGTGCTGCGCGGCGAGCGGGAGCCGGTGCTCGACCTGGCCCGGGCCACGATCGGTCAGCTCGCCACCTTCCACGCCCCGGACGACCTGGTCGTCGTCGTGGTCGCCGCCGACGACCGGCAGCCGGCCTGGGACTGGGTGAAGTGGCTGCCGCACGCCCAGCACCCCGGCCGCGCCGACGCGGCGGGGGCCCGCCGCCTCGTTTTCGCCACCCTCGCCGAGGCCGAGGAGTCCCTCGCCGACGAGCTGGCCGGCCGGGCCCGGTTCAGCCCGGACGCCAAGCCGCTGACCACCGCGCCGCACCTGGTGGTGGTCGTCGACGGCGGCGAGGTCGCCGCCACCTGCCAGCTCACCGGGCCGAGCCTGCTCGGCACCACCGTCGTCGACCTCTCCGGGGCCGTCCCCCGCGACGCCGGCCGCTGGCTGCTCTGCCTCGACGTCGGCGACGGCACCGCCGTCGACCTGGTCCGGGGCGCGACCACCACCCGGCTGGGCCGCCCCGACCGGCTCACCGCCGCCGCGGCCGAGGGGCTGGCCCGGCAGCTCGCCCCCTACCGCCTCTCCCAGCAGCAGGCCGGCGCGGAGGAGCCGCTGGCCCGCAGCACCGAGCTGCCGGACCTGCTCGGCGTCGGCGACGCCGCCGCCGTCGACGTGCGGCAGACGTGGCGGCCGCGCAGCCACCGCGACCGGCTGCGCATCCCGCTCGGCGTCGGCCCCGACGGCAACGTCGTCGAGCTGGACTTCAAGGAGTCCGCCCACGAGGGCATGGGCCCGCACGGCCTGGTCATCGGCGCGACCGGCTCCGGCAAGAGCGAACTGCTGCGTACGGTGGTCGCCGCCCTCGCCGTCACCCACTCCTCGGAGGAGCTGAACTTCGTCCTGGTCGACTTCAAGGGCGGCGCGACGTTCGCCTCCCTGGACGCGCTGCCGCACACCAGCGCGGTGATCACCAACCTCTCCGACGAGCTGCCGCTGGTCGACCGGATGCGCGACGCCCTGGCCGGCGAGATGAACCGCCGCCAGGAGGTGCTGCGGGCCGCCGGCAACTACGTCTCCCGCTACGAGTACGAGAAGGCGCGGGCCGCCGGCGAGGCGCTGGAGCCGATGCCGAGCCTGCTCATCATCTGCGACGAGTTCAGCGAGCTGCTCGCCGCGAAGCCCGACTTCATCGACCTGTTCGTGATGATCGGCCGGCTGGGCCGGTCGCTGGGCGTGCACCTGCTGCTCGCCAGCCAGCGGCTGGAGGAGGGGAAGCTGCGCGGCCTCGACACGCACCTGTCGTACCGGATCGGCCTGCGCACCTTCTCGGCGGTGGAGAGCCGGATCGTGCTCGGCGTGCCCGACGCGTACGAGCTGCCCAGCGCCCCCGGCCACGGCTACCTCAAGACCGACACCGCCACCATGCTGCGGTTCCGCGCCGCGTACGTGTCCGGCCCGTACCGGGCCCCGGGCGAGCAGGCGCGCTCGGCGCAGGCGCTGGTGCGCCGCCGCATCGTGCCGTACGGCACGGAGTTCGTGCCGGTGCCCGCCCCGGACCTGACGGCGGAGCCGGTGGCCGAGCCGGAGCAGCCGGCCGAGGGCAAGGCCGTGGCGATGCTCGACGTGCTGATCGGTCGGCTCGCCGGCCAGGGTCGCCCCGCCCACCAGGTGTGGCTGCCGCCGCTGTCGGAGCCGCCGAGCCTTGCGGACCTGCTCGGCCAGCTCGCCGTCGACCCGACGTACGGCCTGACCACCGCCGGCTGGGCGGGCCGGGGCCGGCTCACCGTCCCGGTCGGGGTGGTCGACCGCCCGTACGAGCAGCGGCGCGACCCGATGATGGTGGAGCTGGCCGGCGCGGGCGGCAACGTGGTGATCGTCGGCGCGTCGCTGTCCGGCAAGAGCACTCTGCTGCGGTCGCTGCTCGCCTCGCTGGCGCTCACCCACACCCCGCGCGAGGCGCAGTTCTTCTGCCTCGACTTCGGCGGCGGGGCGCTGCGCAGCCTGGACGGGCTGCCGCACACGGCGGGGGTGGCCGGCCGGCGGGACACCGAGGCGGTCCGCCGCACGGTCGCCGAGGTGGTCGGGATCATCGACGAGCGGGAGCAGCGGTTCGCCCAGCACGGCATCGACTCGGTGGCCGCGTACCGGCGTCGCCGGGCGGCCGGCGAGTTCGCCGACGACCCGTTCGGCGACGTGTTCCTCGTGGTGGACGGCTGGAACACCCTGCGCCAGGAGTACGAGGAGCTGGAGCAGACGATCACCAACCTGGCCAACCGGGGGCTGGGCTTCGGCATCCACGTGGTGATCACGGCGGTGCGCTGGGCGGAGATCCGGATCAACCTGCGCGACCTGCTCGGCACGAAGCTGGAGCTGCGCCTCGGCGACGCGGCCGAGTCGGAGATCGACCGGCGGGCCGCGCAGAACGTGCCGGAGAAGACCCCCGGTCGTGGCCTGACCCGCGACAAGCTGCACTTCCTGGCGGCGGTGTCGCGGATCGACGGCCGCCGCGACGTCGACGACCTGACGGAGGCGTCGGTCGCCCTGGCCGGGCACGTGGCGCGGGCGTGGCCGGGCACCCCCGCCCCGAAGGTACGGCTGCTGCCGCGCCGGCTGCCCCTGGCCGAGCTGGCCCGGGTGGCCGACCGGTCGGCGCCGGGCCTGCCGATCGGGGTGAACGAGCAGGCGCTCGCCCCGGTCCACCTGGACCTGGCCAGCGAGCCGCACCTGACGGTGTTCGGCGACGCCGAGTGCGGCAAGACCAACCTGCTGCGGGTGATCGCCCGGGGGATCGTCGAGCGCTACACCCCGGCCCAGGCCCGCCTGGTCATCGCCGACTACCGGCGTGGCCTGCTCGGCGCGGTCGAGGGCGAGCACCTGCTCGACTACGCCCCGTCCAACCAGGTCTTCGCCCAGGGGCTCGCGTCGATCCGCAGCGCCCTGTCCAACCGGCTGCCCGGCCCCGACGTCACCACCGCCCAGCTCCGCGACCGGAGCTGGTGGAAGGGGCCGGACCTCTACATCCTGGTGGACGACTACGACCTGGTCGCCTCCGGTGGCAGCAACCCGCTCAGCGCCCTGCACGAGCTGCTGCCGCAGGCCCGCGACATCGGCCTGCACCTGATCGTCACCCGCCGGATGGGCGGGGTGGCGCGGGCGCTGTACGAGCCGGTGCTGCAACGCCTGCGCGAGCTGGACTCGCCCGGCCTGCTGATGTCCGGCGCCCGGGAGGAGGGGCCGGTCTTCGGCACGCTGCGCCCGAGCCCGCAGCCGCCGGGCCGGGGCACGCTGGTGCGGCGGCGCGACGGCCAGCAGCTCATCCAGACGGCCTGGTCCGATCCGGCCTAGCCGCGTTCCGTCGGGGCCGGGGACGGACGCGGAGTGACCCGGTCCGGTAGCGTCGGGCCGATCGTCGATCGTGCAGAAGGGACCGTGGTGAGCACCTCGGGGGGATACGGGGGCGGCGGCGCCGTCGAGAACATGTTGCGTCAGGCGCAGGAGCAGCAGCGCCGGTTGGCCGAGTTGCAGCGGCGGCGCGCCGAGCTGCGGGTGCCGGGGGAGAGCCCGGACGGCCTGGTCCGGGTCACGGTCGACGGCGAGATGAAGATCGGCGACATCGAGATCAACGCCCGGGCGATGCGGCTGGACAGCTTCTCCCTCGCGGAGTCGCTCCAGGCCGCGATCGACGCGGCGTACGCGGCCTTCGGCGAGCAGCAGCAGGAGCTGCTCACCGAGATGCTCGGCGGCTCCGAGCTGGTCAGGAAGGCCCAGGACGGCACCCTGACCCCCCAGGACTGGTTCCGCCGGTTCGGGGTGGACCTGGACGACCCGTTCCGCGGCCTGCGCCGCTGAGCCCGGCAGGGAGACACGGATGGCGAACAAGGTCGACGTCGAGGCGATCCGCAAGGCGGGCCGCAAGCTGGACGCCCCGGACGGCCCGATCCAGTACCTGCGCAACGTGCAGGCGCTGCTGGAGAGCGTGAAGCTGCCGAGCGGGTCGCTGACGTTCCTCGGCGGCGCGACCGTCGATGCGCACAACGCCTCGGTCGACGGCCACCTGGAAAACGTGAAGACCGGCGTCGAGCACCTGCACCGGGCGGCCGAGCAGCTCGAACAGACCGCCAAGAACTGGGAGAAGTCGGACCAGCCCTGGGTGGTCAAGTGACCGCCCGGGAGCACCACGGGGGGAGCAGCCGATGACGGAGATCCTGATCGCGAACGCGGCCGGAACGGTGACCGGCACGCACACCGTCGCCGCGGCGACGGCACCGGTGCGGGGGCTGCTCCCGGCGGCCCGGGCCAACATCGCGTGGCTGGTCGGCGCGGGCCTCCTCGGCGCGTGGATCGCCTACCTCGAGACGTTCGACAACGACGAGGTCAACAGGTCCATCAAGGAGTGGGGCGACGCCGCCCGGCTGCTCGGCGCGGACCAGTTCGGCGAGGCCCTCGGGCAGGTGCCGCCGTCCGACGAGGAGTGGGACTTCGACGACCGGGACGCGTTCGAGCTCTTCCTCCGCAAGCTGGGGGCGGAGATCAACTCGCTGGCCGAGGCGTTCACCGCCAACAAGGAGAGCCTCACCGCCGCCCGCGACGCCTTCAACGACGCCGTGAACGCGCTGGTCGAGGCGCTCGTCCCGATCCTGATCGCGGTGATCGCGGCGGTCGCCCTCCAGGCGTTCCCGGCGACCGCGCCCATCGCCGAGGCGATCGGGGTGGCCGGGCTGACCGTGAGCGTGGCGATCCTCGCCCTGGTCTTCGGCGACATCAGCGCGCTGTTCACCAGCCTGATGGCGGGGCTGCAGAACAACAACCGGTTCGCCTTCGTGTCGGACTCCCGCCCCGGCTGGGCGGCCACCGGCGCCGACCCGGACATCAAGGACATCAAGATCGACTGGGTCAAGGACTCCAAGTTCTACCAGTGAGAGGCGGCGACCTTGTTTGCGCTCACCATGCTTTCCCTGGTCTGCATCCCGGCCTTTCTCGTGCTGGGGCTGATCGCCCAGCTCTCGAAGGCGACCTGGGCCAGGCGGGCCACCGAGATCGCGGCCCTGACGGGCGTCGCCGCGCTGCTGCCGGTGGTGATCGAGCGGGCCTTCGAGAAGCCGGTGCTCTGGCCGGTCGTGGTGCTGCTGGCCGCGATTCTGGTGTTCGGCGTGGCGATGCACGTGCGGTCCTACCGCCAGCCCTCCTGACGTTCGTGGACCGGGTCCGATGAGGACCTTCCCCCGCAGGAACCGCCCCGGCGCGGCGACGGCGGCGTGCTGACAGGGCTGCGCGGCGTGGACGGGGTCGGTTACGGTGCATCCTGAATGTCCGTCGGTGGGGTTGGTCGCCTTGCCACGGGGGAGGGGCGCGGCAGATTTCCGCCGCCACAACGATGACGGAAGGGTGTGAAGCATGGCGTTCGAGGTCGACGCATCGACTCTGCATACCGCGGCGAATGACGTGCGGTCCACGCGCGGCGATGTCGACGGTGAGCTCAAGAAGCTGTGGAACGTGGTCGACGACCTGGCGATGGCCTGGAAGGGGCAGGCATCCTCGGGCTTCCAGCAGCTCATGCTGCGCTGGAACGAGGACACGGCCAAGCTGCTGACCGCGATGGACAACATCGCCGACCTGCTCGACAAGTCCGGCACGACCCACCAGGTCAACGACGAGGAGCAGCAGCAGATGCTGGACAAGTTCCACGCTGCGCTGAACCCGTGACCGGCAGCCAGGCGTAGGGGAGGAAATCATGAGCATCAAGGTCGACTACGCGGTTCTCGAGAGCAGCAACCAGCAGATGACCGCCATCTCGCGGACCATCGACGAGAAGCTCGACACGCTGCGGTCCATGCTGAGCAAGCTGCACTGGGAGGGCGAGGACCGCACCGCCTACGAGCAGCACCAGGCGCAGTGGGACGCCGCCGTCCGGGACATCAACAAGATCCTGAACGACATCGGCGGCGCGGTCGGCATCGCCCGCGAGAACTACGTCACCACGGAGATGAGCAACTCCAAGGTGTGGAACAGCTGAGCTGACGCGGGAACGGCTCCGGTCCGGTCGAGCCGGATCGGAGCCGTTCTGCGTGAGGGCCGACGAGAGCCGGGGGGAACGATGCACACGGGGGGACACCGCCGACCGCTGCTGCGGTCCGCCGCCGCCACGCTGGCGCTGGTCACCCTCGCCGGTGGCGGCCTGCTCGCCGCGCCCGCCCCGGCGCGCGCCGCCGACACGGTGCGCGGCCTCCAGTGGCACCTCGACTCGTTGCGCATTCCCGAGGCGCACAAGCTGTCCCGGGGCAAGGGCGTCACGGTCGCGGTGATCGACGGCGGGGTCTACGCCGCCCACCCCGACCTGCGCGGTCAGGTCCTGAAGGGCACCTCGCTGTCCAGCGCGGTACGCGCCGACGGCCACGCCGACCCGGATCGCGAGCATGGCCACGGCACCGCGATGGCCGGCATCATCGCCGGTCGGGGCGGCGGGCCCATGCGCCTGCTCGGCATCGCCCCGGAGGCGAGGATCCTGCCGGTCGCGCTGGGCCAGCCCCGCGAATACGACATCGCGGGTGGCATCCGCTGGGCGGCCGACGCCGGAGCCGACGTGATCAACCTGTCCGTCGGCACCGCCGGCGACGATCCGCAGGTCACCGAGGCCGTCCGGTACGCGCTCGGCAAGGGCGCGGTGCTGGTGGCCGCCGCCGGCAACCGCAGCACCAACCAGGCCGTGCCGACTCCGGCCAACGTGCCCGGCGTGCTCGCGGTCGGGGGCACCGCGAAGAACGGCTCGCGGTGGGGCGGGTCGGTCACCGGCCCGGAGCTGGTGCTCGCCGCGCCTGGTGAGCGGATCATCAGCTCGGTGCCGCCGCCGGTGTCGCCGAACGGGTACGGCGTGGGCGACGGGACCAGCGACGCGGCGGCGATCGTCTCCGGGGTCGCCGCGTTGGTGCGGTCCCGCTATCCCCGGCTCGACGCCGCGAACGTGGTCAACCGGCTGATCCGCACCGCGCGCGACCGGGGCGCACCCGGCCGCGACCCGGAGTACGGCTTCGGCGGGGTCGACGTGCTGGCCGCGCTGACCGCCACCGTGCCCGAGGTGGACGGCAATCCGCTGCTGACCGGCGCTTCCCCGAGGCCGGGCGACCCCGACGCCGACTCCCCGGCCGACGACTCCGACGACGGTCGGCCGGCGGTCTCCTTCGGCCTGGCGGA
This sequence comes from Micromonospora sp. DH13, assembly GCF_020873825.1. Classification (NCBI taxonomy): domain Bacteria; kingdom Bacillati; phylum Actinomycetota; class Actinomycetes; order Micromonosporales; family Micromonosporaceae; genus Micromonospora; species Micromonospora sp. DH13. The sequence continues at coordinate 17,702 of NZ_JAHWGR010000004.1, forward strand.
CAACGCCCCGATCCAGCTCGCGCTCTGCCTGCTGGCGGTGCTCCTGGCCGGCGTGGTGATCGTGGTGCTGGTCGTGGTCAACCGCCGGGCGGCCCGCCGCCGGGTCCCGTCCGGCCCGCCGGGCCCTCGGCCGCAGAGCCCGCCGGGCCCGTACCCGCACAACCCGCCGGGCCCGCACGGGTACGCCCCGCCGCCGGGCCCGCACCCGCACGGGCCGCCGCCGGGTCCGGCCGGCGGGCACCCGCACGACCCGGCGGGGCCGCCGGGCCCGCAGCCGCGCTGACACCGACACCTGAGATACGGGGCCAGGGGAGGGCACCATGAGCGACGAACGGAACGACCCGGACCGGGTGGAGGTCGACCTGCCCGTGCCGTTGCCGATCAACCCGCTGTACCCGGGGATGGGCGACATCCGGGGGATCAGCTTCGACCGGACCGGCGTGGATCAGGCCGAGACGCCGAGCGGTGTGGTCGCCGGCAAGGGCGAGAAGGGCGTCCAGACGGAGTGGGACGCCGGCAACCTCGACTCGGCCATCACCTGGCTGGAGACGCACGCCAGCTACCTCCACCGGCTCTCCTACGACATGGCCGACATCTCCGAGAAGCTCGGGGGCGGCCAGGCCGTCGCCGGCAAGGGGCCGCTCGGCGGCTTCCCGTACGCCCTCCAGCTCGCCCAGCGGCACCAGCAGGTCTACACCGGCACGGAGGGCGGGCTGCGCACCCTCTCGGAGAACCTGTACTCGGCGGCCGAGGCGCTGCGCACGGTCAAGCGCAACTACGAGACCGCCGAGGGGGCCAACGAGATGACCGCGCAGGAGATGCAGCAGGCCTTCACCGACGCCGCCCGCGGCGGCAGCTAGATCGACGGGAGCGGAGCATGGGGGACAAGAGCTGGGAGGACATGGCCCGGGAGGTCCTCGTCGAGGGCCGCCCGGCCGACGTGCAGAGCGCCGCGCTGGGCTGGCAGGAGCTGATCAAGAACGTCGATCAGGTCCGGGAGAGCCTGGAGAAGAACGTCAAGGACCTCGGCGCGGTCTGGAAGGGCCCGGCGTACGAGTCGTTCAAGACGCACATCGAGGGGCTCGCCAAGAACGCCAAGTCGATCGTCGACGACATCGACAACCCGGGGCGGGGCAAGGTCAGCATCGTGACCACCCTGGAGACGGCCGCCCGCCAGCTGGAGGACGCCCAGAACAAGATGCCGATCCCGGCGGCCTGTGTCGGTGACGTCCTGGCCGCCCGCAACGGCGAGATCACCCTCGGGGTCGGGCTCTTCGAGACCCGGGTCACGGCGGAGGTCATGGGCAGCTGGCCGGCCGAGCAGCTCGGCAAGGTGGGCGACTGGGTGACCGGCTGGTTCTCCGACCAGGAGGGCGACGCCCGCAAGGTCTACGACGAGGTCAACGGCAACTTCAAGGACCGCACCATGGAGGCGCCGGGCACGGTGACCTCCAACAACCTGGGGACCGGCCCGACGGAGGTGCCGAACCTCGGCGGCGGCCCGGGCGGCGGGGGTGCCGGCGGGGTCCCCTCGGTGGGCGGCATGCCTTCCACCGGCGGCGTCGGCGGCGCGTCCCCGACGGGCCTCGGCAAGCTGCCGGACGTCGGCGACGGCAAGCCCGACTTCGGGTCGACGACCCACCCGGACCTCACCCCGGTCACCGACCTCCCCGACACCGGGTCCGTGGACCCGGGCGGGCTGGACGACGGCTACGGGACCGGCCTGGCCGGTGCCGGCGGGCCGACCACCACCGGCCTCGGCTCGGGCGGGCTGGGCGGCGGCAGCGGCGCGGGTCTGTCCGGTGGCGGCGCGGGCGGCGGCATCCCCGGCGGCGGCGCGCTCGGCAAGACGGTCAGCCCCGGGCTGCCGCCGATGCTCGGCGGCGGTGCCGCCGGCGCGGGCCGGGGCGCCGGCCGGGGCGCGGGCGGCCGGCTCGGCGCGGGCAAGCCGGGCGCGGGCGGCATGATGGCCCCCGGCATGGGCGGCGGTGCCGCCGGTGCCCGGGGCGCGGGCGGCCGGGCCGCCGGTGCCGGTCGGCCGGGTGGCGCGACGGCGGGCCGGGGCGGCGTGGCCGGCGCGGGCGGCGGGGCCGGCTATGCCGAGGAGGAGCAGGTGCGCAACACCTGGCTGGAGGAGGACGAGGACGTCTGGGGCGCGGGCGGCGACGCCACCCCCGGCATCCTGCGCTGACGGTGCGGCGGCCCGGCCGAGGTCATCCCCCGGCCGGGGTGGGGCGGCGGCCCGGCCGCCAGCCGCGGCGCCGTCCCCGGGCCAGGATCGGCCTGGCGGCCAGCAGCACGCCGGCCAGCACCGCGCCGGCCGCCGCCACCCAGACCGCCACGGCCCGCTGCCAGCCCAGCGGGTCCCGCGGCGGGGCGGGCGCGGCCAACGCCCCGGGCGGCGGGTCGCTGCGCGTGCCGAGCACGCTCGTCACCGCCCGGTACGGGTTCACCACCCCGTAGCCGACCTCGGCGTTGTGCCCGTCCGGGGGGTTGTCCGCCGTGCGGGTGAGCCGGTAGGCCACCCCGTCCGGCGTGAGGTCCGGATGCGCGGCGCGGACCAGCGCGGCCACCCCCGAGACGTACGCGGCGGCGAAGCTCGTGCCGCCCTGCGGCTCGGCGAGGTACCCCTGCCCCCGGGGCGCGGGGCCGACGATGTCCAGCCCCGGGGCGGCGATGTCCACGTAGTCGCCGCTGACCGAGCTGCCCACGTGGCCGCCCTGCGCGTCAACGCCGGCCACGGCGATGACCCCGGGATACGCCGCCGGGTACGCCGGCAGGTCCTGCTGCTGCTCCTGGCGGTTGCCGGCGGCGGCCACCACGACGACGCCCTTGGCGAGGGCGTACTCGACGGCGGCGGCCAGCTCGGGCCGGGGCAGGGTGACCAGGGACAGGTTGATCACGTCGGCGCCCTGGTCGACGGCCCAGCGGATGGCGAGGCCGATCTGCGCCGGCAGGCCCTCGTCGTTGGTGCGCCGGGTGTCCGGCAGCACGCGTACGGGCAGGATCCGGGCGGCCGGTGCGACGCCGGTGAACGGCGAGCCGGTGCCCTCCCGGCCGGCGATGATGCCGGCGACGATCGTGCCGTGTCCGGCCGCGTCGCACTGACCCTCGTTGGGGGGCAGCGCGTTGAAGTCCCGGCCGGGTCGCACCTGGCCCCGCAGTAGCGGGTGGGTGGCCGACACGCCGGAGTCGACGACCGCCACGGTGACGCCCTCGCCCCGGGTGACCCGCCAGGCCGCGCCCGGGTCGAGCCGGGTCAGCGCCCACGGTGCCGCAGTGGGCGCGGGGCTGCCGGTCGGCCCGCAACTGGGGGCGGCCGACGCCGGGGCGGGCGGCACGACGGCGGTGGCGAGCAGGGCCGCCAGCGCGGGCAGCGCGCCCCGTCGCAGCCCGGCCCGCCCGGTCACCCGGCGTCCCCTTCGGCCCGGCCTGGGGTGTGCCCGCCCGGGGTGATCCGCCCGACCTGGTCCAGGGCGCTCCGTCCGGTCTGGTCCGGGGCGTCCCGCTCGGGCTGGTCGGTGGTGAAGAGGGCGAGGAGGTCGCCGACCTGGCGGTCCGCCTCGGCCGGGTGGCGGAAGTGGCCGCTGGGGTTGACCGTGTATTCGTTGCGCCGGCCGACCCGGGTCCGCCGCAGGTAGCCGCCGGCCTCCAGGTCGGCCACGATCGCCTGCGCCGCGCGCTCGGTCACGCCCACCTCGTCCGCGACGTCGCGCAGCCGGGCGGTCGGGTTGCGGGCGATGGCGAGCAGGACATGGCCGTGGTTGGTGAGGAACGTCCAGTTCCGGGTGCTCCCGTTCCCACCTGCTGTCGTCGCCATGTCGGACATGTTAGGGCTCGGCGACGACGCCCACGCCCCTGGGCCGACGCGGGCCGGAGCGCGGGCCCGCGCAAGCCCTTCCCAAAGCAGGAAATGTGTATCACGTAACGCTTGACGTGCCTTTCGCTGCGTGTGACCGTGGGGGAACTGGTCGTGCGCGTGAATGACGAGGTGATGGGGCATGGAGCATTCCAGCATGTCGATGGCTCAGCCGGGCTCCGGGCAGCTAGACCCCCTCTCGTCCGTCGGGCGACCGGGCGAGCCGGGCGCTGCCTGCACCCCGGCCCGGGCCCTCGCCGAACTGCACGCCGGCAACCACCGCTTCGTCAGCGGAACGCCGCGCCACCCCAACCAGGACGCCGACCACCGGGCGGCCGTCGCCGACGGGCAGCACCCGTTCGCGGTGATCGTCGGCTGCTCCGACTCCCGCCTGGCCGCCGAGATCATCTTCGACCGTGGCCTGGGGGACCTCTTCGTGGTCCGCACCGCCGGGCACACCGTCGGCCCCGAGGTGCTGGGCAGCGTCGAGTACGCCGTGACCGTGCTGGGCACCCCCCTGGTGGTGGTGCTCGGCCACGACTCCTGCGGGGCGGTGCAGGCGGCCAAGGCGGCGGCCGGCACCGGCAGCGAGCCCGCCGGCAACCTGCGGGCCGTGGTGGACGCCGTGGTGCCCAGCCTGCACCGGGCCGCCGAGCGGGGCGTCGAGGGCATCGACGAGATCGTCGACATCCACATCGCGTGCACGGTCGAGGCGATGCTCGACCGGTCGCCCGTGCTGGCCGCCGAGGTCGACGCGGGCCGCTGCGCGGTCGTCGGGATGTCGTACCGGCTCAGTGCCGGCGGGGTGCGGACGGTGGCCGCCGTGCCGGCCGCCATGGCCGCGGACGCCACCCCGGCCCGCGCCGCCGCCTGACGCACCCCCGCCGCCCGGCGCTCACCCCCGGCCCTGACGCGCACCGCCGCCCGAGACACGACGAGAGGGGCCGCCCCCACAGCGGGACGGCCCCTCTCGTCGTGCGCGGCGCGCCGCGTCAGAGCAGCGACATGTGCACGTGGTCCGTGTGGTTGGACGGCCCGCTGTAGGACTTCCAGCCGGTCGCCGGGAACCAGATCTGCCGGTTCCAGATGACGTAGTAGATGCCGAGCCGGTCGGCGTTGCGGATCAGGAACGCGGCGAGGTTGTTGCCGTACATCCGGGTGTCGTTGTTGTGCCAGGGGGAGAACCCGCTGTTCTGGAGCGACCAGTCGCAGGCCCGGCCCTTGGGGTGTTCCCACGGCCCGCCCGGCCGGTAGCAGCCCACGAACCGGTTGAAGCCGGCCCGCTTGGTCTCCTTGTAGGCGTGCAGGGTGCGGGGCGTGATGCAGCCGGAGGTGGTGGGGTCGTTCTCGCTGCACGACTCGGGCCGCCAGTCGCCGTCCGACGTCCGGCCCGGCCCGATCCTCGCGACCGGGGAGGTGGCGTTGACCAGGCCGCCGGTGAAGCCCTTGCCGCCGACCAGGGCGAGTGCCTTCTCGGCGTCGAACTTCTTCTTCGCCATGACCGACGCCTGCTTCTGCTGCTCGCGCACCTCGGCGTCGAGCGCGAGCTTGGCCTGCTCGGCGCGGTTCTTCGCCGCGCTGACCTCGGCCAGCTTGTTGGCGTTGACCATGTTCAGCTCGTCGAGGGCCGAGGCGCGCTTGACGAACGAGTCCGGTGTGTTGCTCTCCAGCAACATCGCCATCGCGCCGACCCGGCCGGTCCGGTACGACTGCGCGGCCATCTCGCCGACCTGCGGCGCGAGCGCGTCCAGCTCCTCCTGGGCCTTGCGCACCTCGTCGGCGAGCTGGGCCTGGCGCTTCTTGGACTTCTCGAGCTTCGACTTCGCCTGGGCGTAGTCCCGGTTCGTCGCCTCGATGACGTCGGTGATGAGCTGGGGCTCGTCGTCCTCCTCGTGCCCCGAGGGTTGGGGGGCGGCGGCGGGCAGGGCGAGCGCCGGGGCGGCCGGCCCGGCGACGACCGCCAGGGCAGCGAGCACGGCCACCACGGGTGTCAACCAGCGGTGCAGGGGTGCCGTCACAATGTTCCCTTCCATCGACCGCCGACCGGGTTAGCTGACGGGTTCGGGGCGGAAGCGGCCCCTACCGCTCGCGCGGATTCACCCCGGGCACCTGGTTCCCCGGCTCGCCTCGCGGCGATTGGGCGGCGGCACCGCAGGCGCCGCTTCGCGCCTTCGGCGGTGACCGGCAGCGAGGTTACCCGAGAGCCCATGCGGGGAGCTACGTCCGGATGCCGACTAAAAGCGTCATTTCGTAATCGCCATCGGTAATCAGTGATGCGCTTCTCAGGGCGGATGCCGCCACCGGTCACGCTGTGAAGTGTCACCATGCGGTGTCCGTGCCTCCTTCTCGGTGCGGCCGTCCGGCCGGGGGGTGGGTGGGGGCGTGGTCGTCGGGGAACCCCTCGACCGCCCGGCCGCCGCCGAGCGCCTCCAGCGCGAGATTGCGGTCCGCGGTCCGCCGCCCGCCCCCGGGGGTACGCGCCGCCGGCACGTCCCCGCCGTCCGCCGGGCCGGGCCGGGACGCGGCGGTGTGCCCCTCAGCGGTGTGCCCCGTGGCGGTGTGTCCCGCCGCCGTGCGCCCCGCTGCGGTGACCACGGCGGCCAGCCCGGTGGTGAGCGGCACGGCGGCGATCAGGCCCAGCGTGGCGACCGCGCTGCGGACGATCTCCTGGGCGAGGAACTCGCTGGTCAGGATCTCGGTCACGGGGCGGGAGTCGGCGGTGAGCAGGAGCAGCAGCGGCAGCGACGCGCCCGCGTACGCCAGCACGATCGTGTTGACCGTGGAGGCGATGTGCGCCCGGCCGACGCGGGTGGCCGCCCGGTAGAGCTGCAACCGGGACAACCCCGGGTTGGCGTGCGCCAGCTCGGTGACCGTGGCCGCCTGGGTCACGGTGACGTCGTCGAGCACCCCGAGCGAACCGATGATGATGCCGGCCAGCAGCAGGCCGTGCAGGTCCACGTCGCCCCGGAACATCGACAGGGTGGTGGCGTCCTCGCTGCCGTACCCGGTGAGGTGGGTGGCCGCCGTGGCCAGGGTGCCCAGCAGGCCGGTGAGCACCAGGCTGCCCAGGGTGCCGAGGACGGCCACCGACGTCTGCGCGGTGACCCCGTGGGTGAGGTACAACACCACGAACATGATCAACGCGGAGCCGACGACGGCGATCGGCAGCGGCGACCCGCCCGCGCCGATGCCGGGCAGCACGAAGGTCAGCAGGATGGCGAAGGTGGCGGCGAGCCCGGCCAGGGCGGCCACCCCCCGCCAGCGGCCGAACGCGACGATCGCCAGCGCGAACACCACCGCCAGCCAGATCAGCGGGGCGCCGCGCTGGTGCTCGGCGATGTTGTAGGCGCTCGCCGCCGGGTCGGCCGGGTCGGTCAGCTTCACCAGCACGATCCGGTCGTCGACGGCGACGGTGGGCGCGCCGGGGCCGGTCGGGATCGGCGTCTCGACCTGCTGCCCGGCGTCGGGCCCCTGCTCCACCCGGACGGTCACCGTGCCGCACGGGCCGTCCGCGACGCCCGGCCCGCCGCCCTCCGGCGTCTCCGGCTGCGGCGGGCACTCCTCGGTGACCACCCGGGTCACCGTGCCGTGATAGCGGGGCACCGGCGAGCCGCCGTCGACCTCGGGGCCGCCGCCGCGGGGCCACAGGACGACCGCCGCGATCACGGTGAGCACGAAGAGGGGCACCACGGTCGCGACGAGGACCCGCCGCACCCTCGGTGGGGTGGGCGGGGCGGGTCGGTTGTGGTCGGCGCCCATCGACGATCTCCAAACGGTGTCAGCGCGGGGTACGGCTCGGCGGCCCGGACGGTTCAGCGTCGCGGGCGATCGATCCGGGCCGGCTGCCCGGACGACCACACCGGGCCGGCCGCCGGAGGACCTGCCCGTCCCGCGGGCCGCCCGAAGCCCCGCCCCGCCCCACCGGCGGCCCGGTCTCCGCCCTGCGGGCCGCCCGGAGCGGGATCCCACGTCCCATCGCCCGGAATCGTAGCCACCCTCACCTGCGAACGCAGGTCGGCCGACACCATGTCGGCGACATGGCGGTGTTCCGGCCGCCCTGATACCGCCATCTGGCCGACATGCTGTCGATTCAGCGGGCGGCAGGGCATGTTGGAGACATGGCCCACGACGAGCACGCCGGGCACGACAAGCACGCCGAGCACGACAAGCACGCCGAGCACGACAAGCACGCCGGGCACGACCCGGAGATGTTCCGCCGCCGGTTCTGGGTCTGCCTCGCGCTGACCCTGCCGATCGTCGTCACCAGCCACATGGTGATGGACTGGTTCGGCTACTCGCTGGAGTTCCCCGGCCGGGCCCTGGTCGGCCCGGTGCTCGGCTCTGCGGTCTTCTGGTGGGGCGGGTGGCCGTTCCTGGTCGGCGCGGTCCGGGAGCTGCGCGACCGGGCACCCGGGATGATGCTGCTCATCGCGATGGCGATCAGCGTGGCGTACGCCGCGTCGCTGGCCACCAGCGCCGGCGCGTTCGACCTGGACTTCTGGTGGGAGCTGGCGGCGCTGGTCACCATCATGCTGCTCGGGCACTGGCAGGAGATGAAGGCGATCGGGCAGGCCCGGGGCGCCCTCGCGGCGCTGGCCGCGCTGCTGCCCGACGACGCGGAGCGGGTCGGGCCCGACGGCGGCACCGAGCGGGTCCCCGTGGCCGCGCTGCACGTCGGCGACGTGCTGCTGGTCCGGCCCGGCGGTCGGGTGCCGGCCGACGGCCGGGTCGTCGACGGGGCCGCCGAGCTGGACGAGTCCATGATCACGGGCGAGTCCCGCCCGGTCGCCCGGTCGGTCGGCGACCGGGTGGTGGCGGGCACGGTGGCCACGGACTCCGCGCTCCGGGTCGAGGTGCAGGCCACCGGCGAGGAAACCACCCTCGCCGGCATCCAGCGCATGGTCGCCGAGGCCCAGCGCTCCAGCGGCCGGGCCCAGGTGCTCGCGGACCGCTTCGCGGCCTGGCTGTTCTACGTCGCCACCGCGACCGCCGTGGTGACGGTCGTGGTCTGGTCCCTCCTCGGCGACACCGACGAGGCCGTCGTGCGGACCGTCACGGTGCTGGTCATCGCCTGCCCGCACGCGCTGGGGCTCGCGATCCCGCTGGTCATCGCGCTGTCCACGGCGGTGGCGGCGCGCTCCGGCATCCTGGTGAAGAACCGTCTCGCGCTGGAGCGGATGCGCACCGTCGACGCGGTGCTGTTCGACAAGACCGGCACCCTCACCCGGGGCGAGCACGCCGTGACCGGCGTCGCGGCCGTCGCGGGCACCGGCGAGGACGAACTGCTGCGGCTGGCCGCCGGCGTCGAGGCGGACAGCGAGCACCCACTGGCCCGCGCGATCGTCGCCGCCGCCGAACAGCGCGGCGGCCCCGCACCGGCCACCGGCTTCCGCGCCCTGCCGGGCCGTGGGGTGCGGGCCACGATCGACGGCACGGAGTACGCCGTGGGCGGGCCTGCCCTGCTGCGCGAGCTGGGCGTGGGCCTCCCCACCGAGCTGGAGCAGGCCGCCGCCGACTGGGCGGGGCGAGGGGCCGCCGTGCTGCACCTGGTCCGCCTCCCCGGCACGGTGCTCGGCGCGCTCGCCCTCGCCGACGAAGTACGCCCCGAGGCCCGCGAGGCGATCGCCGAGCTGCGTGCCCAGGGCATCCGCACCATCGCGATGATCACCGGGGACGCCCGGGCGGTGGCGGACGCGGTCGCCGCCGATCTCGGCTTCCGTGCCGGTGTGGACGAGGTCTTCGCGGAGGTGCTGCCGGCGGACAAGGACGGGAAGGTCACCGAGTTGCAACGACGTGGGCTGACGGTGGCGATGGTCGGCGACGGGGTCAACGACGCCCCGGCGCTGGCCCGCGCCGACGTAGGCATCGCCATCGGGGCCGGCACGGACGTGGCGATCGAGTCCGCCGGGGTGGTGCTCGCCTCGTCCGACCCACGCGGGGTGGCGGCGGTGGCCCGGCTCTCCCGGGCGTCCTACCGCAAGATGGTGCAGAACCTGGCCTGGGCGGCCGGCTACAACGTGGTGGCCCTGCCGCTGGCCGCCGGGGTGCTGGCCTGGGCCGGGGTGGCGCTGAGTCCGGCGGTCGGGGCGATCCTGATGTCGGCGTCCACGATCGTGGTGGCGCTGAACGCCCAACTGCTCCGCCGGGTCCGCCTCACCCCCGGCTGATCCCGGCCGGGGCCGCAACCCGGCTCGCAGTGCCGGGTCACATTCCGCGCCCGCATCCGCGAGGCGAGGTGAGTCGACCCCGGGCGAGGCTCTAGCGTGGTGGTGTGGGGACGACGGCGGTGACGGGCGGGCGGTGGGGTCGCCTCGCGCTGCTGCTCTGCACCCTGATCGGCCTCGCCGCCATGCACACCCTCGGCCACGGCGCACACTCCGGCGGCACCCACGCCGGCCACGACGGGGCAGCACCGCGCGACGGCCACCCGGCCCCAGCGGCGTTCGCCGACGGCACGGGCGGTCCCGTGGCACTCGTCGGCGGCATGGGCGGTCCCGTGGCGCCCGCTGTCCCCGTCGGGCTTGCCGGCGGCGCGGCTGTCCCTGTGGCGCTTGCCGGCGGCGCGGATGCGCTCTGGGCGTTCGCCGGTGGAATGGCCGTCCCCGTCGGCGGCATGGTCGCCGCCGTCACCCTGGGTGCCCGCGCCGGCTGTCCGGCCGGTGGGTGTGCGCCCGCCCGGCTGCTGCCGGACGGTGGCCGCGCCGACGGGCCGTCCGGGTGGAGCGCCTGCCTGGCGGTGCTCGGCGCGCTCGGGGTGGCCCTGCTCGTCGCCGTGCTCCTGCTGACCCGTGCCCGGGCACCCGGCCCGCCCGGCTGGCAGGCCGGTGGCGTGTCCGCCGGGCCGCGCGCCCCGCCATCCCGCCCGCTCGGCCTTCGGCTGGCCGAGGTCTCGGTGTCGCGTACGTAGGACGCCCCGGCGCGGTGCCCGGCTCTGCCGGTGACCCGTGTCTCCGTCCTGCCCTCGTACGTGACCGAGACCGAAGGATTCACCATGACCACTCGTACGACCGCGCGCCGCGCCGCCCTTGCCGGCGTGGCCCTGACCGCCGTCCTGGGCCTGGCCGCCTGCGGCTCCGCCGACCACGGTTCGCCCAGCCACGACCAGCCGGCCGCCGGCACCGCCGCTGCCGGCGCCAGCGCCGCCGGGACTCCGACGCGCGGGCCGGCCGCGTTCGGCGACGCCGACGTGATGTTCGCCCAGATGATGATCCCGCACCACCGGCAGGCCGTGGAGATGGCCGAGTTGGCCGAGACCCGCGCCGCGGACCCGGAGGTCAAGCGGCTCGCGGCCGCGATCAAGGCCGCCCAGGCGCCGGAGATCGCCACCATGACCGGCTGGCTGACGGGGTGGGGCCGGCCGGTCCCGTCGCCTGCCCCGGGGCACGGGCACGGCATGCCGGAGATGGACCACGAGATGCCGGGGATGATGTCCGAGGCGGACATGACGAAGCTGGCCGGCGCGCGCGGCGTCGGCTTCGACCGGCAGTTCCTGACCCTGATGATCGCCCACCACGAGGGCGCGATCACCATGGCGAGGGAGGAGTTGGCCGAGGGGGCGAACCCCGAGGCCAAGGCGCTGGCCCAGCAGATCGCCACGAGCCAGCAGGGCGAGATCGACCAGATGAGGAAGATCCTCGGCCGGCTCTGACGGCCGGGCCCCACGCGTCATGCCGGCGAGGTGGGGGTATCCGCAGCTCGGGATGCCCCCATGTCGCCGACATGAAGTCGATCAAGCGCCTGTCGGCGCGCGGGGCGAGTCGCGAGCGGCGCTGCGCGGGTGGGGTCAGAGGGCCGGGCGGGGTCAGAGGGCCCAGCGGCGTCGGTGGGGCCGGGCGGGCGTCAGCCGCGCTTCATGAGGCGGCCGACGGCGGCCATCATCTCGGTGGCCATCTCGTCGGCCCGGCCCTCGACCGCGCCCTCGTGCAGGCAGTGCCGGGCGTGCCCGTCGAGCAGGCCGAGGGCGACCTTGTCCAGGGCCGCCTGGATCGCGGAGATCTGGGTGAGCACGTCGATGCAGTAGCGGTCCTCGTCGACCATCTTCTCGATGCCGCGGACCTGACCCTCCACGCGGCGGAGCCGCGCGAGCAACTGGTCCTTGCTGGCGGTGTACCCCCGGGTCGGGGCGGGCGTGGGGCCGGTCATGCGACCGAGATTAACATACCCCTCAGGGGTATGGTACGGTTCCCTGCGTCGGATACCCCCACCCGGTATTCCTGGCGTTCCTGAGACGGTGGTCCGCCTCGCGTTTACCCCCCGGGGGTAACGTGAGGTGCAGCGGAAGGAGAGAGCGATGGTCAGCACGACGTACGAGGTGCGGGGGATGAGCTGCGGGCACTGCGCCGGCTCGGTCGTCACCGAGGTCGGCGCGATCGACGGCGTCACCAACGTCAAGGTGGACCTGGAGGGCGGCCGGGTCACCGTCACCAGCGACAACCCGCTGGACACCGAAACCGTGCGCGCCGCCGTCGACGAGGCCGGATACACCCTCGTCGACGCGTGACGCCGCCCCCGCGGAGAAACTGAGGCACACGATGAACACGGCGACGAAGCTGAGCGGCTTCGCCCTCGGCCTGGCGGCGGTGTTCGGCGCGGCGTACGGGGTCGGCCAGGTGGTCGGCCCCGTCACCCCGGCCGCCGACGTCCGCCACGACGCCGACGACCCCGCCCACGGCACCACCCACGCCGACGCCGGGGACGCGCCGGCCGCCCACCTGCCGGGCGGGCTGCTCGTCTCCGACCGGGGCTACACCCTCGCCCCGCTGGCCGCACCGGCCGGCGAGTTCGCCTTCCGGATCACCGGCCCCGACGGGCAGCCGGTCACCCGCTACGAGGTCGCGCACGACAAGCGGATGCACCTGATCGTCGCCCGGCGGGACCTCTCCGGCTTCCGGCACGTCCACCCCGAGGCGGGGCCGGACGGCACCTGGCGGGTGGCGTCCCCGCTCGCCGGCCCCGGCGTCTGGCGGGCGTTCGCCGACTTCACCCCGGCCGGCGGGCCGGCGCTGACCCTCGGCGTCGACGTCACCGTCCCCGGCGCGCTCGACGCCCGGCCGCTGCCGCCGCCCGCCACCGCCACGACCGTCGACGGCTACACCGTCACCCTGGCCGGCGCGGCCCAGCCCGGCCGGGCCAGCCGGCTCACCCTGACCGTCAGCCGGGACGGCACGCCGGTCACCGACCTGCAGCCGTACCTCGGCGCGTACGGGCACCTGGTGGCCCTGCGGCAGGGCGACCTGGCGTACCTGCACGTGCACCCGGAGGGCGCGCCCGGTGACGGGGCGACCCCGGCCGGGCCGGCGGTCACGTTCTCCGCCGAGTTCCCCTCGGCCGGGACCTACCGGCTCTACCTCGGCTTCCGGCACGGCGACACGGTGCGCATCGCCGAGTTCACCGTCGTCGCCGGCACCCCCGCCGGAGCCGGCCCCGGCGCGTCGGGCACACCTACGACGACCGGCACACCTACGACGACCGGCACACCGGCCGCCACCAGCATCCCGACCGCCGACGCCGACCACGGCGCCCCCGGGCACGGGCACGACTGACGGGAGGCAGCGATGAGCTCGCCCACGCGACCGCTACCGGTCGCACCGAACCGCATCGAGCTGGCGATCGGCGGCATGACCTGCGCGTCCTGCGCCGCGAGGATCGAGAAGAAGCTCAACCGGATGGACGGCGTGACCGCCACGGTCAACTACGCCACCGAGAAGGCCACCGTCTCGTACGCCGACGACGTCACCCCCGACGACCTGATCGCCACCGTCACCAAGACCGGCTACACGGCCGCCCTGCCGCCCCCACCGTCGCCCTCGCCATCGCCCGAGTCGGCCACGGCCGCCGCCGAGCCGGTGGACGAGCTGCGCGGGCTGCGTACCCGGCTCCGGGTGTCCGTGGCCCTGGCCGTGCCGGTGGTCGTGCTCGCCATGGTCCCGGCCTGGCAGTTCGACTACTGGCAGTGGCTGTCGCTGACCCTGGCCGCCCCGGTCGTGGTCTACGGCGGCCTGCCGTTCCACCGGGCCGCCCTGATCAACCTGCGGCACGGCGCGGCCACCATGGACACCCTCGTGTCGCTGGGCACCCTGGCCGCGTTCGGCTGGTCGCTGTGGGCGCTGTTCCTCGGCGACGCCGGCATGCCGGGGATGACCCACCCGTTCCGGCTCGACATCACCCGCACCGACGGGGCCGGCAACATCTACCTGGAGGCGGCGGCCGGGGTGACCGTGTTCATCCTTGCCGGCCGCTACTTCGAGGCGCGCTCCAAGCGGACCGCCGGTGCCGCGCTGCGCGCCCTGCTTACGCTGGGCGCGCGGGACGTCGCCGTGCTGCGCGACGGCGTGGAGACCCGGGTCCCGGTGGACCGGCTCGCCGTGGGGGACCGGTTCGTGGTCCGCCCCGGCGAGAAGATCGCCACCGACGGGGTGGTCGACGAGGGCACCTCGGCCGTCGACGCCAGCATGCTCACCGGCGAGTCGGTGCCGGTCGAGGTCGGCCCCGGCGACACCGTCGTCGGCGCGACCGTGAACGCCGGGGGCCGGCTGGTGGTCACCGCCACCCGGGTCGGCGGCGACACCCAGCTCGCCCAGATGGCGCGGCTCGTCGAGCAGGCCCAGACCGGCAAGGCGGCCGTGCAGCGGCTGGCCGACCGGATCTCCGGGGTGTTCGTGCCGATCGTGATCGCGCTCGCCGCCGGCACCCTCGGCTGGTGGCTCGGCGCGGGGGCGGGTCCGACGGCCGCGTTCACCGCCGCCGTGGCGGTGCTGATCATCGCCTGCCCGTGCGCCCTCGGCCTGGCCACCCCGACCGCCCTGCTGGTCGGCACCGGGCGCGGCGCGCAGCTCGGCATCCTGATCAAGGGCCCGGAGATGCTGGAATCCACCCGGCAGGTCGACACGGTGGTACTCGACAAGACCGGCACCGTCACCACCGGCCGGATGACCCTGGTCGACGCGCTGCCCGCCGACGGCGAGGACGCCGCCGAGGTGCTCCGGCTCGCCGGGGCGCTGGAGGCCGCGAGCGAGCACCCCATCGCCCGCGCCGTGGCCGCCGGTGCCGCCGACGCGGGGCCGCTCGCCCCGGTCACCGGCTTCGCCAACGTGGAGGGTCTGGGCGTCACCGGCACGGTCGACGGCCGCGAGCTGACCGTCGGGCGGCCCCGGCTGCTGCGGGAGCGCGGACTCGACGTACCGGATGAGATCGAGCGGGCGGTGACCGACGCGGAGGCCGCCGGCCGGACGGCGGTGCTGGCCGGCTGGGACGGCCGGGCCCGGGGGATGCTCGCGGTGGCCGACGTGGTGAAACCGACAAGCGCGGCGGCCGTCGCCGGGCTGCGCGCCCTCGGCCTCACGCCGATCCTGCTCACCGGCGACAACGCCACGGTGGCGCGGGCGGTGGCCGCCGAGGTCGGCATCGACGAGGTGACCGCCGAGGTGCTGCCCGCCGACAAGGTCGACGTGGTGAAGCAGCTCCAGGCCGACGGCCGCACCGTGGCGATGATCGGCGACGGGATCAACGACGCCGCCGCCCTCGCCCAGGCCGACCTGGGCCTGGCCATGGGCACCGGCACCGACGTGGCGATCGAGGCCAGCGACCTGACCCTCGTCCGGGGCGACCTGACGGCTGCCGTGGACGCGATCCGGCTGTCCCGCCGCACGTTGGCGATCATCAAGGGCAACCTGTTCTGGGCGTTCGCCTACAACGTGGCCGCCCTCCCGCTGGCCGCCGCGGGCCTGCTCAACCCGATGATCGCGGGCGCGGCGATGGCCTTCTCCTCGGTCTTCGTCGTCGCCAACAGCCTCCGCCTGCGCCGCTTCCGGCCGGCCCGCGTCGGTTGAGGGTTTGGCGGGCCGCGTCGGGGTACTGAATGGGTGTCGCACCACCGCAGTGACCAGGACGTTGGAGGTTCATGATGGGTTTCGATGACAAGATCGCCAACGCGTCCGAGGACGCCGCCGGCAAGCTGAAGGAAGGCGCCGGCCGGGCCACCGACGACGAGCGCCTGGAGGCGGAGGGCCGCAACGACCAGGCCAAGGCCAGCCTCAAGCAGGCCGGCGAGAAGATCAAGGACGCATTCAAGAGCTGAGTCGTACGTCCCGTCGCGCGCGCCGGGTCGGCCCCTGTTGCCGGCCCGGCGCGCGCGTTCGTGCCCGCTTGCGTCTGTGACCTCGGCGGGCCGACGTGCCGGGGTCGACGGCGGCCGGCATGCTGGGACGGTCCACCACCGAACGGGGAGAACATGTCTCGTCCTGCCGTGACCGCGCTCCGCGCCGCCGCCCTGGTGGCCGTGCTCGCACTCGCCGCCGGCTGCCAGTCCGACGACACCACCGACGACCCGGCAGCCGCGCCCGCCACCGCCGCGCCCACCGCCTCCACCGCGCCGACCGACTCGGTCGAGCCGTTCGCCGCAACCTCGACGCCGTCGGCGTCCACGCCCGCCGTGACCGCCGCCAACACCGCAGAGGTGTGCGGGGAGGTCGACCGGCTGATCCTCGCCGGCAGCAAGAAGCTCGCCGCCGACTCGGCCGCCGTCACCCGGGACAAGGAGACCACCCCCGACGAGCTCAACGACCGGCTCAAGCGGACCATCGCGGGGCTGGCCGGCGACGTACGCAGGCAGGCGGCGCGCGCCGAGGACCCGGAGATCGAGAAGCTGATCACGGACGTCGCGAAGCAGCTCGACGGGGGCGCGAAGGCGGCCAGCCCGGCGAAGTGGCTGGGGGAGACGTTCGTCGACATCCCGCCGAAGCTGGCCCGGGACTGCCACGCCTGACCCAGGTGGATCTCTTTCTCTTGATCGCCAGGGCGGAGGGCAGCGGCAAGGACGTCACCACCGCGCCCCACGGGTCGTAGCGGACCAGGAACAAGGCGCGGGCGGGTTCACCCATGGCTGGCCCGTCGTCTGACCTGGAAGGGCTCCGCTGTGAACGGCATCAGGTTCTCGACCGACCAGTACCGGCTGCCGACGTTCGAGGTCGACGACCAGCGCCTGCGGGTGCTCGGCGCCTGGTTGATCACCGACGTCTCCAAGCACCTGCTGGTCTGTCTGGACGCACTGGCAATGGTCGACGTGGGGCCGGCTGCACCCGTACCGGGGCCGCCTCTTCTGATCCGCCGGCGGTCTCGGGGACAACCCGGGGATCACCCCTGCCCGAAGTCGGGGACCGTCCACTTGTGACCGCGCAACCAGCCCTGCTAACTTTCCTTTGCATGTGCAAGGGTTGGTTATGAGCGACGAGCCGCCCACCGGGGACGACCTCCTGCGGGTGCTGGCGACCCTGGCCAACCCGCACCGCCTCCGGGTGGTCGCCGCGCTGGCCAGGGAACGCGCCTACGTCAGCCGGCTGGCACGCGAGCTGGGCATCAGCCGGGCCCTGCTCCAGGTCCACCTGCGCAAGCTGGCGGCGGCCGGGCTGGTCTCCGCGCGCCTGGAGCTTTCCGAGGACGGGAGGGCAATGAAGTACTACGAGGTGAATCCGTTCGTGTTCACCCTCACCCCCGAGACCATCCGGCGGGCGGTCGAGACGCTGACCCCGCCGGACACGGCCGGACAGGAGGGGGAATGACCGGGATGAGCGGCCACGACTGGACCGAGGTGATCGGGGCGGCCGGCATCTTCACCCTGCTCGTCACCGTCTTCACGGTGCTGGTCGTGCAGCTGTCCAAGAACCGCCGGGCCAGGCTGTCCGGCGGGCGCGAGGACGACTACCGCCGGCTCGCCGAGGCGTCGGCGCGGGCCCAGGAGACCAACGAGCGGCTCCTGGCCACGATCGACGCCCGGCTCGGCGAACTGGCGACCCGGACGGCCGCGCTGGAACGCGTCCTGCGGGACGTCGACTGAGCGCCGGCAACCAACGATGGCCCTGGGCCGCCGAGCGGCAACTCGACGACCCAGGTGGAAGCAGCATCACCTCGCCCGTGGGCGAGTTCTCAGCGCAACGCTCCTTCGACGAGAGGACAGCATCTCATGCTGCGTACCCGCAAATCCGCCACCGACCCGCCGCCGCGCACCGGCCTCCGCCGGGCCGTCGGCGCGGCGCTGGCGGCGGTCGTCGCCGGCACCTTCCTCGCCGGCCCGCCCGGCGCGGCCCGCGCCGATCCGGCAGCAAAGCCGACGGTAGGGCCGACGGCGTTCGGGCCGATCCGGTGGGTGCCCTGCCCCGAGGACGGGTCCGTCGAGTGCGGCACCCTGTCGCTGCCGGTGGACTGGGCCGACCCGGCCGGGCAGCGGTTCGATCTCGCCCTGGCCCGCCGGCCGGCGACCGACCCCGCCGCCCGCGTCGGCGTGCTGTTCTTCGGCCCCGGCGGTCCGGGGGACTCCGGCGTGCAGAAGGTGGTGGAGAGCGTGCGGTTCAGCGCCGAGCAGCGCCGCCGCTTCGACATCGTCAGCTTCGACCCGCGCGGCGTTGGCCGCAGCAACCCGGTGGTCTGCGCGGCGGACCTGCTCGCCCGGGTCCCGCAGGTGATCACCGACCAGGCGCAGTTCGACGCCACCGTACGCGACAACGCGGAGCTGCGCGCGGACTGCCGGGCCCGCACCGGCCCCATCTTCGACCACGTCGACACCCGCAGCGCGATACGCGACCTCGACGCCGTCCGGGCCGCCCTCGGTGAGGAGCGGCTGACCTTCCACGGCAGCTCCTACGGCACGCTGCTCGGCGCGCAGTACGCCGACGAGTATCCGCACCGGGTGCGGGCCATGGTGCTGGAGAGCGTGATCGACCACAGCCTGCCGATGCGGCCGTTCCTGGCCAGCCAGGCAGCCGCCGCGCAGGACTCGTTCGACGAGTTCGTGGCGTGGTGCGACCGCTCCGCCGACTGCGTCCTGCACGGCCAGGACGTCCGGGCCCGCTGGGCGGAGCTGCTCGACCGGGCCGAGCGGGGCGAGCTGCCCGATCCGACGTTGACCCCGTTCGCGCTGACCGCCCGCGCCCAGCGCGACCTCTACGGCCCCGACTGGGCGGTACTCGCCGGCCGCATCGCGACCTGGTCGGCAACCCCGGCGTCCGCCGCTGCCGCTGCCGCCGCCACCGCCGGCCCAGGGACACCGGCGACCGCAGCGAACCCGCTCGCCGTCTTCTGCCAGGACTGGAGCCTGCCCGTCGACAACTACACCGAGTACGCCCGGCTACTGCGCCGGCTCGCCGCGATCGCGCCCGACGTCCGGTATCCGCTGGTGGTGCAGGCGCTCGCCCTGTGCCTCGGCGCACCCGTCGGCAACCCGCAGCACCGGCTCCGGGGACGCACCGACGTGCCGGTGCTGGTGGCGGCCACCCGGCACGACCCGGTGAGCGAGTTCGGCCGGGCCGCCGCCGTCGCCCGCCAGCTCCACGGCGTCCTGCTCGCGTACGAGGGGTGGGGGCACGGCAGCTACACCACCAGCCCCTGCATGGGCGCCACGATCGACCGCTACCTGATCGAGCTGACTCCCCCCGCCCCCGACACCCACTGCCCGGCGGTGGAACCGGCCGCGACCAAGTAGAACCCCGTCAGGCCAGCCGGGCGGCGCGGGATTCCAGGTAGCGGCGCTCGGGGAGGCTGGTGGTGGATCGGGCCGCCGCTCGGTACGCGTCCCGGGCGGCGGCCGGGTCCCCGGCCAGCTCCAGCAGGTGGCCCCGCACGGCGGCGAGCCGGTGGTGCCCGGCGACGCGCTCGTCGCCGTCGAGCGGGGCGAGCAGGGCCAGGCCGGCGCGCGGACCGTCCACCATGGCCACTGCCGCCGCCTCGTTGAGGGTGACCATCGGGTTCGGGGCGAGCCGGCCCAGCAGCCGGTAGAGCGCCACGATCTGCCGCCAGTCCGTGTCGGCGGCGCTCGGGGCCTCGGCGTGCACCGCCGCGATCGCCGCCTGGAGCTGGTACGGCCCGGGCGGCGACCAGGTCAGCGCCTCGGTCACCAGGGCGGTGCCCTCGGCGATCGCGGCCCGGTTCCACCGGCTGCGGTCCTGCTCGGCCAGCGGCACCAGTTCGCCGTCGGGGCCGGTGCGTGCGTCCCGGTGCGCGTCGGTGAGCAGCATCAGCGCCAGCAGCCCGGCGACCTCGCCGTCGTCGGGCAGCAGCCGGCGCAGCTCCCGGGTCAGCCGGACCGCCTCGGCGGTCAGCTCGGCGCGCTGCAGGTCCGGCCCGCTGGACGCGGTGTAGCCCTCGTTGAACACGAGGTAGAGCACCTGGAGCACGGCGCGCATCCGCTCGTCGCGTTCGGCGGGCGAGGGCAGGACGAACCGGGCCCCGGCCGCCTCGATCCGCTGCTTGGCCCGGCGGATGCGCTGGCTCATCGTCGCCTCGGGCACCAGGTGGGCGCGGGCGATCTGGGCGGTGGTCAGCCCGCCGACCGCGCGCAGGGTCAGCGCGACCTGCGCCGACCGGTTCAGCGCCGGGTGGCAGCAGAGCAGGAGCAGCAGGAGGGTGTCGTCGCCGGTCGGCGGCTGCTCGTCGGGCGGCGGGGCCACCGCCGCGTACGCCGGCTCCCGGAGGGCCACCGCGACCTCGCGGTCCCGGCGGGCGTGCTCGCTGCGCCAGGCGTCGGTGAGCCGGCGGGTCGCCACGGTGAGCAGCCACGCCCGGGGATTGTCGGGCACCCCGTCGGCGGGCCAGCGGGTCGCGGCGGCCAGCAGCGCCTCCTGCACGGCGTCCTCGCAGGCGTCGAACTGGCCGTGCCGGCGCACGAGCAGGCCGAGGACCTGCGGCGCGAGCCCGCGCAGCAGGTCACCCACGCCCGCACCGCCGGGGCCGGTCGGACCGGAGCCGCCCGCACCCGCGACGGCCGGCCCGGCACCGGTCACATCTCCGCCCCGGCCTCGTCCATGATGGGCCGCACCTCCAGCACGCCGAACCCCCGCACCACGTCCGGCCAGCCGGCGGCGATCTCGGCGGCCCGCTCGATCGACTCGCAGTCCACGGTGAGATAGCCGGCGAACTGCTCCTTGCTCTCCATGAACGGCCCGTCGGTGACCTCGACCCGGTCGCCGGCCAGCCGGGCCGTGCGGGTCTGCGACGGGTCGGCCAGCGCCTGCCCGCCGACCAGCTCGCCGGAGGCCGTCAGCTCCCGCATGATCTCGTCGACCTCGCCGAAGAGGGCGGCCCGGTCCTGCTCCGACATGCCGTCGACGAAGCCGGGGCGGTTCCAGATCAGCAGCATGTACTTCACGGCGTACTCCTCACGTGTCGGCCGCGCCCCGTCGGCGCGTCCCGGCAGGGGGTCGGAGCCGGTGCGCCGAACCCGACACCCGGGCCGGGGCGGATCCGCCCGGGTGCAGCGCCGCCCGGTCGGCGGCGGAGGTGCCGGACGCCCAGCCCTCCTCGTCGGCGACGGTGAGCCGCTTGCTGGTCACCCCGGGGAACAGGTCGTCCAGCCGCTCCCGCACGGCGGTCGCGCGGGACGCGAGCACCGGCAGCAGCCGCTCCCCGCCCGCCTCCCGGGCCGCCTCTCGGCCCGCCTCGTCGGCGGCGGCCCGCAGCCGCTCGCCGATGCGCAGCGCGAACGCGTTGAGGAACGACTCGTCGTACGCCTTCGTGCGCCGGCTGCCGCCGCGCACCCGGCGCTCGGTGCGCCCCCGCAGCATCGCGGCGGTGGCCTGCACCAGCAGCGACGTGTAGAGCAGCTCGACGGCGGCCAGGTCGGCCGGGAAGCCGAGCACCGTGGCGAAGCCCAGGTCGTCGGACCACACCGACTCGCAGCGGTTCGCCGCCGCCACCTCCTGCACCAGCAGCGCCTTCGCCCCCGGGTACGGCGGCTCGGTGCCCAGGCGCACCCCGCCGGGCGCGTCGCCCCGCTCGGCCGTCGCCTCGACCAGGGCCGCGTCGATGCTGTGCCGGGCCATCAGCTCCTGCGCCTTGCCGGTCAGCGCCTCCGCCTCCGCCGGGAAGGTCGTCGACTCGGCCTTGGCCAGCAGCGCCCGCACCCGGTCGAGCATCCGTGACCCGCTGCCGCCGCGCCCGACGGCCGTGGCCGGGGCGGCCACGCCGGGCGGCGGGCGCAGCACCGCGATCGGCGGGAGCCCCTCCACCAGCGCCAGCACGTCGACGGCGTCGCGCAGGGCGGCGATCCGGTCGGTGCCCTCCCGGGCCGCCCAGGCCGTCAGGTGCCGCCGGTCGTCGTCCCACCACACGGCCGCGTCGAGGCTGGCGAGCTGGTCGTCCCACCAGGTCGGCACCGGATCGGGCTGGACCCTGCGCTGGGCGGCGGCCAGGTCGGCCACGAGCCGCCCGGCCGCCGGGCCGAGCCGGCGGGTCGCGATGCGGACCAGGTCGACGGGCTGCCAGCCCCGGGGCCAGAGCCGGCCCACGCCGCCCACCAGGCGCGCGGTCAGGGCGGCGTCGACCGCCGCCGGCCCGTCGGGCACGCCGGCGCCGACCACCAGGCGGTCCAACTGCCGCTCGGCGGCGCGTACGTCGGTGCCGCGCGCCGCCGCGAGGGCGTCGGCGACCAGCGCGTCGGCGTCCGGCACGAGCTGCTCCTCAGGGTCTGGTGGCGGAACGTCCGCTGGTCGGGGCGGAGCCGTCGACCAGGTGCCGCCGGGAAACCGTACCGCCGGAGCAGCACCCGCCGGGCGTGAGCGCCGCCACGGCCGACGAAATGACCGCCGGACGCCTCATCCGCTCCGGGTCGCCGTCCGTATCCATCCGTGCACGGGTGCGGAATCCCTCCGTGCACCGACAGCGGATCGACGGGACGGAGCGCGAGTTGTCGAGTCGTACCCATGCCAGGTCCGGCCCGGGTGGCCACCGCCGGCGGCGCGCCGCCACCCGGAACGGGCCGGTGGTCGCGTGCGTCGCCCTGGCCGTGGTCGCCCTGGCCACGGCCGGCGCCGGGGCCGTCCGCCGGGGCGGGCCGGACCAGGCGACCAGGCCGGTCGCGGCCGCGGGGGTCGCCGCGCCCACCCTCGCCTCGCCGACCACCCGGGCCCCGGCCCGGCCCGCGACCCCGGCCGCGCAGGCGCCCGCCGACATCACCTTCCCACCCCGGGGTACGGGCGACTTCCGCGCCGCCACCCTCCGGGGCGCCGTCGCCGGGCGCTCCGGTGAGCTGCTGCGGTACCGGGTCACGGTGGAGGAGGGGATCGACGGCGTCGACGTGGAGCGGTTCGGCCGGGAGGTGGGCGCGATCCTCGCCGACCCCCGGGGCTGGACCGGGGCGGGCCGGTGGCGGCTGCAACGCGTCGGCCCGGACGACCCGGCCGACTTCACCGTCGCGCTCACCACCCCGGTGACCCGGGGTGTCCTCTGCGGGGACGTCACCGACCACTACACGTCCTGCCGCAACGGCGACCGGGTGGTGATCAACGTGGCCCGCTGGGCGGGCGGTGTGCCGCAGTTCACCGGCGACCTCGCCACCTACCGTAGGTATCTGCTCAACCACGAGGTGGGCCACCGGCTCGGCCGGGGACACGAGCTGTGCCCGCGCGAAGGGGGACCCGCCCCGGTCATGCAGCAGCAGACCCTGGGCCTGCACGGCTGCCTCCCGAACGCCTGGCCCGAGGTGGACGGTGCCGTGTTCACCGGCCCGCCCGGTCAGTACGACGACCCGGTGCCGGACGGCTTCTGAGGTCCGGCCCCGGCGGCCCGTTCGGACGGGGTGGTGCGCTGCCGGCACGCTGGGTGAGTGCGATCGACGCAGATGACGGCTACCCTGGGGACGACCGGCACCCGCCTTCTGCTACGAGGGATCGCTGCCGGTGCCGATCAGGGGAGTTCCCGTTGGGCCCCGCCACGCCGCTGTCCGTTTCGTTGCCACCCCCCGGTGGCCTGTCGATCGGCCCGTTCACGGTCGCCGAGGGTCGGGGGCGACTCGTCGTGACCGGGGAGATCGACATCGCCACCTCGGGTGAGCTGGCCTCGGTCCTCGCCGACCTGCTCGACGGCGCACCGCCGACCGCCCTGGAGCTCGACTTCGGCGGCGTCCGGTTCCTCGACTCCTCCGGCATCCTGGTGCTGCTGCGCGCCCAGGGCCGGGCCGCCGACCGGGGCTGCCGCCTCACCGTCGCCGACGTGCAGCCCACGGTCCGCCGGGTCCTGGAGATCACCGGCGTGCTGGAGCTGCTCGGCCTGGGGACCATCCCGGCCGAGGCCGCTGACGACGCGACGCCGATTCGATGACGCCGGCCGCCCGGGTCGGCGCTCCCTGTCACGGCCGGTCGACCAGCTCGCCGGTCTCGATCAGGTCGCGGGCGACGTCGAGCAGTTTCACGTTGAGCCGCTGGCTGGCCCGGACGAGCAGCTCAAACGCCTGCTCCCCGGTCAGCCGGTGCCGCTCCATCAGGATCCCCTTCGCCTGACCGATCAGGTCCCGCACGTCCAGCGCCTGGGAGAGCTGCGCCAGCCTCCGGGCGTCCCCCATCGCCACGGCCGCGTGCGCGGCGAAGAGCACCCCGATCCGCTCCGACGCGTCGGTGAACGCCCCCGGCTCACGCGCGTAGAGGTTCAGCGCGCCGAGGTTGTCCCGGGCCAGGTAGAGCTGGAACGACAGCATGCTGCGTACGCCCAGCCCGTCGATCCGGCGGACGAAGTCCGGCCAGCGGGTCTCCGCGGCGACGTCGGGCATCCGCACGGTGTGGTGCTCGAAGAGCGCCGTCAGGCACGGGCCCTGACCCGTGTCGTACTGCGCCTGGTCGACCCGGCGGACCAGATTGCCCGTCGCCGCGCTGGTCACCACCCGGTGCCGGCCCTCTACCTCGGTGATCGCGGCGTGCCAGGCGCCCGGCACGGTGCCGACGGCGCACCGGACGATCCCGTGGAGGGTGGCGTCGAGGCCGGGTTCGTCCTGGAGCGCGCGGGCGATCTCGGCGAGGCGGCCGGCGAGGTCGTCGTCCGGCCCGGCGGTGCGCGGCCGGCGGCTCGACGTGGCCCTGATCCGGCGTGACCGGACCGGGTCCGGGCGGCTCTCGACGTCCATGACGGCCCCCTTCCGCCGCCGGCCCCTTCCCCTCTCGCCGACGGCCGTGGACCGATACCCGGGTGGCCGTCCGGCCAATCCCCGCCGACCTCGGCGGCCCACTGCCTGCGAACGTCCCGCCCTCGTCAGCGGGTGCCGCCTCCCGTCGTCAGCGGGTGCCGCCCGCCTCGTCGGCCTCCCGCCGGGGGAAGGACGCCCAGATGTGCTTCGTGCCCTCGGTGGCGTACCAGCCGACGTCCAGCGAGAAGGCGCGGGCGAGCTGGAGGCCACGACCGCCGGCCCCCAGCGGTCGGGTGTCGGCCAGCTCGGGCACGCTGGTCAGGTCATGGTCGGCGACGTCGAGGATGAACAGGTCGTCGTCGCGCAGCAGCCGGACGGTGGTCGGCGGCAGCCCGTGCAGCAGGGCGTTGGTGGCCAGCTCGGTGGCGACGAGCACGATCCGTTCGGGGATGTCGTCGAGCTCCTCGCCCTCGGCGAGCGCATGCCCGGTCAACGCCTCGTGCAGGGAGGCGCGCAGGCCGCGCAGCTCCGCCCCGGTGGACAGGGCCCAGGTCCGCATCTCGACGGCGCGGGGCGGTGGCGGCGACGTCCGCAGCGATCCCATGACCGGGCATTACCCTGGGCGCCCGCCGTTCACACGACCCACCAGGCCGGGCCCGCCGGGGTGAGCGGGCCCGGCCGTGGGTCGCGGTCAGGCCAGCGGCTTGCCGCCGGTCACCCCGAGCACCTCGCCGGCCAGCTCGGCCGGCTGGCCGGCCCGGCCCAGCGGGACGTCCCCGCCGAACGTGCCAATCGCGTCACATGGTGACAATCGCCCATTCCGGCGCGGGCCGCGGCGACCGGCGGGCGGCAGGGGGGTGCTCACCCGCCGTGGCCCGGACCGCTACCGTGTTCCGTGTTCCGGACCGGGGCGAGGCAGTCCAGGTGGAGCGGGACGGGCCGGCCGGCGTAACGGCATGGACACACGTGGGGCACCACACGGTGCCCGTTCCGGTCCATGATGTTCGTCGGTTGTTCGCATACCGGTTCACGGACCTGACGGGGAAGAAGACGATGACGGCCAGTACGAATGTTCCCAAAGTCAGCGTGGTGGTGCCGGCCTACAATTCCGGCCCGCACATCGAGAGGCTGATCGCCTCTCTGTTGCGCCAGTCGCTGCAGCCGGGGGAGTTCGAGGCGGTCTTCGTCGACGACGGCTCCACCGACTCGACCGGGGCCCGGCTGGACGAGCTGGCCGCCGCGCACCCGCACATCCGGGTGGTGCACATCGACAACTCCGGTTGGCCGTCCCGGCCGCGCAACGTCGGCGTCGCCAACGCCCGCGGTGAGTACGTCTTCTTCTCCGACGACGACGACTGGTTCGGCGACGAGGCCCTGGAACGCCTCTACGCGTACGCCGTGGAGAACGACGCGGACATCGTGATCGGCAAGATGGCCGGCCACGGGCGCTCGGTGCCGCGCGAGCTGTTCCGCCGGGACCGCCCGGACGCCACGCTGGACAATGCCCCGCTGATCGACAGCCTGACGGCACACAAACTGTTCCGCCGGTCCTTTCTCGAAGAGCACGAGATCCGCTTCGTGGAGGAGAAGCGCCGGCTGGAGGACCACCTCTTCGTGGTCCGGGCCTTCCTGCTGTCCAAGCGCACCTCCGTGCTGTCGAACTACGTCTGCTACCACCACATCCGCCGCGAGGACGCCGGCAACGTGACGGCGCAGGGGCTGGACCCGGCGGGCTACTACGCCAACCTGCGCGACGTGCTGGACGTCGTCGACGCGCACACCGAGCCGGGGCCGCTGCGCGACAAGCTGCACCGGCGCTGGCTGCGTAACGAGATGGTCAGCCGGCTGCGCGGCAAGCGGTTCCTCCGG
Organism: Micromonospora sp. DH13; assembly: GCF_020873825.1. Lineage (NCBI taxonomy): Bacteria > Bacillati > Actinomycetota > Actinomycetes > Micromonosporales > Micromonosporaceae > Micromonospora > Micromonospora sp. DH13. The sequence goes on from NZ_JAHWGR010000004.1 coordinate 44,308, forward strand.
GAGCCGGCCGACTGGGTGGAGCAGGTGGCGCTGGAGTGCGGCAAGATCGTCCGTGAGCGCTTCGCGCCGGGTGTGGCCGCCGGGCTCCCGCCGTTGCAACGGGCGATCACGGCCCTCACCGCGGCCGACGACGTCGCCGGGCTGCGCGAGTTGGCCGAGTGGGAGGCGGGCGTCCGCGTCCAGGCCCGGGTCGACGACCACCGGGTGGACGGGACGGTCCTCACCGTCGACGTCACCGCGCACCTCGCGTCCGGCGACCAGCCGGTGGCCCTCACCGCCTCCGACGGGCGCTACCAGATCGTCCTGCCCGTCGACCTCGACCCGGAGATCCTCGACGTCACGGCCCGCCGGGCCATGGCCCGGCTCGACGTGGTGGCCCGGCGCAAGGAGGGTGGCGAGGAGTGCTTCCTGCCGGTCGAGTTCCGGGTCGAGGACGCCCCGGTCCAGGGCGCCGGGCAGGGGCGGGTGCATCTCGTGCACCACGCCACCGCCACGGTGGACTTCGCCACCCTGAACTCGGGCCGGACCGAGGGCACCTGGCTGCTCAAGGCCCGGCTCACCGAGAACGGGTGGACCGAGGACGCGCGGCTCCCGCTGACCTTCCGGTGCGCCGCTGACGGCGCCGCCCCGGTGCGGGTCGTGCCCGCCGCGAAGAAGAAGCCCGCCCTGCACCGGCGCGTCCGCAACCGCCTGCGCCGGGTGGCCAACCGCCTGCTGGGCCGGTAAGGAAGGGCCCCCTGTTAACGCATTCGGTATAGCAGGGTTCCCCTCTCACCTCTCTCGTGGACCGGCGGGCATCCCGGGCGGATGAACCGTTTCGCTGCTGCCCGCGTAGTCATTGTCAGCGCCGCGCGGCGTCCAACCGGCCGGCCGGCCGGTTGGACAGCCGGACAGCCGGACGGCGGAGCGGTGCGGCGGCGCCGACGATCCGAGGTGTCCCGGTGGCGGGGCGACGGGAGGACCACCATGACCAGCGACCCGCGGCCCGGACAGCGGACGTTGCGCCGGGCCTGGGGACTCACCCGTTCCCTGGCCATCTACCACGGCCAACCCCACAAGCACCGCCGGGCGCTGGAGCTCTACCGGGAGTTCCTCAAGCCCGGGGACGTCGGCTTCGACATCGGCGCCCACGTCGGCGGCCGGGTACGCACCTGGCGGCGGTTGGGCGCGCGGGTGGTGGCGGTGGAGCCGCAACCCGACTGTCTGCGGGCCCTGCGCCTGTTCTTCGGCCGGGACCCGAACGTGACCATCGTGCCCGAGGCCGTCGGCGCGGACGCCGGCCGGGCGCGGCTCGCCCTGTCCACCGCCACTCCGACGGTCTCGACGATGTCTACCGAGTGGATCGAGTCGGTCACGGCGGACAGCAGCTTCTCCGGGGTCCGCTGGGACCGGTCCGTCGAGGTCGACGTGGTGACCCTCGACGACCTCGTCGCCGCGCACGGCGTGCCCGCGTTCTGCAAGATCGACGTCGAGGGCTTCGAGGTGGACGTGCTGTCGGGGCTCAGCCGGCCCCTGCCCGCGCTGTCCTTCGAGTACCTCCCCCCGGCCCATGACGCGGCCCTCGCCGCGCTCGACATCGTGGACCGGCTGGGCGGCCCGGCCGGCGGGTACCGCTACAACTATTCGCCGGTGGAGACGATGCGCTACGCCGCTGACGAGTGGCTCGACGCGGCCGGGCTGGTGCGGCTGCTGGAGCGGTTCCGCCCGGCGGGCCGGTCCGGCGACGTCTACGCCCGCCTGCGCGGGGCCTGAGGCTGGTCCCGGCGCAGCCGGCGGGCCGTTGCGCGGGGCCTGAGGCTGGTCCCGGCGCGGGTGTCGGGCCGCGATCCGTTGCCCGGGGCCGGAGGCCGGCCCCGGCGCAGCCGCCGAGCCCGATCCGTTCGGTGGAGTGAGATTCGCTCCGATGGTGGTGCGTTCCGTCGCCGGGATCATGTCTGATGGCGATCGGCCTGATTCCGGCGAGGCACGAGATGGTGAGGCGGTTTCGCCTCTTACGGTGTCCTCGGCATGCCGGCGGGTGGACGCTGCCGGGGCCGACCCGGTGGCGCGATGCGGGCGCTAACAGGGGGTTTGTCTCGATGCGTGTTCGGAGCCGCGTGATCGCGGGTCTGGTGGCCGGGACTGTCGTGTTGATCGGTCAACCGGTCATCGCGGCGGTGTCTGCCTGGCAGGCGGGTCCTGCCGCCAAGGCGCTCGTCGTGGAAAGGCCGGGGCACACCGGCCTGGTGCCCAGCGCACCGCGCAACGATGTCCCGAGGATCACCGACGGTGAGGTCACCGACATCGAGGTGATCGGGAACCGGGTGTTCATCGCCGGCTCGTTCACCGGGATCGCCAACGTCGGGCAGACCGCGCTCGCGCAGCGGTGGCTGGCGTCGTACAACATCGACACGGGCAAGGTCGACACCGGCTTCCGGCCGACGTTCGACGGGGCCGTCGAGTCCGTCGAGGCGTCGCCGGACGGCTCGGCGCTCTACGTGGCCGGCACGTTCAACACCGTCGGCGGACTCACCAAGCGCAAGGTCGCCCGGCTCGACCCGGTGACCGGTGCCCCGGTCGCCGGCTTCACCGCGCAGGGCAACGGCCGCGGGACCGCCCTGGCCGTGACCAACAACGCGGTGTACGTCGGCGGCCAGTTCACCAAGATCAACAGCACGAACCGCACCGGCCTGGCGGCGCTCAACCCGACCACGGGGGCGGTGGACGCCGGCTTCGACCTGCAGCTGTCCGGTGGCATCGGCGTCGGCGGCATGCTCACCGTGCAGCAGCTCAAGCTGACCCACGACGGCGCGAAGCTGATGGTCGTCCACACCGGCCGGCAGATCGCCGGCCAGGACCGCTACGGCGTCGGCCTGATCGACACCGCCACCAAGGCGCTCCTGCCGTGGCGCACCCGCCTGTGGGAGGACAACCTCTCCTTCGTCGGCGGCATCCAGCGGGCCTTCGGCGGCGACATCTCGCCGGACGACTCGTACTTCGTCGTCACCAGCGGCTCGGGCGGCGACCGCCCGCCGATCAACGACACCGCGATGGCGTTCCCGATGGCCGGCGGCGACCACGTCGAGCCGATCTGGATCTCCCGGCACTTCGACAGCATCTACTCGGTCGCCGTCACCGAGGCGGCCGTCTACGTCGGCGGCCACTTCAGCTGGCAGGAGTCGCCGACCGCCAACGTCCCGTGGCCGGGCCTGGACAACGTCGGGTACGGCACGGGCCAGGGCCTCAGCGGCTACGGCCTCGGCGACCAGGTGGTCCGCCGTGACCACCTCGGCGCGCTCGACCCGGCGACGGGCACCGCCCTGGAGTGGAACCCGGGTTCCAGCTCCTACGAGGGCGAGAAGGCGATGCTGGCCACCCCGCGCGGCCTCTTCGTCGGCGGCGACGGCAACACCAAGGGCGGCCTCACGGTGGGTCGGGTCGGCTTCTTCGACCTGGGCCGGGTGCCGGCGCCCTCGGCGGTGGAGACGACGATCGACACGCCCATCGAGGGCCGGGTGAAGCCCGCCAACGGCTCGTTCACGATCGAGGGCCAGGCGACCGCGCCGTCCGGCGTCAAGAAGGTGCAGCTCGAGATCCAGAACCGCGGCTCCAAGAAGTACCTCCAGCCGGACCTGAAGACGTGGGGCTCGTCCGCCGTCATCGTGTCGACCCTGGCCAGCCCGAACGCCACCTCGACCATGTGGTCGCTGGCCGTCTCGCTGCCCGTCGGCGAATACCAGATCCAGGCGAAGACGTTCGGCCGCACCAGCAGCGAGACCGACGCGACGAAGGCCGTCAAGAAGATCGAGACGTTCAGCTTCGACGACCTGCCCCCGACGACGAAGTTCAGCGCGCCGGCCGCCGGCCTGCTCGCCACGAAGACCTTCGTGGCCACCGGCACCGCCACCGACGACAAGGGCGTCAACGCGCTGACCTACTCGTTCCGCACCCCGGACAACCGCTACCTCCAGGACGACGGCACCGTCGCGCCGGTCTACAACACGTTCCGCACCGAGCCGGACGTGATCGGCGCGGTGTCGACGACCTGGCAGGTCGAGGTGACCCTGCCGACCGAGGGTGAGTGGCGGATGACCGCCACCGCCATCGACACCGCCGGCCAGAGCGACCTGCGCGGCGAGAACCGGGACTGGATCATCGCGGAGGACGGCGTGGCGCCGACGGTGGCCATCACCGCGCCCGCCGCGATGACCCCGCCCACCGCCGCCGGCCCGGTCACCGTGGCCCCCGGCAGCCCGCTCACCTTCTCCGGCACGGCCAGCGACGACGGCACCCTGAAGTCGGTCGAGGTCTACCTGCGCAACACCACCACCCGCGAGTCGCTGGCCGCCGACGGCACGTGGGGCCCCGACGCGGTCGCGGCGTACCACCGGGTGTCGCCGACGAACCTCAACGCCGCGTCGTACAACTGGTCGTTCACCACCGCGGCGCTCACCCCGGGCATCTACGACTTCCGGGTACGCGCCACCGACAACCTGGGCCTGGTCACGACGAACGCCAACCTGGGCAAGCTGGCCGTCACCGCCCAGGTGCCGGGCGACGCCTTCCCGAACGGGAAGCTGAACTTCACCGGCACCGACCAGAACGTGGAGCAGTTGCACCTCAACCTGGCCGGCACCGCGACCGACGACAAGGGCGTGCAGGGCGTCCGGGTGGCGCTGCGCGACCTGGACACCGGCCGGTACGTGCAGCCCAACGGCACGATGGCGGCGAGCTTCGCCACGGTGAACGCCACGCTCGCCTCGCCCGGCGCGACGAGCACCACCTTCACCCTGTCGATCGACCTGCCGACCAAGGGCGAGTACAGCGTCGAGGCGTGGGCCGTCGACACGTCGGGCCAGCAGGACAGCTCGACCTCCGGGGCCACCGCCAAGTACCTCGTCTACCCGGGCGACCTCGACCCGCGCCTGGAGCCGAGCCTCAGCCCGACCAACGGCGCGGTCTTCGGCGACTCGCGGATCGTGGTGACCGGGCGCGCGGTGGACGACGTCGGCATGTCGAAGGTGGAGGTGCAGATCGTCAACGGCGCGGGCCAGGGGATGAACTCCTCCGGCGCGTTCGGCGGCGGCTCCGCCCCGTGGATCGCCACGTTCCTCACCAGCCCGGGTTCGCCGGGGTCGAACTTCGCGTACACGTCGCCGGTGGTGCCGGCGGGCGCGTACACGATCTCGGTGCGGGCGGTCGACAACTACGGGCAGCTCCAGCAGCCGCCCACCACCATCTCGGTGACCGTCAGCTGAGCTGACGGCAGCCCAACCCGGGCCGCGGCGGGGCTACTTCCGCCCCGACGCGGCCCGGCCCGTATCCGGCCGCCGGCCCGATGCGGGCCACGTCACCGGTCGGGGGCCGTCTCGGCGGCCGGGCGGCGGGGGCAGCCCCGCAGGGCGTACGCGACGAGCCCGACCACCGCGAGGACCGTCGCGCAGACCGTCGCGGCGGTGGTGCCGGCCGGCTGGACCAGCCAGGCACCGACCTGCAGCCGCACCTGGTCGCTCGGCCCCAGCCACGGCAGCATCGCGACGAGGGTCCAGGTCAGCGGGGCGATCCAGGACAGCGCGGCACCCAGCAGCGCGGCGCCGAGCGCGGTGAGCCCGAGCAGGCCGGCCGTGTTGCGCGCCACCACGCCGAGTGGTTCGAACCGCACGTCGGTGAGCGTGCTGGCCAGGAGCAGCGCGACGATCGCGGCGGCGGCCAGCAGGACGTGCCCGGCGCGGCGGGCGGGCCAGTTGACCGACGCCGTGTGGTCGAGGGCGTCGTCGGCGCCGCCGAGCGTGGTGCCGACGGCGACCGCCGCGATCAGCGCGGCGACGCTGACCACCCGGGCGTTGACGGTCTGCCCGTCGGAGAAGTACGGCCAGCTCGCCCAGAGCGACCCGACCGCGCAGACCGTGCCGGCCAGCGCCAGGGGAACCCGCCGGGCCCGCAGGTACAGGCGGAGCCACCTCACGGTTGCGCCAGGAACAGCAGCGAGTGGAACCGGTCGATCTCGCAGCCGAGCGCGGCGGTGCGGGCCGCCTGCACCCGCTTGCGCTGCTCGTCGGAGGGCAGGTTCCGCAGCTCCCGGAGGGCGGCGCCCACCTTCTCCCGCTCCTCGGGGGTCGATCCCTGACCGAGGGCCGGCTGCCCGCCGGTGAGCCAGGCGACGGCGACCGCACGGGCCAGGTAGGTCGTGTGGTCGGTCCCGCACTCCCGCCACCAGGCGGCGTCGAGCAGCGCTGCCCGCAGTTCGTCGGGCGAGACGTCGGAGAAGCCGGTCCAGCCGACCGATAGGGCGTCGAAGACCAGGGTTCCGTCGTCGCGGACATGGTTCGCGTCCGACCGGACCGTGTTGTCGAGCAGCTGCGTGCTCTCCTCCACGCGGGTGGGGCGGTGCCGGGCAGCTTCGCGTCGATGAGGGCCAGCGTCTCCCGGGCCGGGCCGACGACCCTGGGCAGCAGCGCGGCGTGCGCCCGGGTCACACAGACCTGGGGGCCGTCGTCGTCGCAGACCAGCTCGACGGCGGCCGGATCGAGCACGGCCGACCCGGAGTAGCCGCCGGTGGGCAGCAACGGCACCGCCACGGCGGCACCGACCACGGCCGGAAGCACGGCCAGTGCGACGGCGCGGCGGCCGACCGCGCCGAGCAGCAGCAGCCCGGTCGCGGCGAGGGCCGCCAGCCACAGCGCCTGGAGCAGGCTGACCGACGACGGGATCGTCTTGAAGTCGTTCAACGAGCTGATGGCAGGGGCCAGCAGCAGCACCGCCGGGTCGGGCCGGACCTTCGTGAAGTTCTCGTCGTAGCCCGACATCGAGACGTAGTCGGGCACGAAGGTCAGCACGGCGAACGCGACCACCGCGAGGATCGGGGCGGTGGCCACCCGGGGCACCGCCCGCCCGGCGGCCATGCCCAGCCAGCCGGCGGCGACCAGCGCGAGCGCGCCGACCGCGGTGATCGGGATCGTCGCGACGGCGAAGTACCCGGCGGTCGGCGCCACCCAGGGGATCCCGAGGAGGAACGTCAGCAGGTACACGGTGACCAGCGCGAGCGCGTATCCGGCGGCGAGCGGGACGCTGCGCTGCCACCGGGGCCGGACGGTGGTGCCGAACAGCTCGTCGACCCGGTGCCGTCGGTCGCGGCGGCCCAGCCATGCGCCGCCGGCCAGTGCCAGTGGCATCAGCAGCATCAGCGTGGACCGGGCGTACACCGCCAACTGCGTCCACCGCCCCGCGTACCCCCCGGTGACGGTCAGCATGAGCGCGGCGCCGACGATCACCAGCAGCAGGGCGATGCCGGGGACCGCCGAGCGGCGTACCTCGATCCGCATGATCCGCCCGGTCATGCCGCCACCCGCTCCCGGTGGGCGCGCAGCAGCGCCGAGTAGCCGCGCTCGGCGGCGCTGTCCCCGGCGTCGCCGGTGCCGCCCTGCGCGGCGAGCTGCCCCGTGGTGCCCTGCCACACCAGCCGGCCCTCGTGCACCAGCACCACGTCGGTGCAGGCCACGGCGACGTCCTCGACCAGGTGGGTGGAGACCAGCACGCAGCTGTCCGACCCGATGTCGCGGAGCAACTCGCGGAAGTCGAGCCGCTGCTCGGGGTCGAGGCCGACGGTCGGCTCGTCGAGCAGCAGCAGCTCCGGGTCGTTGACGATCGCCTGGGCGATCCCGGCGCGGCGCACCATGCCGCCGGAGAGCGTCTTCATCCGGGCGTCGGCCCGGTCGGTCAGGCCCACCCGGTCGACGGCCCGCTGGACCGCGCCGGGGATGTCGGCCTTCGGCATCTCCTTGAGCCAGGCCATGTACTCGACGAACTCCCGGACGGTGAAGCGCGGGTAGAAGCCGAAGTGCTGCGGCAGGTAGCCCAGCCTGCGGCGGACCCGACGCAGGTCGGCGCGGCCGCTGACGTTCTCGCCCAGCAGGTCGAGCCGCCCACCGGCGGGCTTCACCACGGTGGCGAGCGCCCGCATCAGGGTGGTCTTGCCGGCGCCGTTCGGGCCGAGCAGCCCGTGCACACCGGTGCCCAGCGCCAGGTCGAGCCCGTTGACCGCGAGGCGTCGGCCGGCGCGGACAGCCAGGTTCTCGGCGTGCACGGTCCACGCGTACGTGGTCGGTGCGGTCTCCGCCGCGCTGACGGCACGCATCATGATCTCTCCGTTCGTCGTGTCGTCGGCGGTGCCCGCCGACGGAGAAGGGGATGTACCGGCCGGACGACCGGGGTCGCCGGTGACGACCGGTCAGCTCCGGTCGGCGCGCAGCCGGCTGTGGTCGGTGGCCCGCAGGAGCACCACCGCGCTCAGCGCGACGGTGGCCAGCGCCCAGCCGGGCCAGCTACGGGTCTGGAGGACGACCGGCAGTTCCTGGCCGACCAGGCTCGGCGTGATCACGCCGACGGACCAGGCGATCGCCAACCCGAGCGCCGCCCGGTCCACCCCGACCAGCCCGCCCAGCGCCAGGGCGCCGGCGGTGAAGGCCAGGCACGGCAGCAGCCACAGCGCCGGCGAGTGCCCGGTCCACCAGCCCGCCATGGCCAGCACCGGGACGACCGCCGTCAGGATCGCCAGGGTCCGGCGCAGCAGCAGCGGCAGCCCCGCGCGGGGCACGGTGGCGATCAGTTCCCAGGCCGGATCGGTGCGTCGGCTCCACGCGGCGGCCACCAGCAGCAGCGGCACCAACGGCGCGACCAGCAGCACCGGCGACGGCATTCGGCCCGACACCATCTCCAGCAGGACCGCGACGACCACCAGCGCGGTGGTCGTGGCCAGCCAGGGCAGGAGCCGCGCGGCGACACCGGTGCGCCGTAGCCGGCGGCGACGCACCGGCCCGGGCCCGGCGTCGAGGCCGGCGGCGATCCCGACGGCCACCCGGTCCAGCAGTTGCCGGGCGGCCGGGTCGGCCGCGTCGGCCAGCAGCGCCCGGCACCCGGCGCAGGACTCCAGGTGCGCCTCGACGGCCCAGACGGTGACGTCGTCGACGCCGTCGTCGCCGGTGGCGTACCGGGAGATGAGGGTGGGGGTGGGGTGGTCGGTCATGACAGCGCCTCCCGTAGCGCGATGCGGGCCCGCCGCGCGTACGTCTTCACGGTTCCCTCCGGCATGCCGAGCAGCACCGAGGTCTCCCGCGTGGTCAGCCCGTCGAGCACCATCGCGCGCAGGACCCGGCGCAGGTTGGGCGGCAGCGCCAGCAGCGCCTGCTCCAGGTCGGCGTCCATCCCGCCGGCCAGCGCCTCCTCCTCGGCGGCGGGGGCGACGGTGGCGAAGGTCCGCACCGCCGGGACCCGCTCGGCGCGGGCGCGGGCGCGGAACGCGTCGACCAGCCGGTGGGCGGCGATCGTCCACAGCCAGCCGACGGCGCTGCCGCCGCCCGCGTGCTGGGCCTGGCTGCCGGCCGACCGCCACACCGCCAGGTAGGTGTCCTGGAGCACCTCGGCGACCACGTCGTCGTCGGCGCAGCGCCGCCGCAGCCGGGCGGTCAACCAGGGCGACGTACGGCGGTACAGCTCGTCGAAGGCCCGCCGGTCGCCCCGGGCGACGCGGCGCAGCAGCGCACCCTCGTCGAGGGTCTCCAGGCTCTGTCTCACAACAGGCAAGACGATCCCCGGGCCCACCCCGGTTTCCCATCGGTGGTGATCCACGTCACACTTGGCGGGGGGTGTTGCCGGGGCGGTCTCGGCCGACGGGGCCGGCGGTGGCTGTTGTTACCGATAACATCGACGCCTATAGTTTTCTGGCGAGAGTCGCCCCGGTCCAGCGTCGGCGGCGGTCGGCTCCGCCGCCGAAGAGGAGACAACGATGAGACGTACCGCTTCCCGCCGCCGGTGGGTGACCGCCCTGGCGGCCGGGTTCCTGCTGGTCGGCGCCGCCGTGGGTCTGTACGCGCCGGCTGGCCAGGCGCTGGAGAACGGGGTCGCCCGCACCCCGCCGATGGGTTGGAACAGCTGGAACACGTTCGGCTGCAACATCAACGAGACGTTGATCCGGCAGATGGCGGACGCGATCGTCAGCAGCGGGATGCGCGACGTGGGCTACGAGTACGTGGTGGTGGACGACTGCTGGTTCAACCCCAACCGGGACTCCGCCGGCAACCTCCAGGGGGATCCGACCCGGTTCCCCAGCGGGATGAAGGCCCTGGGCGACTACATCCACGGCAAGGGTCTCAAGTTCGGCATCTACCAGGTGCCGGTGGACAAGACCTGCGCGCAGTACTTCGGCGGGTACCCGGGGGCGACCGGCAGCCGCGGGCACGAGGTCCAGGACGCGCGGCAGTTCGCCGCGTGGGGGGTCGACTTCCTCAAGTACGACTGGTGCTCCCCGCAGGGCACGATCAACGACCAGGTGGCGACGTTCGCCAAGATGCGCGACGCGCTGGCGGCGACGGGCCGGCCGATCGTGTTCAGCATCAACCCGAACAGCATCCACGAGAAGACGGGCCCCCAGCGCAACTGGGGCGACGTGGCCAACATGTGGCGGACCACGGAGGACATCACCAACGCGTGGAACACCGGGCAGACCAACGGCTACCCGATGGGGATCCAGAACATCATCAACGTGACCGTGCCGCTGGCGTCGTACGCCCGGCCGGGGGCGTTCAACGACCCGGACATGATGGAGGTCGGCCGGGGCGGGATGACCGACACGGAGATGCGTAGCCACTTCGCGATGTGGGCGATCATGGCGTCGCCGCTCATCGCGGGCAACGACATCCGGTCGATGAACGCGGCGACGCAGACGATCCTCAAGAACCAGAACCTGATCGCCATCAACCAGGACCCCCTCGGCCTCCAGGGGGTGCAGGTGTCCAACGACGGCACCCGCCGGGTGCTGGCGAAGAAGCTGGCCAACGGTGACGTGGCGGTGGCGCTGTTCAACCAGGGCAGCGCGACCACGACGGTCTCGATCACGGCCCCCGCGATCGGCATGAGCCCCGGCACCCTCACCCTGCGCGACGCGTGGACCAACGGCACCAGCACCACCACCGGGACGATCTCGGCCAGCGTCCCGAGCCACGGCACGGTCGTCTACCGGGTCAGCGGCCCGGGCAGCACCCCGCCGCCCCCCACGACCCCGCCGCCCACCCCGCCCTCGCCCTCCCCGTCGCCCACGACGGGCCCGCCGGCCGGCGGGTGCCGGGTCGGCGCGACCGTCAACGCGTGGAGCACGGGCCTGACCGAGGACATCACGATCACCAACACGGGCAGCTCGGCGATCAACGGGTGGTCCCTGGCGTTCACCCTGCCGGCCGGGCAGAGCATCACCGGCGGCTGGAACGCCACCTACGCCCCGACCAGCGGGCAGGTGACCGCCACCAACGTCAGCTACAACGCGGCGATCCCGCCCGGCGGCTCGGTGTCCATCGGCTTCCAGGCCAACCACACCGGCAACTCGGCCGCACCGGCGGCCTTCACGCTCAACGGCAGCCCCTGCTCCCGCGCCTGAGGGAGCGTGACGGCCCGAGCCTGACGCCGGGCCCCGCCCGGTGCGCGCGTGCGGCGCACCGGGCGGGGCCGGTCACGCCCGGCGGCGGGCGACCAGCACGGCGTCGTGGATGGTGACCTCGCGGCCCTCCGGGTCGACCGTGGCCCGGGCCCGGGTCTCGGTGGCCAGCACCTGCCAGGCGGCGGGGTCGAGGGCGGACGCGACCTCCTCGGCGGTGTACATCGCGTCCGGGAAGTGCATCCGGTGGGCGGTGGTGCGCAGGTCGCGCGGGTGGTGCCCGACGATCAGCAGCGTCCCGCCCGGCGCGACCGCCGCGGCGAGCCGCGCGAACAGTTCCCGCCGCGCCGCGCCCGGCAGGTGCATGAACTGCGCCGACACCAGGTCGTACGCGCCCTCGGCCGGCGGCGTGACGCGCAGGTCGGCGTGCAGCCACTCGATGCGGTCGGCGACCTCGGGACCCGCCGCCGCGGCGTGGGCGGCGGCCCGCTCCAGGGCGGTGGCGGAGATGTCGACCGCCGTGACCCGCCAGCCCCGCCCGGCGAGCCAGCCGGCGTCGGCGCCCTCCCCGCAGCCGACGTCGAGCGCCCGGCCCGCCGGCAGCCCGGTCGCCTCCGCGACGAGCTGGGGGTTGGGCCGGCCGCTCCACACCGCCGGCCGGGCGCGGTAGCGCTCCTCCCAGGCGGCCTCCTCGAACATCGTCCGCGTCCGCTCCCGGTACGCGTCCACGGCGGCGCGACCCTCCTCGGCGACGAGGTCGGCGTTGACCGCCGCGCCGGCGGCCAGGCCCGCCGCGGCGGAGGCGACGACCTGGGCGCGTACGTCGGCCACGTTGCCCGCGACCCACACGCCGGGCACGGCGGTGGCTCCGGTCGGGTCGGCGGGCACCTGGCTGCCGATCACCTGCCCGCCGAACTCGACGTCGACCGGCTTGCACCCCAGCGACTCCAGCACCTCGGCGCGGGCGGTGAACCGGGGCGCGACGACCACCGCGTCGAGCGCGACGACCTCGCCGGAGGCCAGGCGTACCCCGGTCAGGGTGTCGTCGGTGACCTCGACGGCCGCGACCCGGTCCGCCACGACGGTGATCTCCCGCGCGGCGAGCCGCTCGACGTCCTCGGCGGCGAGCGTCGCGTCGTGCAGCAGGAGCAGCACGTGCGGGCTCCACTGCCGCCACAGCTCCGCCTGGTGCACGGCCGTCGGGCCGGTGGCGAGGACGCCGATGCGCCGGTCCCGGACCTCCCACCCGTGGCAGTACGGGCAGTGCAGCACGTCGCGCCCCCACCGCTCGGCCAGCCCCGGCAGGTCGGGCAGCTCGTCGACGAGCCCGGTCGCCACCAGCAGCCGCCGCGCCCGCACCTCCCGCCCGCCGTCCAGCGTGACCACGAAGCCGGTGGCCTCCCGGGCTGCCGCCTCGACCCGGCCGGCGACGATCTCGCCGCCGTAGCGGGTCACCTCGTCGCGGCCGGCCGCCACCAGCTCGGCCGGCGGGGTGCCCTCTCGGCCCAGGTAGTTGTGCACGTGCCCGGCCGGGGCGTTGCGCGGCTGCCCGGCGTCCACCACCAGCACCGACCGCCGCGCCCGGGCGAGGGCCAGGGCCCCGCTCAGCCCGGCCGCGCCCCCGCCGACCACCACCACGTCGTACGCCTCGTCCACCGCGCGCCTCCTTCGCTCGTCGTGCGCCCACCGTGCCGCGCGGCCCGCCGATCCGACAAGAGAAGTTGCCGGAACGGCAAAAGACCGGCCGGCCGGATGGCCCCGCCGGAGGGGATTGCGGGGCGCGTTACCTAGAACTACTATGCATTGCAGTTCTAGGGATAGGTGGTCGGATGCACATCACCAAGGACCTCGTCGCCGCCTCGGCGACGCCGCTCGTGCTGGGGATCCTCGCCGAGGGCGAGAGCTACGGCTACGCGATCCTCAAACAGGTCAACGAGCTCTCGGGCGGGCGGCTGGAGTGGACCGAGGGGCTGCTCTACCCGCTGCTGCACCGCCTGGAGCGGGTCGGGCACGTCGAGTCGTACTGGCAGACCCCGCCCGGGGGACGCCGCCGCAAGTACTACCGCATCACCGACCAGGGCCGGGCCGAGCTGGTCGAGCAGCACCGCCAGTGGGCCGCGGTCGTCGACGCCCTGCGCGGCGTCTGGAACACGACCCGGGCCATCAACCCGATCGTGGCACCGGCCTGGGAGGCGGGACGATGACCCTCGACAGCGACAGCGACCTGGAAGGCCAGATCGCCCAGTGGCGGACCTACACGCGCCGCCGCCGGGAGCTGCACCACGCCGACACCGAGGAGCTGGAGGACCACCTGCGCAGCCGGATCACCGAGCTGACCGAGGCGGGCCTGCGCACCGACGAGGCGTTCCTCATCGCCGTCAAGCGCATGGGCAGCCTCGACGAGCTGTCGCGGGAGTTCGCCCGCGAGCACTCCGAGCGGCTATGGAAACAGCTCGTCCTGCCGGGGGAGCCGGACGCGCCCGCCGCCGCCCGCACCCGCCGCGAGCTGCCCGTCATGGTGCTCTGCGCGGCCCTCGCGGCCCTCGCCATCAAGGTGCCGAGCTGGTTCGGGTTCGACCTGGCCGACGAGGACACCGACTTCTACGCCCGCAACCTGAGCCTGTTCGCGCTGCCGGCGCTGGCCGCGTACTTCGCCTGGCAGCGCCGGGTCGGCGTCCGCGTCGTCGGGGCGCTCGTGGCGCTGTTCGCCCTCGGCGGGGTCGCCGCGAACGCGTACCCGCTCGCCGGGGACTCGCAGTCCTTCGGGCTCACGGCGATCCATCTGCCGCTGGCGTTGTGGCTGGTCGTCGGCGTCGCCTACGTGGGCGGCGACTGGCGCTCCGAGCGGCGCCGGATGGACTTCATCCGGTTCACCGGCGAGTGGGTGATCTACTTCAGCCTCCTCGCCCTGGGCGGCGGCGTGCTCACGGCCTTCACCGCCGGCACCTTCCGGGCCATCGGCATCGACGCCGAACAGTTCATCAGCTCGTGGCTGCTGCCGTGCGGCGCGATGGCGGCCGTCGTCGTGTCGGCGTGGCTGGTCGAGGCGAAGCAGAGCGTCATCGAGAACATGGCCCCGGTGCTGACCCGCGTCTTCACGCCGCTGTTCGCGGCGACCCTGCTGGCGTTCCTGGTCGCCGTCGTCTGGACCAACAGCGGCATCGACGTCAAGCGCGACGTGCTCATCCTGTTCGACCTGCTGCTCGTCGTCGTGCTGGGCCTGCTGCTGTACGCCATCTCCGCCCGCGACCCCGCCGCCCGGCCCGGGCTGTTCGACCGCCTCCAGTTGGCGCTCGTCGTCAGCGCCCTGGTCATCGACGTCCTGGTGCTGGTGGCGATCACCAGCCGGATCGGCGAGTGGGGCTTCAGCCCCAACAAGACGGCGGCGCTGGGGGAGAACATCGTCCTGCTGACCAACCTGGCCTGGTCGGCGTGGCTGTTCCTCGGCTTCGTCCGGGGCCGCGCGCCCTTCGCCCGCCTGGAACGCTGGCAGACCCGCTACCTCGCCGTGTACGCCGGCTGGGCCTGGGTCGTCGTCCTGGCCTTCCCCCTCGTGTTCGACTTCGCCTGAGCCCCTGAGCCCCTGAGCCCCTGAGCCCCTGAGCCGGTCCGGTCGCCGTTCGCGCGGTGGCCGGGCCGGCTACGGCGTCCAGCGGATGTTGGGGTTCACCTGGCCGGTCCAGTTGAAGATGGCCATGTTGTCCCACTGGTTGCCGGTGCCGTTGATGTTCGCCGGGTCCCACCCGTTGCCGGGGACGGCGTACCAGGTCGGCTCCCAGTAGAAGACGCCGACGGCACCGGCGTCGCGGGCGGTGTTCTGCACCCAGGCGAACTCGGTGGCCTGCCCGCTCCAGCTCGCGGGGTGGCCGGCGCAGGGCTCGCCACCGTTGATCGAGTTCGGCTCGCCGTCGGCGTTCGCGGCGGTGAACGGGTACGCCGTCTCGGTGAGCACGACGGGCCGGCCGTAGCGGGACCGCACGTCGGTGATGACGTTGTAGAGGTTGGCCAGGCTGCCGTGCCACATGCAGTAGTAGGACAGGGCGGTCAGGTCCCACTGGACGCCCTTGGCCCGGATGCCGTCGTAGAACCAGCGCGCGTTGGCCATGCTGTCCGCGTTGGCGGTGTGGATGATCACCTGAGTGCCGCCGTTGCACTGCTTCGTCGCCTGGTAGCCGGCCTTGAGCAGCAGGCTGAGGTTGGTGAAGTCGTTGTTGACGACCTTGCCGTCGTTCCACAGCATGCCGACGTTGATCTCGTTGCCGATCTGCACGCTGTCCGGCGTGGTGCCCTGCGCCTTGAGGCTGGAGCAGACGTCGTAGGTGTAGTTGTAGACGTCCGTCTGCAACTGGCCGATGCCGTGGCTGGCCCAGGCGGCGGGCTTGTACTGCTTGCCCGGGTCGGCCCAGGTGTCCGAGTAGTGGAAGTCGATCATCAGCTTGAGGCCCTTGGCCTTGACCGTCCGCGCGTACGCCAGCACCCGGGCCTTGTTGTTCCAGCCGCTGGCGGGGTTGTTCCAGACCCGGAGCCGGACGTAGTTGACGCCGAGGCCCTTGAGGATGTCGAGCGGGTCCCGCGCCGTGCCGGCGGCGTCGTAATATCGCGCGCCGAGGTCCAGGCTGCGCTGCACGCTGGAGACGTCCGCGCCCAGCATGGTGAGCGTGTTCGCGGCGGAGGCCGGCGCGGGCGGCACGAGCAGGGCGGCCGGCAGGGCGACCAGCGCGAGGAACGCGGCGATCCAGGCGTGCGGGCGGGAGCGGTGCCGAGTCATCCCGACCTCCTCGGTGGCGGGCGCGGGGCCGGGGCGCGGCACCGCCGGACATCAATCGATGTCCATATATACCACAGGTGGCGGGCCCGTCAGGCGTTCCGCCCCGGGCGGTCGCCCGCCTCCGTCGAGGCGGCAGCCTGGTCGACCGGGCCCACCGCGAACGGGTGGCGCAGCCGCCGCATCGCCTCCTCGCTGCCGTCGAAGGTCACGCCCCGGTCGTCGAGGTCGTCGGCGGTCGGCGTGACGAGGAACAGGGCCGATCGATCGTCGTCGTGAAAAGTCATGCGGGAGTCCCGTTTCTGGAGAGGAAGAACCTGGGCGGCTGCGGGTGGTGTTGCCGCATGGTCCCAGTCGGCGCTCACACCGGCGCCCGATCACGATGCCCGACGGCGGAGGAACCTCCTGCCGACACCGTCACCCCGCACCATACCCGGCGACGCGCCCGTCCACGCCGGCCGGACGTCGCCGGCCTCAGTCCGTCGAAGCTCCCACCGTGGTCGCGGACGCCCGGCCCTCCTGCCGGGCCCGGTCGAGCAGCAGGTCGAGCCGCCGCTGCCGCCGCCGACGGACGGCCCGCAGCAGCAGGGCGACCGCGACGAGAACGACCAGCAGGCCGAGCTGCGGCCACGGCACCGCCCAGACCGTCACGGTGGCCGTGGCCTGCCGGACGTCGGCGACGGTCCCGTCGCCGAGCGCCGCCGGGGTCACCGTCACGGTCGTCCGCAGCGGGCCCAGCCCCCAGACGCCGCCGACGTTGGCCCGGGCCACGCGGCTGCCGCCGGGCAGCAGCTCCTCCACCTCGACGGTGGTGTCCCGCCTGGCGAGGCCGAACGCCTCCGAGACGGTCACCCGGCCCCGGCCGGAGGCCCAGACGTTGCCGCCGTTGGCCACCGCGTACCGCAGGCGGAGGGTGCCCGGCGCGAACGGGTTCCAGGACCGGGCGTACGTGGCGGTCACGTCGTCGACGGCCAGGGCCGCCGTGGCCGTGCCGCTGGCGCGCAGCATGACTCGGAAGCCGACCCGGCTCTCGACGGCGACCGTGCCGCCGGTGCTGGTGACCGACGCCGCGATGCCCGCCGGATGGTCGCCCGGCGCGGCGTCGGCGGGCACGGTGATCGTGAAGGGCACCACCTTCGTCTCGTTCGCGCCGACGGTGACCGTGTCGCGCACCGAGATCCAGGTGCCGCCGTCCTTCGACGTCTCGGTCGAGGGCAGCATGTTGAAACGGCCCTTGTCGGTGAGATAGCCGTCGGCGGCCTGGAGGCGGAACACCGCCCTGGCGGCGCTGAAGTTGCGCACGGCCAGGTGTTCCGTCACCACCTGGCCGGGGTCGAGGGTGCGCTCGATCCACCGCCGGCCGTCCGGGCCGTCCGGGTCGGCCGGCTGCACCGCCCAGGTCAGCTTCGGCGCGGCGGGTTCCGCGCCGGCACCGGTGGGCGCGACCGGCACGGCGACGAGCACCGCCGCCAGCACGGCGAGCAGCCTCGGCAGCGCCTGCGGCACGGAACGGATCATCGGGCGTCCTCCGGCGGGGTGCGGGGGCGGGACCGCTGCCGGCCCCGCCCCCGCGCGTGATCATTCGAACAGGGACAGGGTCAACGTCGAGGTGTACGCGCCCGCGGCGACGTCCGCCGGGGTGCGCAGGTACAGGTCGGCGTTGACCGAGTACGAGTCACCGGCGACCGCCCCCGAGTCGTACGTCGACATCAGCAGCTCCTGGTCGGCCAGGCCGACATTGTTGCCGGGCTGGGTCGGCTCGTCCAGGACGGTCACGACCTCCTCGCCCTCGGTGACCGAGCCGGTGGTGCCGCCGTCGATGAGCCGCGGCTTCCAGCCGAGGTGACCGGCGCTGATCGGGGCCTGCCCGGAGCTGCCGACGAAGTCGCTCGCGCTGCCGACCACGGCCCAGGCCGCGCCGGCCGGCACCTCGTCGGCGGTGCGGGTGTCGGTGACCGTCACCGTCGGCAGGGTGCCGACGAACTGGCGCACCAGCAGGGTCGAGCCGTCCTCGGACAGCGCGACCGAGTCGCCCGCGACCGACAGGGCGAGCACGCCCGGCTCCCGGATCTCCTCGATGTCGACCGTCACCCGGACGTCGGCGCCGTCCTCGGCCAGGGCCGGTGCCGGCAGCGCCGCCGTCCCGGCCAGGATGGCGGCCGCGGCACCCGCCGCGTACAGCCGCTTACGCTTCCATGTGTTCATGCGATCTCCGTTGACGTCCGTGTTTGATGGGGGTTGGTGGTCATCCGCCGCAGCTGAGGGCGGGGTGGTTGGCGGTGACGACGGTGGTGACGGTGGTGCCGTCGACGGTGCCGGTGGCGCGGATGGTGGCGGTGCCGGCGGGGATGGAGGTGGCGCGGGTGGTGAAGGACTGGTAGGCGTTGGTGCCGGGTGCGACGGCGGTGACGGTGCGGGTGCCGTAGGCGGTTTCGAGGGTGATGTCGACGGGTGCGGTGTGGCCGTTGGTGGCCTGTACGGCGACGTAGGCGCGGCCGCCGACGCAGCGCGTCTGCGCGCTCGCCGTCACCGGCAGCTCCGGCTGACCGGTCGCGGCCGCGAACTTCCAGGAGTCGAGCTCGAAGAGGTCCGCCCCGGCGGGGCCCGAGTAGGTGAAGTAGACGTCGTGCACGCCGCTGACGCCCTGGAGCGCGGCGGTCACCTCGGCCCACTCGCCGGCGGGCGTGTCGACCTCGACCGTGCCGACCACGGGGCCCGCCACGTCGTCCAGGCGCACCTGCACCCGGCCGCCGGCGGCCAGCGCCCGCACCTTCGCCGTCACGCTCGCCGCGCCGGCCGTGCCGAAGTCGACGGACGACAGCGCCGTCCAGTCGCCGTTGTCGATGTCACGCACCACCAGGTTCGGCGCGGAGGTGCCGAACTGGGCGGAGCCGCCGTCGACCTTCGCGGTCGCGATGCCCTTGCTCCAGCCGAAGGTCTCCGCCTCGAACAACCGGTACGGGTCGAAGTCGCGGACCTGGTCCACGCCCGCGTAGGTGCCCACGACCTGCTGGATCGTGCCGTCCGGGTTGAACGTCAGCTCCTGGATGTGCGGGCTGCGGTAGCCCTGCGTGGTGTTGCCGTTGATGCGCTTGTTGAGCGTCGGGGCGTGGTAGGTGAAGTAGTACCTGCCCCCGAACTCGAACACCGACTGGTGGTTGTTGCCGCCCGTGCCGGCGCCGAAGAACTGCGACTGGTTCGGGAACAGCACGCCCGCGTAGGTCTCCTTCGGCCAGGACATCGGGTCGTCGGAGATCAGGTAGCCGATCTGGCCGCCGCCGGGGTAGCCGGGCAGCGGGGTCTGGTTGCCGCCGAAGTCCGCGCCCCCGAAGTGCGACGAGTACGACAGGTAGTACTTGCCCTGGCGCTTGAAGACCTGGGCCGCCTCGAACGAGACCGGGGTGTCGACCACCACGGCCGAACCCTGGGTGGAGACCATGTCGTCGCCGAGCCTGATCGCCCGGATGTTCTTCGGGTTGTTGAAGCGCTCGGCGGCCGGCATGCTCGTCGACGCGGGGCCGCCACCGAAGTAGAGGTAGCCCTGGCCGTCGTCGTCCACCAGCGGGGCCGGGTCGAACTTCCACGCGACGTCCTCGGCACCGGGGGTGCTGCCGTTGATCAGCGTGCTCGTCCGCTCGCTGGTCCACGGGCCGAGCGGCGAGTCACCCGTGATCACGTTGCTCGAACCGCCGCCGTTGGCGTAGTAGAGGAAGAACTTCTCCTTCCCGTTCACCGTCTTCTTGGCCATGCCCGGCGCCCACGAGTTGCCGGTGAACGGCGCGACGCCGTTCGGGCCCGCGACCTGGATCTCGCCGTGGTCCGTCCAGTTCACGAGGTCCTCGGACGAGATCAGCGTGATCTGGTTGATGTTGCCGTAGTTGATGCTCGGCGAGATGCCCGTGACCGGGTCGGGCGCGTAGCCCTGGGTGTCGTTGGTCATGTACAGGTAGACCCGGCCGTTGTGCACGAAGCCGAAGCCGTCGGCGCCGAACTTGTGCCCGATCAACGGGTTGTGCTCGCCGGGCAGCTTGCCGACGACCTCGATGGTCCTCGACGGCGGCGGGGGCGGCGGCGCGCCGATCACCGACACGTCGTCGAGCGTGAAGTCCATGAGGTGCAGGGCCGGGTCGGTGGACGGCGTGCTCGTCCACGGCGTCTCGAAGAAGATCCGGGCCGTCGACACGCTCTGGGACGCCGGAATGGTGAACGTCCCGTTGAACTGCGCCCACTGCCCCTTCGTCGCGACCACGCTCACCAGGTTGGTGTAGGTGGACCCGCCGTAGTGCATGGTGGCGAAGAACTGCTTCGTCGCCGGCCCGGCCTCGTTCTCGTACTTGATCCGGGCCGTCAGGGCGTAGGTCTGCCCGGCCTGCACCTTGCCGCTGAGATCCTGCATCGGCCCGGAACCGGTCGTCGCCCGGCCGGTGACGAGCGCCGCGCCCGACCCGGCGTAGGCGTCCGACGTCGCCGACAGCGTCGCGCCGTCGGTCGAGTTGCCGTTGTTCACGAACCAGTTGGCGACGCCGGCCTCGAACCCCCCGTTCACGATGAGGTTCTCCTCGGCGGCCTGGGCCGGCGCCGACGTGGCGACCAGCCCCGCGGCCAGCATGGCGCCGACCGCCGCGATCGCGGTCACCCGTCGCCGGGTAGCCCCTCGCAAGCGTTGTCTCACTCGGTGTGCTCCTTCGTTGGGACGTGCACTGGTGGTGGGTCGCCGGCCCCTCTCGGGCCGGTCGGCTATGCGCCGCAGCTGAGGGCGGGGTGGTTGGCGGTGACGACGGTGGTGACGGTGGTGCCGTCGACGGTGCCGGTGGCGCGGATGGTGGCGGTGCCGGCGGGGATGGAGGTGGCGCGGGTGGTGAAGGACTGGTAGGCGTTGGCGCCGGGTGCGACGGCGGTGACGGTGCGGGTGCCGTAGGCGGTTTCGAGGGTGATGTCGACGGGTGCGGTGTGGCCGTTGGTGGCCTGTACGGCGACGTAGGCGCGGCCGCCGACGCAGCGCGTCTGCGCGCTCGCCGTCACCGGCAGCTCGGGCTCGGCGCGGAGCACGCCGAGCCGCGCCAACTGGAAGCTGAGCGACCGCTGCGGCGCGTCGATCTGGTTCTGGGTGCCGAACCGGCCGGCCCGGGCCGCCTTGGCGGTGGCGAGCGCGGCCCGCATCGCCGCCCAGGCGTCCGCCGGGTAGTGCCGGCTGTCGAGCGTCTCGGCGTGCGCGATGGCCGCGTCGAGCGCGCCGGTGTCCAGCGGCAGGCCCTGCGCGGTCAGCGTGTCGCTGAGCAGGTAGTGGTCGAAGTCGACCCGCCCGCCCGTGGCCTGCGTGGCGTAGTTGAACAGGCCGACCCGGTGGCCCATGAAGTGCGCGAGGCTGCCGTCGAGCGTCTGCGGGCCGACCCGGTTGCCGAGCTGCGTCCAGGTGAGCCCGTCGAGGCTGTAGTAGAAGGTGGTCCAGAGCTGCCCGACCGGCGCGGCGAAGTCGAGATCGGCCTTCACGTGCACCACGGTCGCGTCGCCCAGCGGCACCGTCGTACCCGGCAGGAAGCTCTCCAGCGCGGCCTGGTCGAGATCGACCGCGAACGGCTGCCCCCGGTTGACCACGCCGAGGGTGTTCTGGCCGTCGACGCGCTTGACCGCGACGTACGAGAAGCCCCGGTTGTAGGCGGCCAGGCCGGCGACGTCGCCGTTGCGCATGCCGGAGATGTCCATCCGGGTCTCGGCCGACTGGCGCGGGCCGAAGGTGCGCTGCGACAGGGTGTTGCGCGCCTCCTCGAACCAGGCGAGTTCGGCCCGGTTCGACAGCTTCGTGTAGACGTACTGGCCGGTGACCACCTTGCCGGTGGTCAGGCGCAGCCAGCCCTCCCGGTCGGTGAGCGACCAGTACCGGTTGTCCGGAGCGTGGTTCCACTCCCAGGCCAGGTCCAGCCGCGAGCCGTTCGGGGCGATCTCCGCCTCGGTCGGGTGTTCGGTGGTGACGGGCTGCCCGACGACCGAGACGTCGTCGATCAGGTATTCCACCGTGGACGACGCCGGCTGCGGGTTGCCCCACGGCGTCTCCACCGCGAACTTGACGTTGGCGAGGTTCGCCGTCGCCGGGAACGTGTACTGGCCGGTGACCGTCGTCCACTGGCCGACGGGGACGGTGCCGAAGGTCATGACCTGCACGCCGGAGCCCCAGTCGGCGGCCAGGTTGAACCGGACGCTGGCCGGGCCCGAGGTGTACTTGATCTTCGCCGACACCGTGTAGGTCACACCGTGCTGGAGCTTGCCGGCGAGATTCTGGTGGGGGCCGGAGCCGTTGAGCGTGCGGTTGCCGACCCGCAGCGCCGCCGCGCCCGAGGCGGCGTCGGCCGGCTCCAGGGCGAGAGTCGCCCCGAACTGCGCGGCCCACGGCGAGACGCTGCCGGACTCGAAGCCGGCGTTGCCGAGCAGCTCGACGCCGAGGAGCGACTCGTCGAGGTCGGGCGGCGTCGGGATCGTCCACTCCTCGTCCTGGTACGCCTTGTGCGGCGCGTCGTTGGCGAAGTCGTCCGAGGCGACGATGCTCTTCTGCCGTTCGAGGGCCTCCTCGGCCGGGCTCAGCCGGATCGGCTTGGTGAACGCGCCGTCGACCGGCACGACCCCGTTGTTGCCGAACGTCGGCCACCCGCCGGACCAGGTGGCGGGGATGAGGGCGGGGATGCGGCCGATCGGGAACGTGTCGCGGAAGAACATCCCGTGCCAGTCCGTCCCGCCGCCGGCGCGCGCGACCGGCACGAGGCTGCCCTGGGCGAAGCCGTTGGAGTTGAGCACGCCGCGCGCCTCGTAGGTGTTGACCCCGCCGGCCGAGGTGTACCTCCCGAGCAGGTCCTTCGAGCGGAACATGACGACCTGACGCCCCTGGCCGGAGGGCCAGGTGATGATGACGGCGTAGTACCAGCCGTCGATGTGGTAGAACTGCGCGCCCTCGAACAGGCCGCCGATGAACGGTTGGCCGGCGTAGTCGGCCGCCGTGAAGATGTTCGGGTAGTCCTGCTCGATCGCGGTCAGGCCGGCGTTGAGGCGTACGGCGCTGGTGCCGCCCGAGCCGTAGAAGATGTACGGCGTGCCGTCCACGTCGAAGAAGAGCGACGGGTCGTGCAGGCCACGGCCGAGGGCGGTGCGCTGCCACGCGCCGTTCTCGATGTCGTCGGTGCGGTAGATGTACGCGCCGTTGAGGTTGTTGGTGTTGAACGCGACGTAGTACATGCCGTCGTGGTAGCGCAGCGACGACGCCCACTGCCCCTGCCCGTACGAGTTCTGGCCGTTGCGCAGGGAGAACGAGTCGCCGATGCTGGCCCGGTCGAAGACGTAGTTGACCGTCTCCCAGTTGACGAGGTCGTACGACTTCATGATCGGTGCACCCGGGCTCAGGTGCATCGTCGTGCTGATCATGTAGTAGATGTCGCGGCCCTCGTCGTTCTCGGCGGCCGGGACCCGCTCGACGCTGATGTCCGGCACGTCGGAGCGCAGCAGCGGCACGGTGTACGTGCCGTCGCCCCGGTCGGTCGACGTGTGCGACGACTCCGGGGACCACTCGTCGGCCGCCTGCGCCGCTGTGCCGATCGTCACGACACCGGCGCACAGGAGGAGCGCCCCCACGGCTGCCAGTGAGACCCGTCGTAGCCCTCCGGAGGCACCACGACCCACGGTTACTTTCATGCGAACTCCTGCCGCCAACGTAACGGGAGGTTCATAGTGTTATCGCTCACATGCGGTGTCAAGACGTTCCCGAGACTTGCCGGAAATCTTCGTGAAACAGTCGCCGCCCGGCGTGGAAGCGCTCCCGTAGCGGCAGATCAGCCGCGCTCCGATCAGGTGCAAGTCGCCCTGTTCGCGGCGAATCACGTGAGCGCGACCTATGGGGCAAGGGCCCGCGAGTGCCGAATACCGGGTCACGATGTTTGCGCTAACACGTACCTGTCGTGAGGGGGGCCAAGAATAGCGGCGGCAGTCGCTCCCAATCGCTCGGGAGGCGCAATTCAAAATGAGTCCCGTCGATCTGCTGTTGCATTGTCGGCGGTGATTCGGGTCGCCGGTCGAACGCTGCGCGGGGGGCTGACCCGAAACCCGCCGCCGGGGAGACTGCGGTACGGCCCGCACCGCGCGGGCCACCTCGACCCCGGGAGGCAGCAGATGACTCCGGCCCAGGCCCGCACGACCCCCGGCACCGCCGGCTGGAGCGACGGCGCGTTCACCAACCCGGTGCTCGCCGGTCTGCACCCGGACCCGAGCGTCTGCCGGGTCGGCGACGACTACTACCTGGCCTGCTCCAGCTTCGAGTACTTCCCCGGGGTGCCCATCTTCCACAGCCGCGACCTCGTGCACTGGGCACAGATCGGCAACGTGCTGGACCGGCCCGGCCAACTGGTGCTGCCCGCGACGATGCCGTCGTCCGCCGGCGTCTACGCGCCGACGCTGCGCCACCACGACGGCCGCTTCTGGCTGATCGTCACCAACTGCGCCGACGGCGGCGGTAACCTCCTCTACACCGCGACCGACCCCGCCGGCGACTGGTCGGATCCCGTCCGGCTGCCCGGCATCGCCGGCATCGACCCGGACCTCGCCTGGGACGACGACGGCACCTGCTGGTGCACCTACGCCGGCATCGAGCAGGTGCGCCTCGACCCGCACACCGGGCGGACGCTCGGCCCGCCCCGCCGCCTGTGGTCCGGCGCGCCCGGCGCGCAGGCACCGGAGGCCCCGCACCTGTACCGGGTCGGCGACCACTGGTATCTCCTGATCGCCGAGGGCGGCACCGAACGCGGGCACGCCGTCTCGATCGCCCGCGCCCCCGCGCCCGACGGGCCCTACGAGCCGTGCCCGGCCAACCCGATCCTGACCCACCGGGGCACCAACCGTCCGATCCAGAACACGGGCCACGCCGACCTCGTCGAGGCGGCCGACGGAACCTGGTGGATGGTGCTGCTCGGCGTACGCCCCGGCGGCGGCACCCCCGGCTGGCACGTGCTCGGGCGGGAGACGTTCCTGGCCCCGGTTACCTGGGTCGACGACTGGCCGGTGGTGGGCGCGGTCGAGCCGGTCATGCAGGCGCCGCCGTGGCCCGCGCACCCGGTGCCGACGTCGCCCGTGCGGGACGACTTCGACGCCGACGGGCTGCACCCGCGCTGGGTGTCGGTGCGGTCCCGACCCGCCGGGAGCTGGTCGCTGACCGAACGGCCCGGCTGGCTCACGCTGCGGGCGCGCGGCGCGTCGCTGGACGAGCCCGACGTCACGTTCGTCGGCCGCCGCCAGCAGCACCTGTCGTGCCGGGTGCGGACGCTGGTCGACGCGACCGGGGGGCGCGGCGGCCTCGCCGTACGCCTCGACGAGCGGCACCACTACGAGATCGAGGCGGGCGACGGCGAGGTGCGGGTGCTCGCGCGGATCGGTTCGGTGCTGTCCACGGTGGCCACCCGGCCCGTCGGTGCCGGCCCGGTGTGTCTGCGCGTCGACGTGGTCGCCCCGTCGCCCGGCGACTGGCACCCGGCCAAGGAACCCGACGTGCTCCGGTTCGGCATCGAGGCGGCGGACGGCACGTACGACGTGCTGGGCACGCTCGACGGCCGTTACCTGTCCACGGAGGTCGCCGGCGGCTTCACCGGCCGGGTCGTCGGCATGTACGCCGGGTCCGGCAGCGTCCGCTTCGACTGGTTCGACTACGAGCCCCGCGACCTCGCGCGCGCGGACGGGGCGGTGCCGTCCGGGACCGAGCCGGGGCGCTGACGGCCGGCGGGCCCGGAGCCGAGTGGCTCCGGGCCCTGATCGTGCCGTGCTCAGGGGCTGGTGCAGGAGACGTTGCTGGGCGCGGGCCCGTCGCCGGTGGCGGTGAACCCGAACGTCGTCGAGCCGTTCGGGGCGACCGTGCCGTTGTAGGCGGCGTTCTTGACGGTGACGTTGCCGGTGGTGCCCGTGTTGACGCCGTTCCAGACGCTGCTGATGGCCTGGCCGCTGCCCAGCGTCAGGCGTACGGTCCAGCCGTTCAGCGTGGCGGTGGTGCCGTTGGCCACGGTGACCTCACCCTGGAACCCGCCGGGCCAGCTGTTGACCGCGCGGTACGTGGCGGTGCAGGTGCCGGGCTCGCCGGTCGGCGGCGGGGTCGTCGGCGGCGGGGAGGTCGGGGGCGGGGTGGTCGGCGGCGTGCTGGTGGGGGGAGCGGTGGTCGGCGGCGTGGTCGACGCGAACTGGCTGAAGAACTTCCAGATCTCGCCCGAGGTCCAGGTCCGGGAGTCGTTGGGGCTGGAGGAGCCGTCCACCGGGCTGGGGGTGTGGTCGCCGTCGAAGGCGGCCCACTGCACGGGGTAGCCGGCCCGGCAGCCGGAGTAGGCGGTGGTGATGTGGGTCAGGCTGCCCCGGCTCGGCTCGCGCGGGCTCTGCGCGGTGCAGCCGTTGTTCCTGACGAACGTGTCGCGCAGCGACCGGCCCGCCGAGATGTTCAGCACGCTGTCGTAGATGCCGTGGATGCCGAAGTACGCCACCGGCTGGGTGCCGGGGTTGCAGCCGCTGAGGTTGGCCCCGGACAGGACGCTGACCGCCCGGATGACGGTGGGCCGGGCGCAGGCCACCGCGTAGCTCATGGCCCCGCCGTAGCTCCAGCCGAGCGCGAAGCGCTGCGTCGTGTCGACGCAGAGGTCGTTCTCGACCACCCGGGAGATGTCGTCGAACAGGGTCAGGTCACGGCCGTTGGTGTTGGCCCAGCCGTTGTCGATGCCCTGCGGCGCGACGAAGATCGTGCTGTTGTTCGACAGCGGCAGCAGGCCGTAGTAGCCGGCCGAGGCGACGTTGTTGGCCGAGCCGTTCAGCCAGTGGAAGCCGAAGATCAGCCGGTAGGGGCGGTTCCTGTCGTACCCGTCGGGAATCCGCAGGATGTAGCTGCGGTTCTGCCCGCTGCTGGAGATCGTGCGCGTGCCGCTGGTCAGCGTGGGGGCCTTCCCACAGCCGGCGGTCGCCGCGAGCGTGCCGTTCGTCGCGGCCTCCGCCGCCTGGCCGAGGCTGCCGGTCAGCACGCCGCCGGCGGTGGCGACGACGAGCGCCGCCGCGGCCGCGACGGAGGAGAGGACGTATCTGTGTTTCCACTGCCTCACCATTGCCTGGTTCCTTCCATCGATCGTCATGTGCGTGGTGGGGTCGTGTTGCCGCCCGTCGGCCGGCCCGGCAGGAGGGGGCTCGGAAGGTGACGCCCGGCGGGTTGCCGCTTGGGTGAGCGGCCCGGCTGCCCGGCCGGGCCACGGGGTGGTGGCGGCCACGGGCGTCCGGGCTTCCTCCGCGTGGTCGACGGAAGCACCTCCCGGAGTCGTGGGGTTGCCACCAGCCCGTGTTAACGCTCACGTATTGATGGTCATATGTTTTCAGAAAGTTGCGGATTCATCAAGCGATAGTTTCGATCTTGGGTCGCCGGGCTGCGGTCGCGGCGCTCCCCGCCCCGTCGGGCGCGCGGCGCGGTTGCGCAGAGTTTCCGGGCGACTACTTCCCCGGACGGTGCAACTCCCCGGCCGGGTGGCTCCGTTCTACCTCCGTCATGAGGAGGCAGTCGACTTGAGAGCCGAAGACGAGCAGGCGTTCCGCGAGTTCGTGACGTCACAGATGGCGTCGCTGCGCAAGCTGGCGTACATGACCTGCGGCGACTGGCACACGGCGGAGGACGCCGTGGCCAACGCGCTGGTCAAGCTCTACCCCCGCTGGCGGAAGCTGGAACGGCCCGATCTCTACGCCAAGACCATGGTCTACCGGGCCGCGATCGACGAGACCCGCCGGCCCTGGCGACGCGAGCGGTCGGCCGGCGACGCCATGCCGGACGTGGCGCTGCGGGACCCGGCCGCCGCGGCCGACGAGCGCATGCGCCTGCGGGCGGCGCTCGACGCCGTGCCGGCCCGGCAGCGGGCCGCGGTCGTGCTCCGGCACTACCTGGGCCTGAGCCTGGAGGACACGGCCGGCGTGCTCGACTGCACGGTGGGCACGGCCAAGAGCCAGGCCTCCCGTGGCCTGGCGAAGCTGCGCGAGGCCCTCGCCGGCGAACACATCAGTCTCACCGGGAAGCAGATGGAGGAGTGGACCAGTGCAGTTGCGTGAATTCGTGGACGCCGTGACGGGCGAGGAGCCGCCGATGGCCCGCACCGTCGACGACATCGTCGCGGCCGGGCGGCGGGCCGAGCGGCGACGCCGGGCCGGCTTCGCGTCGGCGGGCGCGGCCGGTCTCGTCGTGGTCGCGGTCACCGGCGCGTTCCTGCTGCCGACCTCCGGCGCCGAGCGGAACACCCCGGCCACGCCGGCCCAGGCCGGCGCGGCGGCGGCCGGGCCCGCCGAGGCCACATGGCCCGACGCCCCGCCGTTCACCTTCACCTTCGAGGGGTACGACGCCGGCACGCTGCACGTGCAGGACCCGATCGTCGCGTCCACCGCCTACCAGATCGCCTCCGTCTACTCCGACCGCCACACCTCGAACGACAAGCCCGTCACGGCCGAGGAGGAGGCTGGAACGCGGGGCGACATCCTCGAGTGGAAGAAGAGGGCGGCCAAGGGGAAGCCGAGCCTGTGGGCGTACCTGACCGTCTACCGGCCGGGCGCCTTCGACCCAGCCAAGATCAAGGGCGGCGAGAAGGTCACCGTGGCCGGTCGCAAGGCCGTCCAGGCGACGCTGCCGGTCGGCCTCGACCCGCAGGGCCCGACGGACGCGCGCAACAAGCTGTTCGCCTGGGAGTACGCCCACGACGCCTGGGCGGCCGTCACGTCGATCTCCAGCGACCAGGCCACGCCGAGCTTCCGGGACCTGGGCGGCCTGGTCGAGGGCCTGAAGCCCAGCAGGCCGAAGCCGGCCCCGGTGCCGTTCACGGTGGGCTACGTGCCGGCCGGCTACCTGCCGCTGCAAAGCGGCACGCACGCCATGCCCGGCCTCAGCGGCATCGCCACGGCCCGTGCCGGTGACTACGGCGGCGCGACGTACACCAGGCCGGCCATGCCCACCTCGGGCCTGACCCTGCCGTACGACGCGGTCGAGGGCACCATCAAGGACGGCTTCCACATCTTCGTCACGCCGAACACCAGCTCGAACCAGTCGCCGGAGCCCGGCACGACGAAGTGCTACCGCACCACCGACGGCCCCGCGCGGGGTGGCTTCTGCAACGTCTGGAGCGCCGACGGCAGCGTCGTCCTCCAGGTCAGCAGCCAGGGCCTCGGCAACAGACTGCCGCTGGCCGAGGTGGAGAAGGTCGCGAAGGGGATCACGGTCGCCGACGTCGCGGACGAGTCGACCTGGACCCCCGCCGCGAAGGCCCTGCGTCCGTGAGGAACCGACACCTGGAGGTGGCGGGGGCCTGCTCGGCGGGGCCGGCTCCCGGGGGCGGGGCGGGGAGCTGAGGCTGGCCTGATCGTCACGGCGACAACGGCACTGCGCGTCACCGGCGGTGCCGTTGTCGCCGTTTCGGGTCCAGGTCATCGGTCGGCAGTGGTCGAAACTTTCGGGCACTCCGTTCGAAACTACCGGTTGAAACGCCCGGGGTTGTCTGTCAGCCTTGGTAACCATCGATCGATGTGAACGTAGACCTGGCCCGTCCCGGCCCGGCCGGACCCACCGCACCCACCCCACCACCAGGAGGAACCGACAGTGCGAGGACACGCGCACCCCCCGCCCCCGGACGACACCAGCGCCGGCCGGGTGGCCCCCGGCCTGCGGGGACGACTGGCCAAGCTGGCCGCAGCCGGCATCGCCGCCGCCGTCGGGCTGTTCACCATCGCGGTGGCGACCGGGTCGGCGTCGGCCGCCGACAACCCGTACCAGCGGGGCCCGGACCCCACCCGGGCCAGCGTCGCGTCCGAGAACGGCCCCTTCGCCAACACGTCGGTCGCCGTCCCGACCGGCTACGGCTTCAACGGCGGCCGGATCTACTACCCGACCGACACCAGCCAGGGCACCTTCGGCGCCATCGCGATCTCGCCCGGCTACACCGCGCTGTTCTCCGTCGAGCTGGCCTGGATGGGGCCGTGGCTGGCCTCCCACGGCTTCGTCGTGATCGGCATCGAGACCAACAGCCGCAACGACTTCGACACGGCCCGGGGCACCCAGTTGCTCGCCGCGCTGGACTACCTGACCCAGCAGAGCCCGGTCCGCGACCGCGTCGACTCCAGCCGGCTGGCCGTCGCCGGTCACTCCATGGGCGGCGGTGGGGCGTTGAGCGCGGCCATGCGGCGCTCGTCGCTGAAGGCGGCGGTCGGCATCGCGCCGTACTCGCCGTCGTCGAACCTGGCCACCGACCGGGTGCCCACGATGGTCTTCTCCGGGCAGGCCGACACGGTGGTCACCCCGTCCTACGCCACCGGCCTCTACAACAGCCTCCCGAGCACCACGGAGAGCGCCTACCTGGAGGTCGCGGGCGCCGACCACGGGTTCATGGTCGGCCGGTCGAACCCCGTGCTGATCCGGACCATGCTGCCGTTCCTCAAGATCTTCATCGACAACGACGCCCGCTACAGCCAGTTCCTCTGCCCGCTGCTCGACACCAGCGGCGTGGTCACCTACCGCAGCACGTGCCCGCTGCTGCCCACCCCGCCGACCAGCCCGACGGCGACCCCCACCACCACCCCGACCGGGCCTTCGCCGACCAGCCCGCCCGGCGCCGCCAGCCAGCTCGTCGGCGCGCAGTCGGGCCGGTGCGTCGACGTGCCCAACGCCTCCCGCGCCAACGGCACCCGGGTGCAGCTCTGGGACTGCAACCGGCAGTCCAACCAGTCGTGGACGTACACCTCGACCAAGCAACTACGGGTGTACGGCGACATGTGCCTGGACGCGGCGGGCACGGGCAACGGCGCGGCGGTCCAGATCTACGGCTGCCACGGCCAGGCCAACCAGCAGTGGAACGTCAACTCCAACGGCACCGTCAGCAACGTGCAGTCCGGGCGCTGCCTGGACGTCTGGAGCACGGCCAACGGGGCGCAGATCCAGCTCTACGACTGCCACGGGCAGACCAACCAGCGGTTCAACCTCACGCCCCTCGCGTGATGCTCACGGCCGACGGGCCCCGGGCGGCCTCGGAGGCCGTCGCACCCCGACCCGGCCGCACCGCCTGAGGCGGTGGCGATCGCCGACCGGCCCCGCTCGTCCCCCGAGCGGGGCCGGTCCGGCCGCACCGGCCGGTGGGGCGGTTCAGCCTGCCGACCTCTCGTCCCCGGGGCTCACCAGGATCATCCGGCGACGCCGGGCAGCGAGGAACAACGCGGCTCCGACCGCCAGCGCCGCGACGCCGATCCCGCCGATCAGACCGGCCTGCGGCCCGGTGACCGGCAACCCGCCGTCACCGCCGCCGCCACCATCCTCGCCGCCATCGTCGCCGCCGCTCTTCGCGGCCAGCACCACGGCGAACCCGTCCTCGTTGTCGCTGTCGTCCGTGTCGGCCACCCGCACGGCGACGGCGTTCGCGGGCAGCGCGGTGCGCGCAGGCTTGGAGCGGCCGTCCGTCGACCGCTCGGCGAGGCCCTCCACCTGCACGGTTCCGCCCCGCAACGTCGCCGGGGCGGTGGCGGAGGCCGCGGTCTTCACCAGGTTGAACAGCTCGACCGCCGAGTAGGTCGTGTCGTTCGGATCGGTGTCCTCGACGGCCGGGACGAGGGTGAGGCTCTCGTAGGTGCAGACCGCCGACCGCCCGGCGTCGGCGAGCACACACTCGGTCGGCTGGCTGGTGAAGGTCACCCCCTCCGGCAGGCGCAGCGTGACCCGCACTCCGCTGACCGCCTTCCGGCCCTGGTTGGCGACGGTGTGCCGGACCGCACCCGTCTCACCCGGGTGCAGCGTCCCGGTGGGCTCGGGCGTGTAGTCGGCCCCGACCCGCACCGACTGCTTCACGTCCGGGGCGACCACCGAGAGGTCGGCACTGGACTGGTCGACCAGCTCCAGCGGGAACCATCCGGTGTTGTCGGCCGGGTTCGCGTCCTTCTCCGGCCCGATGGTGACCGAAGCCTCGAACTTGCCCTCGTAGGGACCCGCAGCCCCGTAGACGGTCGCGTCGACGGGAACGTCGACGGTCTCACCCGGCCCCGGAATCAGCTCCGGCAACAGTCGGCAGTAGAACCCGCCGAAATCACCGTCGCACTCGCCCACGCCACCCTTTGAGTGCCAGATCAGGCCGACCGGCAGGGGGCCGGGGCCCTCCTGCGGCTGGCGGACCCTGACGACGACGTCGGTCGGGGTCTCGTCCCCCAGGTTGCTGACCTTCAGATGGACGACCTTCCTCTCGACCCCCAGCGGGACCCTCGTCCCGGACGCGGCGACCGCGAGGTCCGGGCCCTTCTTCGCCGCCTCGGCGGGGCCGGCGGGGACAGCCACCCCGGCGGCGAGGAGCAGCGCGGCGGCGACAGTTCGCGACAGCCGCCGACGATCAAAGCTCATGGCAGAACCCTTCAGGACGAGCGGACAGGGTGGTGGAGAACACTATCGGCAATCGGCTTCCGTGAGTGCCCGTCGCGTTGGCGAAACCGGGGCGGCGCTGGAGTCGCGCGGTGGAGGATCGCGCCCGTGCGAGGCCGGGGGTGACACCGGCGGGGGGCGGTGTCACGGGCACCTCCATGGGGCCTTATTGCCAACTTTTGGCAACTGCGCGATAGTGGCATCAGTGGGCGGGTGCTCCGGCGGCGCGATGATCCGAACCATCGCCGGGGCGCCCGCCCAGCTCATGCGACGACGAACGTTCGAGGAGCCGCCGCCCGTGGCCGCACGATCCCTGGAGTACGTCATGGTCAAGCCCCTGCCCGCGCGCGTGACGGCGGCGGCCGTCGCCGCCCTGCTCGCCGTCGCCGGCTGCTCGTCGCCGACGGCGTCGTCCGGCGGGGCGGGCGACGCCGGCACGCTGGTGGTGGCCACCGCGGGTGAACCGGACACCCTCAACCCGGTGCTGAACTACGGCGTCGACGGCGCGTCGCTGATCTTCGACGGGCTGGTCGCCCGGGACGCCGGCAACCGGCTGGTGCCCGCCCTGGCCCGCGACCTGCCGACCGTGTCGGCGGACGGCAGGACCGTGACGGCCAGGCTGCGCGAGGGCGTGCTGTTCCACGACGGCACCCCGCTCGCCGCCCAGGACGTCGTCTTCACCTACCGGGCGGTGCTCGACCCGAAGGTCGACTCCACGCTGCGCTCCGACCTGGACATGCTCGCCTCCGTGACCGCGCCCGACCCGGCCACCGTGGTCTTCACCCTGAAACACCCGTACGCGCCGTTCCTGCAGCGGCTGGCGCTGGGGATCGTCCCGGCGAAGGCGTTCGCCGGGCAGGACGTCAACAAGGCCGAGTTCAACCGCAGGCCGGTCGGCACCGGCCCGTACCGGGTGACGGCGTGGACGCCGGGGGACCGGCTCGTGCTCGCGGCCTACGACAGGCACTGGGGCGGCCGGCCGAAGAACCCGGGTGTCGTGGTCGCGTTCGTCGCCGACGACAACGTGCGCGCCCAGCGGATGCGGGCCGGGGAGTTCGACGCGGCCGAGCTGGCACCCAAGCTGGCCACCGGCTTCGACGGGCAGGGCGGCTACCGGGTGCAGCGGGTCCCGACCGCCGACTACCGGGGCGTCATGCTGCCCATGGGCAACCCGGTCACCGGTGACCTGGCGATCCGGCGGGCCCTGAACACGGCGGTGGACCGGCAGGCCATGGTGACCGGCGTCCTCGGCGGGGCGGGGGAGCCGGCGTTCGGGCCGGTGCCGCCCTCCTCGGAGTTCGCCGAGCCGTCGATCGTCGGCCGGCCCACCGCCGACCCGGCCGCCGCGACCGCGATCCTGGATGCCGCCGGCTGGAGGCCGGGCCCGGACGGCATCCGGGCCAGGGGCGGCCGGCAGGCCGCGTTCACGCTGATGTACCCGGCCACCGACAGCCTGCGCAAGGAACTGGCCCTCGCCGTCACCGCCGACGCGAAGAAGATCGGCATCAGGGTCACCCCGGAAGGGCTGACCTGGGACGCGATCACCCCACGGATGAAGACCGACGCGCTGGTGATGGGCTACGGCACCCCGTACGACCCGGATTTCGTCTCCTACAAGCTGTTCGGCTCGGCCCTCGCCGGGCAGGGCTTCTTCAACCCCGGCTCCTACCGGTCCGCCGTCGCCGACGGCGCGTTGCAGCAGGGCCGCGACAGCGCCGACCCGGCCGTCCGCAGGGCCGCCTACGCCACCTTCCAGAAGCAGCTCGCCGCCGACGTGCCGTGGGTGTTCCTCACCTACCTGCAGCACACCTACGTCGTGAAGGACACCGTGGCGGGGGTGACGCCGCGGGTGGAGCCGCACGAGCACGACGTCGCCAACAGCCTCTGGTGGAACGTGCACACCTGGACGAAGCAGCCGTGACCGCGGCGACGACCGGGCGTCGGCGGCTGGCCGGGGCCGGGGCGGTGGTCCGGCGGCGGCTGCTGGTGGCCGTACCCGTGCTGGCCGCGACCAGCATGGGCATGTTCGCCCTCGGCGCGGCCTCCCCGATCGACCCCGCGCAGCAGTACGCGGGCGCGGCGGCGTTCACCACCAGCGAGGAGAACCTCGCGCAGATCCGCGCGAACTGGGGCGTCGACGACCCGCTGCCCGTGCAGTACGCCCGCTGGATCGGCAACCTGCTGCGCGGCGACCTGGGCTGGTCGACCAGCCGCCACGAGCCGGTCACCTCCGTGCTGGCCGCCCGTGCCGGCTGGACCCTGCTGCTCGTCGGCACCGCCCTCGCCCTGGTCCTCGTGGCCAGCGTGCTGCTGGGCACCCTCGCCGCGTACCGGCGCGGCGGCTGGTTCGACCGGGCGCTGCGCGCCGCCGCGTACGCCGTGCAGTCGATGCCGGTGTTCTGGATCGGCCTCGCGGCGATCGCCGTGTTCGCCCTCGCCCTGGGCTGGTTGCCCGCCGGTGGGCTCACCGACATCACCGCGACCGGCACCGACCCCGCCGACGTGGCCCGGCACCTCATCCTGCCCGTGACGGTGCTGGCAATCTCCCAGGCCCCGTGGTTCGTGCTGTTCGTCCGCGACGCCGTCGCCGAGAGCCTGCGCGACGACCACGTCCTGGCCGCCCGCGCCCGCGGCCTGCCGGGCCGCACCGTCCTGTTCGGCCACGCGCTGCGCACCGCGCTGCTGCCGTTCCTCACCTTGGTCGGCACGCATCTGCCCGAACTGGTCGGCGGCGCGGTCCTGGTGGAGACCGTGTTCTCCCTGCCCGGCCTCGGCGCGGTCACCGTCGCGGCCGCGCTGGGCGCCGACTTCCCGCTGCTCGCGGCCACCACCCTGGCCACCGCCGTCGTGGTCCTGGCCGCGAACCTCGCCACCGACCTCGCCTACGCCGCCGCCGACCCCCGGGTACGCCTCGATGACTGACCTCGCCCGGCCGCCGGCCACCGCCCCGGCCCGCACCCACCCGCCGACCCGGGCCCGCGCCGGTCGCCTCGGCGCGGGCGTGGCCGTCGGCGTCCTCGCCGCCGCGGTGGCCGCATGCCTGCTCGCGCCGTTGCTGTGGCCACTCGACCAGAGCGCGGTCGACCTCGCCCGTACCCGTCTCGCGCCCTCGCCCGACCACCTGGCCGGCACCGACGACCTCGGCCGCGACGTGGCGCTGCGCAGCCTCTACGGCCTGCGGGTGTCGCTGCTGGTCGGCGCGGTCGCCGCCCTGGTCGCCACCGTCGTCGGTGGCCTCGTCGGCGCGGTCGCCGGCACCCTCGGCGGCCGGGTCGACCGGGCCCTCATGCGCGTCGTCGACACCGTCGCCGCCCTGCCGCACCTGCTGCTGGGCATCTTCGTCGTCGCGATGCTGCGCCCCGGCCTCGGCGCCGTCATCGCCTCCATCGGGCTGACGCACTGGCTGTCCACCGCCCGCATCGTCCGCTCCGAGCTGCTCAGCCTGCGCACCCGACCGTTCGTCGACGCCGCCATCTCCGGCGGGGCCTCCCGCACCCGCGTGCTCACCCGGCACCTGCTGCCGCACGTCCTGCCGCGACTGGCCCTGGCCACCACCCTGATGGTGCCGCACGCCGTCTGGCACGAGACCGCCCTGTCCTTCCTCGGCCTCGGCCTGCCCCCGCACCTCGCCTCCATCGGCAACATGATCAACGACGGGCAGCGGTCCCTGCTCACCGGAGCCTGGTGGGCCAGCATCGTCCCCGGCCTCCTCCTCGTCGCGGTCACCCTCGCCCTCGCCGTGCTCACCGGCCGCTGGCGCGACCGCCTCGACCCCCGCGTCCGAGCGGAGCTGCACCTGTGACCACCACCGTCCCCACCGACACCCGCCGCGCTCACGCCCTGCTGGGCGTCGACGGGCTCACCGTCCGCTTCCACCTCCGGGGCGCCGTGGTGCACGCCGTCACCGACCTGAGCCTCACCCTGCACCCGGGCGAACTGCTGGCCGTCGTCGGCGAATCCGGCTGCGGAAAGTCCGTCCTGGCCCACGCCCTGCTCGGTCTGCTGCCCCGCAACGCCACCGTCACCGGACGCGCCCACCTGCACCCGCCGGACGGCCATCCGGTCGACCTGATCGACGCCGGTGAACGACACCTCACCCGCCACGTACGCGGCCGCGCCGTCGGCCTCGTCCCGCAGAGTCCCGCCACCGCGCTCACCCCGGTCCGCAGCGGCCGGCGGCTGCTGGAGGAAACCCTGCGCGCCCACGGACACACCCGCCGCGCCGCCCCCGCCGCCGCCGACCGGATCGCCGCCGACGTCGGACTCGACCCCGGCGACCTGGACCGCTACCCCCACGAGCTGTCCGGCGGCATGGCCCAGCGGCTGGCCACCGCCCTGGCCCTCGCCCCCGACCCGCCGCTGCTACTCGCCGACGAACCGACCACCGGCCTCGACCGGCCCCTGGTCGACCACACCCTCGACCTGCTGCGCCGCCGCTGCGACACCGGCGCGGCCGTGCTGCTTATCACCCACGACCTCACCGCCGCCCGCCGCGTCGCCGACACCGTCGCCGTCATGTACGCCAGCCGCATCGTCGAACACCGCCCCACCGCCGCCCTGTTCGACGCGCCCGCCCACCCCTACACCGCCGGGCTGCTCGACGCCCTGCCCGACCGGGCCTTCACGCCCGTGCCCGGTCATCCGCCCATGCTCACCGACCTGCCCGACGGCTGCGCCTTCGCCCCACGCTGCCCCCGCGCCACCGACACCTGCCACATCCCACCCCGCCTCCTGCCCGACGGCGCGGGGCGGGTCGCCTGCCACCACCGGCTCACCCCGGGAGCGCCCGCATGACCGTCACCTCCGACGACACCGTGCACGGGGCCGCAGCCGGCGGGCTCGCCGCGCGGCGGGTCACCGTCGCGTACGGCCGGCAGCGCGTCCTCGACCGGGTCGACCTGCACATCGCCCCCGGCGAGACGGTCGGACTGCACGGGCCCTCCGGCAGCGGCAAGTCCACCCTCGCCCGTGTGCTCGCCCTCCTGCACGCCCCCGACAGCGGCCACGTCACCATCGACGGGCACCCCGTGGGCGGTGCCCGGCACCGGCTGCCCGCCGCCCTGCGGACCCGCGTCGCGATCCTGTTCCAGAGCCCCCGCTCCGCCACCGATCCCCGGCTGAGCCTCGCCGACCTCATCGCCGAACCGCTCCGCGCCACCGGCGCGTCCCGCGACCAGGCGTCCGCCCGTACCGCTGACCTGGCCGACCTGGTCGGCCTCACGCCCGACCTGCTCGCCCGCCGCCCCCACGCGGTCAGCGACGGGCAACTGCAACGCGCCTGCCTCGCCCGCGCCCTCGTGCACCGGCCCGACTACCTGCTCTGCGACGAGGCCACCGCCATGCTCGACGCCTCCACCCAGGCCCACGTCGCCGCCGTCGTCACCGACTACCAGCGCCGCAGTTCGGCGGGGGTCCTGCTCATCACCCACGACCCCGTCCTGATGAGCCGCTGGGCGACGCGGGTGGTGGAGCTACCGCCGCCATGAGAAGGCGGTCTGCGCCACGATGGAGTCGGACGGTACGCCCGGGCCGCGACCGCCGGCCCGTCCGGAACGCCGTGTCGGCGTCACGGCCGGGCCGGCCGGCTGACGGTGGATCGGGTGTCACGCGGCGATGGCGTCGCTGGTCGGCTGCGACGGGGTGGCCGGCGTGGTGGGCATGGTCCGTCGCGGGCCCCGGGCCAGGACGTAGACGAAGAGGATCGTCATGACGGCGACTCCCGCCCACATGGCCTGCTGCCAGCCGTCGAC
Source organism: Micromonospora sp. DH13 (assembly GCF_020873825.1). Lineage (NCBI taxonomy): Bacteria > Bacillati > Actinomycetota > Actinomycetes > Micromonosporales > Micromonosporaceae > Micromonospora > Micromonospora sp. DH13. Next base: position 82,629 of record NZ_JAHWGR010000004.1, read on the forward strand.
GAACGACTCCTGGGCGGCGCGGATGAGGGCAGGTGCCTGGGCACCGGCGGTGTCGGCGGTGTCGATGGCGTTGGCGATGCCCTCGCGGGCGGTGTCGGCGGTGCCGGTGGGGACCGTGGCGAGGCGAGGGGTGATGGCGTCGCGGTAGCCGGCGGTCAGGACCGCCCCGAGGAGGGCGACGCCGAGGGCGGTGCCGAACTCGCGGGTGACGTCGTTGAGAGCGGACGCGACGCCTTGGCGTTCGCGGGGCAGAGCGGAGGTGATGGCCTCGGTGGAGGGGGTCTGGGTCAGGCCCATGCCGAGTCCCATGGCGAGCATGCCGGGCAGGATCGTCAGGTAGCCGCCGTCGACGGAGACGAGGGCGGCCATCAGCGCCAGGCCGGCGCCGCCGAGCAGGATCCCGGCCGCCATCGTCGCGCGGGCTCCGGCCCGGGCGGCCACGCGCGGGGCGAGTCCGGAGGCGAGCATCATCATCGCCGCCATGGGCATGAGCGCGAGGGTGGAGCGCAGTCCGGACCAGCCGAGAACGGCCTGGAAGTAGGGGAACAGCACGACGAAGATCCCGGCCTGGACGCCGAAGAGGGCCAGCAGTGCCAGTGAGCCGCTGGCGAGGCGCCGGTCGCGGAACAGGCGCACGTCGAGCAGGGGTGCCACCCGGCGTAGTTCCCAGGCCACGAACCCGAGGGCGGCGACCACGCCGACGAGCAGGCTGGCCAGGGTGACCGGTGCGGTCCAACCGTGGACCGGGCCCTCGTGCAGGACGTAGATGAGCGCGACCACGGCGATCACCGAGGTCAGTGACCCGACCAGGTCGAAACCGTGCGGCGACCTCTCGCGGGAGTTCGGGACAGCTCGCAGGGCCGCGACGGTGGCTGCGGCGACGAGCACGACCGGCAGCAGGAACAGCCACCGCCAGTTCGCCCAGTCGACGAGGACCGCGGACAGGTACATGCCGAGGATGCCGCCGCCGCCGGCGACGCCGGTCCAGACGCCGATCGCCTTGGAGCGTTCCCCGTCGGGGAACGTCGAGGTGATCACGGCCAGGGTGACCGGCATGATCATGGCGGCCCCGACGCCGGCGAGCAGCCGGGCGGCGATCATCATCGCGGAGGACGTGGCCAGCCCCGCCGCCGCGCTGGCGACGCCGAACAGGGCCAGCCCGGCGAGCAGGATCGGTTTGCGGCCCACCCGGTCGCCGAGGGCGCCGAGCGGGAGCAGCAGCGCGGCCAGGCTGAGGGTGTAGATGTTGATCATCCAGAGGACGGTGCTCTGGGAGGCGTCGAACGCGACGGCGATCTGCGGCTGAGCGACGTTGAGCCCGGAGACCGAGGCGATGACCGCCATCAGGGCGATACACACCGCGATCAGGATGGCGCGGCGCTGGCGCGGGTCGCGGATCGTCGCGTCGGGGACGCTCACGCTCGGGGATCTGTCGGGGGCGGGCATGCGCGGGTTCCTTCCAAGGGGCGCGATGGGCTACGCCGGGAGGGACCTCGGTCCCCGGCGTCGGGAGAGGGTGGGGTCAGCGGCGGCGGGTGGCGCGTACGACGACGTCGTGCAGCGTGACCGGCTGGCCGCCGGGCCCGGGGATCGGGCGCTGGTGCTCCTCGGCGGTGACGACCTCCCAGTCGGCTTCGTCGAGGCCGGCCGTGATGTCGGCGAGGGTGACCGTCGCCTCGGCGGGATGACCGTGGCCATGGCCATGGCCATGGCCGTGACCGTGGTCGTGGCCGTTGCCTTGCGAGGTGTGCAGGTGCCCGACGATCAGCAGGGTGCCGCCGGGTGCCACCCAGTCGCAGATGCGCTGGTAGAACGCCAGTTGCGGCATCGCGGGATGCGCATAGTGGGTGGTGACCAGGTCGAAGCGCCGGCCCGGTTCCCAGACGGTCAGGTCCGCCTCGACCCACCGGATGGGCTCCGTCGGCCCGCTGGCGGCGGCACGGCCGGCAGCGTGGGCTAGGGCGTCGGCGGAGATGTCGGCGGCGGTGACCTGCCAGCCACGGGAGGCGAGCCAGATCGCCTCGGCGCCGGCGCCGCATCCGGCGTCCAGGGCGGTGCCCGGTGCCAGGCCGGCGGTCTCGCGGGCGAGGTACGGGTTGGGTGGGTTGCCGGCCATGGAGCCGGGCCGACCGGCGTGGGTCTGCTGCCAGTGCTGTTGCCAGTAGGCCTTGTCGAAGCTGTGCGTCATCGGATGGCCTGCGCGTTCGTCAGCCGGGCGACGGCCCGGTTGTCGGTGTCCTCGACGACGATCCCGTCCCGCACCAGTTCTGTCTGATCTCGCATGTGACCTGCCCTTTCGCGGTCTCCTCCGGTCGTGACCCGATCCTGGGCGCCCCGGCGAAGATGCGCAAAGTTTCTTGCCGAATGGCAAAATGGGTGCATGGACGAGAACCTGGACCGCACCCTCGACGCGGTCGGCCCGCGGCTGAAGCAGCTGCGGCAGCGCCGCAACATCACCCTCACCGATCTGGCCGAGGAGACCGGCATCTCCGCCAGCACCCTCTCGCGCCTCGAAGCCGGCCTACGGCGCCCCACGCTCGAGCAGCTGCTCCCGCTCGCCCGCGCCCACAACGTCACCATCGACGAACTCGTCGACGCCCCGCTGACCGGCGATCCCCGCATCAACCTGCGTCCGATCGCCACCGGCGACGGCTCCACCATCCTGCCGCTGACCCGCCGGCCCGGCGGCATCCAGGCCTACAAGTTCGTCCTGCCCGCAGGCGACGACAACCGCGTACCCGAGCTGCGCACCCATGAGGGCTACGACTGGGTCTACGTCCTCAACGGCACCCTGCGCCTGGTCCTCGGCGACGACGACCTCACCCTGCAACCCGGGGAAGCCGCCGAGTTCGACACCCGCACCCCCCACTGGTTCGGCGCCACCAGCGCCGGGCCCGTCGAGTTCCTCAGCCTCGTCGGCAGGCAGGGAGAACGCGCACACGTACGCGTCACGCCGAAACCGGGGACGCCGCACTGAGCGGCGGGAACCGCTGACCGACCTCCGACCCGTCGACGCCGGCTGGTCGTGCCGGTCGGGGCTCCGCCGGCTGAGCCCGGGTTGGCAGGATGTGGCCGACGAGCCGGCGGCCGGCCTTCCTCGCGTTACCGTCGTCGGACGACGAGACCGTTTGCGACATCGTGTCGAGGAGGTCTGATGGGCGCGACGCCGGTAGCGGGTGGCCCGGCAGATCCGTCTCCGGCGAAGGTGACGCTGATGCCACATTCCTCGCCTGACGAACTGCACCGTCGGATGCTCCAGGCACCTCCGGCCGAACTCGACGGTGCCGCCCCGGTGCAGGTCCACTCCCTGGTCTCCCACAAGCACGTTCCGTTGTACCTGTTCGCCATCAAGTCACTCGCCGGCTACTGGCGCGGAGTGGCGGCGGTCGTGCACGACGACGGCTCGTTGACCGACGCCGACCGGGCGCTGCTGGAGGAACAGGTCCCGGGCGTCCGCGTCATCCGGCGGCCCGACGCCGACGACATGGTCCAGGCCATGCTCGGGGACCATCCACTCCTCGCGGAGGTCCGGCGGAGGAACGTCCGCATCCTGCAACTCGTCGACTACTTCCTGCTCGGTGACGCCGACCTGGTCATCGGCATGGACAGCGACATCCTCTTCTTCGGCGAACCGTTGGAGGTGATGCGGTGGGCCGCCGCCACCGAGCGGCAGCCGGCCTTCATGTACTCGCAGGAGCGGTTCGCGTCGGGGCGACTGCCGGGCGGTGTGCGGTGGATTCCCGAGGCGTTACCCGGCGTGCCGTACGTGCCGCACATGTGCTGCGGTTTCGTCTGCGCGCACCGTCGCCGCTTCCTCGACCTCGACTACCTGGAGGTCATGATGGATCGGACGCCCCGGGAGATCCTGTTCCGCCCCCGCCATGTCACCCAGATGTTCTACTCGGTGCTGGGCGGGCGGCTCGGTGACGCGGCCCAGCCGCTCGGTGAGCCCTATCGCTCGGGGCCGTGGAGCAGGCTGCCGCCTGCGGAGAACCGCGTCCTGTGCCACTACTTCGCGTCCATCGAGTCGGCGGAGGTCGAGGACAACATCCGCCGGCTCCCCGAGCTGTTCCGGCGTGCGCTCCAGCAGCTCGAAGGCGCGGAACAGCGTGGTTGACCCATGAGCGGCGCGGCCCTTCGCCCGCCGCCGCTGTGGGAGAACGTGAACCCGTCCGGCGTGCGGGCGGTGTACGTCGAACGGCGCAGGCTGCTCGGGCTGCTACGCCACGCGGACCGACGGTGGCTGGCTGCCCTGGTCGCATCCCTCGTCGTTGTCGTGGCGGTCGGCCCGATCACCGTCGCGGCCACCCGCGGACTCGTCGACGCCATGCTCTCGAGGTCGGGAGAGTTCGTCCGGCTGGCCGTCGCCGTCGCCCTCCTGATGTTCGTCCGGCAGTTCGCGGAGATCGCCGGATCAACCCTGCGGGCCTCGATCGCCAGGCAGGTCGACGGTGCCGTGCGCGCCGAGCTTCGACGTATCGCCTCCCGGCCGCCCGGCATGGCCCACCTGGAGGATCCCGCCTTCCAGGACGTGGCGCTGCGCGCCGCGGACCAGGGCGTGGCGTGGCGCGACAGGTCCGCCGGTCTGGCGGCCGTGGGCCAGTTGTCGCTGACCGGCCGGATCCTCTCCGCGGCGGCCATGGCCGTGGCGCTCGGCGCCTACTTCCCGGTCCTGGCGGCAGTGCTGTTCCTGCTCTCCGTCACCTCGCGGTGGATCGCCGTCCGGCAGTGGATGCACCTCGAGTCGGTCAAGGACGCGGCGATGCCGGAGCGGCGCAAGGTCGACTACTGGGCGGAGTTGGCGGCCGGGCCCGAGGCCGCGAAGGAGGTCCGCCTGTTCGGTCTCGCCGGGTGGGTGGTCGAACGCCGGGCCGCCGCCCACCTCGCCTGGCTGGCCGACTACTGGAAGTTGCGGCGGAGGGTTCTCCGTAGCCAGAAGACGGCGGCCGTGCTGGCCGTGGTCTGTGCCGGTCTGGCACTCGGGGTCCCCGGCCGTGCGGCCTTCGACGGCCGGATCAGCATGGGGGCATTGGCGTCGTGTCTGGTCGCTGCCTGGGGCATCTTCGCCGTCGCCGCCCTCGGCGCCGAGGCACACGACATCGAGTACGGCAAGGATCCGATGCGGGCGCTGGCCGTCCTTGAGCGCGTTCAGGTCGAACCGCGGCGGAAGCTGCAGCCGCCGCCCGCGACGATCCCGACCATCAGGTTCGAGGAGGTGTTCTTCGAATATCCGGGCCAGCCCCGCCCTGTCCTGAACGGACTCGACCTGACCATCCGGGCGGGGGAGCGGCTGGCCCTGGTGGGGGTGAACGGGGTGGGGAAGACGACCCTGATCAAGCTCCTCGCGGGCCTGTACGAGCCGACGGGGGGCCGGATCACGGTGGACGGGATCGACCTGCGCGACCTCGACCCCGAGGCGTGGCGGCGCAGGGTCACCGCGCTGTTCCAGGACTTCGTCCACTATCCGCTGACCCTCCGCGACAACATCACCCTGGCCGCCCCGGAGGTGGAGACCGACGACGCCGAGCTCGACGAGTTGATCCGGCGTGCCGGGGCGGGGGCTCTGCTGGCGGGCCGGCCCCGCGGCCTGGACACGTCGCTGTGGCGTACGGGGACCGCCGGCACCGACCTCTCGGGCGGGCAGTGGCAGAAGCTCGCGATGGTACGAACACTCCACGCGGTCGACAAGGGGCGGCAGGTGGTGCTCCTCGACGAGCCGACGGCGCACCTCGACGTCAGGGCGGAGGCGGAGTTCCACCAGCGGATCCTGGGGTCGATACCGGCCGCCTCGGTGGTGGTGATCTCACACCGGTTCTCCACCGTCCGGGCGGCCGACCGGATCGTGCTCCTCGACGGTGGGCGGATCACCGAAGAAGGTGATCACGACTCCCTGATGGCCGACGGCGGGACGTACGCCAGGCTCTTCACGCTCCAGGCGTCGAGGTTCACGGCCCGGCACCCGCAGCGGGAGTCCCCGGGGTGACCGTGCCGGCGAGCCTGCGGATGGCGCTCCACACCCTGCGGCTCAGCTACCGCGCGGATCCCCGGGTGACCTGCTTCGTCGGGGTCATCGTCCTGCTCCAGGCCGGCCTCGTCGCCGCCACCGCGAGCGCCCAACGGTGGCTGGTCGATGCGGCGGGCGCCCGCATGCTCGCCGGGCTCGTCGAGGCCGTCGTGGTCGGCATCCTCGCCTACGTCATGCAGGTCGTGGGCCAGCGGCTGGCCCTCAACTTCCGCAACGACCTCGTCAACCGCGTCCAGATGGCCATGGAGCAGGAGATCACGGAGACAGCGGCCCGGATCCCGACGATCGAGCACCTGGAGCGCGCCGAGTTCCTCAACCAGATCACGATGCTGCGGCGTGGAACGGTTGCCCTGACCACCACCGGCTGGGCGGCGGCCTACGCCGTGTCCGCCGGAGTCGGACTGTGCCTGAGCGTCTGGCTGTTGGCGGATCTCCACCCGTTGCTCACCATTCTGGCGCCGTGCGCCCTGCCGATCCTCGTCCTGACCAACCGGGCCCGGAAGATCCAGCAGCAGGCGTTCGACGCGACTGCGGAGCCGCTGCGGCAGGAGGCCGCGCTGCATGAGCTGTGCCTGCGACCCGGCCCTGCGAAGGAAGTGCGGATCAGCGGGAACGCCGAGAAGCTGAACCGGCTCGCGCAGCAGTTGTGGACGAGGGCCGCCCGCGAAGAGGGGGCGGCGCGGCTCCGGGGCCTGGGCATCGAGGCAGCCGGCTGGGCGCTCTACTACGGAGCCCTGGCCGTCACCCTCGTCCTCGTCGGGCACCTGATGGCGTCCGGGCAGACCACCGCGGGTGGTGCCGTCCTGCTCATCTCGCTCGCCGGTCAACTGCGCACCCAGCAGCAGGCGGTGGTCGATGCGATCACCCAGGTCGCTGCCGGTGGGCGGATCGCCGAACATCACTTCTGGCTCACGAGATACGCGTCGGCGTCCCGTGCCGGGGTGCTGCCGCCGCCAACGCGGTTGACCCGGGGAATCGTCCTGGACCGGGTCTCCTTCACCTATCCCGGCACCGAGGAGCGCGTACTCGACGGGGTGGACCTCGTCGTTCCCGCAGGCTGCTCGATCGCTGTCGTGGGGGAGAACGGGGCGGGCAAGAGCACCCTCATCAAGCTCCTCATGGGGGTGCTCCGTCCGACCGGAGGCACCATCACCGTCGACGGGGTCGACCTCACGCGGCTGGACGCGTCCGGATGGGCGGCGGCGAGCACCGGTACGCTCCAGGACTTCCTGAAGCTCCAGGTCCCGGTGCGGGAATCGGTCGGCGCGGGGGACCTGCGGAAGATCGGGGACGTCGTCGCCGTCGACGGTGCCCTGCGGCGTGCCGCCGCCGCGCAGTTCGTCCACGAACTTCCCGACGGCATCGAGACCCTCCTCGGCAGGCTCTTCGGCGGGATCGAGCTGTCGCACGGGCAGTGGCAGCGGCTCGCCGTCGCGCGAGGGCTGATGCGCACGAGCCCGTTGCTCCTCGTCCTGGACGAGCCGACCGCGGCCGTCGACGCGCAGTCCGAGCACGACCTGTTCGAACTCTTCACCAGGCAGGCTCGCGAGTACGGCGGTGACGGGGCGATCACGGTGCTGGTGTCCCACCGCTTCTCGACGGTCCACCTGGCCGACCGCATCGTCGTCGTCTCCGGCGGCAGGATCATCGAGCAGGGCACGCATCCGGAGCTGTTGGCGGCCGGGGGCGAGTACGCGAGCCTCTACCGCCTCCAGGCGGAGGCATATGGGCACCGGGCCCGCCCTCGTCGCCGCCCCGCATAGCACCGTCGTCGCCGGAGACGCCCGGTGCGGGCCGCAGACGCCTTCCGGACTCACCACCCGTGACGTCGGGCATCCAGCCAGCGTGGAATGACCTTCCGACAAGGACTGTGGACATCGCGCGTCGACGTATGGAACGATCGGTGTTCGTCACTGCGTTAAAGGTGTATCCGCTATGCGGGTGGCCGGGGAGAACGCTTGCCGCAGGCCGGCTGTCGGTGCTGGGCGATGAAGCTGATCCGCGGCTCGGCGCGTTGAGCGCCGTTGTCGAGGTCGCAGTGGGATCCATGATGAGTCGCGGCATGGATGAAAAGAGGAGAAGTGCGCGCTGATGGCAATCTGATCAATGATTCCGCACTTCCGAGAGATCGCCGTCGCGACGATGGCGGGTCTGTCGAATTTCTTCCTTCGCCGTCTGGTGGGTCCGTTCTCGGCGACGTCATCGGTTCACTGGAAATGAGGATGGTCGGTCCCGAGGTCGTCTACCGGGCCATTGCCGGCAGCAGGCACGAACTTCTGCTGGCGTTGCCCGCCGAGTGGAAGCGAACGGGCCCGGCGCTCGATGTTCTCGCCGGGTGCCGGCTGGCGCGGGCGGGCATTCGGGTCAGGGCGTACGTCAGTGCCGAGTGCCGGGTCGGTGAGACGACCATCGACGGGGAGGTCCGGCGGCTCGTCCGTTCCGGCGCATCCGTCTTCACGACTTCGGAACCGTTGCCGCGACTCAGCGTGGTGGATGGGAAACTGCTGATGTCCGCCCTGAACCAGCGCGGGTATGACAGTGGCGGCCTCGCCGGCCGGGAGCTTCCCTTCCTGGGGCTCATGCTTCGGTCGATGCACGCGCATGCCTTGGCCCTGCCCGCCGAGTTCCCAGGCGACGAGTCCACCGAGTCGCTGAGCCGGGAGGTGTTGCACCAGCTCGTCAGCGGTTTCAAGGACGAGGCCGCCGCGCGCAGGGTCGGCATGTCCCTGCGCACCTATCGCCGGAGCGTGGCGCGGTGGATGACCCGTCTCGGCGCGCAGAGCCGCTTCCAGGCGGGATACGAGGCGGCTGTTCAGGGCCTCCTCTTCGGCCGGACACGTCGAGACGGTGGACCGAACGAGGGCGCGGCGGTGCCGGGGGAGTTCGCCGGTTAGCCTTCGCGTCCACGCCGAGCTGCGCGGGCGGGCTGGCATGAACCTGCCAGTGTCGCCGTCCGGACTTTGCCCCCTCCTACGCTCGGAGTTGGTCCGGGCTCGCCGGACCACACCCAGAGTTCCACGAGGCCCTTGTCCAGCGGCGCGGCGGATATGCCGGGTGGACCGTACCGAGGTCGTGACCTCAGGAGGCCCAATGCTCATCCCTCCGTCGCAGACGCAGCCCATGTCCACCCGCGAGCTGTACCTGTTCGACACCATGGGGCTGTTGCGGATACCCGGGTTCCTCTCCCCTGACGCCGTCGAGGTGTGCCGGGGCGAAGTGCGTCGCCTGTCGTCGACGGCGGCACTCGGCGACGGTGAGAAGGAGAAGGTCGAAGACCTGGTGGGGAACAGCGCCCACTTCGCCGAGTTGGCGGCCAGTGAGGCGGTGCGAGCGCTGGTCGAACCGCTCGTCAACCAGCCGTACCGGCTCATCGAGAGCTATGCGCTGCGGCGCACCCGGCAGAGCGTCTTCTATCTCCACAACGGCAGCGGCGAGGTTCTGCATTACGCGGGGGACCGGGTCGCCCGACGGAACATGAGCTATATGCACACGTTCCATGACGGGAAGCTCTACTGCATGTTCGTCAAGGTTCTGATCTATCTGAGCGACGTCCTGAGTGACGACGATGGACCCTTCTGCTACCTGCAGGGATCGCACAAGGCCAACTTCGCCTGGTTTCCGGACGGTGACTCGGGTTCGCCGAATGCGTGGGTCTCGGAGACAGGCAACCCGAGGGCGGCCCTCACGAGGGAGAACTTCCCGTCGCTGGAATTCGTCCGGGCGAGGGCCGGGGACGCTCTGGTGATCAACGAGGCGCTGCTGCACGGCTCGCTCCAGAAGGCGTCCGGGGGCGAACGGATCCTGACCGCACTGGGCTTCGCCCCGTCGTTCGTGACGGACTGGAAGCGCCTCGATCCCCGGTCGGACGACATCCAGCGGCTGGGTCACTACTAGCTTCGCCCCATCAAGAGCCCTCGTCTCCTTCCCCGGTGGTTGACGGCATGCGTGTACTGATGATCAGCAGTGACTACCCTCCCCGGCCCCGCAGCGGCATCGGAGTGCATGCCGCAGCCCTCGCCGGGGCTCTGCGCAGGCTGGGCGTCTCGGTGACGGTCATCACGACGGGGGCGAAACCGGAGAGCGGCCGCGGCGGTGACGACCACTACTGCGGGACGCTGGGCGCGGAGATCCTGTCCCTCCCCGGTGAGGCGTCAGCCACGTTGAGCATGTTGCACCGCAACGTGGGCATGGCGGCGGCCGCCGGGAAGCTGCCCGCCAGCTTCGACCTGGTCCACTGCCACGACTCGCGAGCCGTCCTGGCGGCACGTGCCGTCGCAGACCTGTGGGATCTCCCGCTGGTCATGACGAAGCACTACGACCGTTCGGCGGGCGGCACCCACCTCGACGAGGACACCTCCGACCGGGTCATGCTCGACTACGAACAACGGCTCGAACGGTGGGGGTTGGAGCGCAGCACCGTCGTCATCGCGGTCAGCCAGTCCCTCGCGCGGGGGGTCCGTACGTCCGTCGGCCGGGCGGTCGAGAACCTCGTGGTCATCCCCAACGGCACGGAGTTCCACGACACCGCCCGGGACGCCCCGGCGTCGTCGCGCGGTGGGCCGCGCCCCCCGCAGGTCGAACTTCTCCAGGTGGGACGACTGGTCCACCAGAAGGGCTGTGACCTGTCGATCGCGGCGTTGAGCCTGCTGCGCGATCTTCCCGTCCGTCTCGTGGTCGCGGGCGACGGCCCGGCCCGGCCCCAACTGGAAGGTCTCGCGCGGTCGCTCGGCGTCCGCGACCGGGTCACCTTCCTCGGCTACGTGGCCAGGAGCCGGCTGGAGACGCTGTACGCGGACGCGCAGATCGCGCTGGTGCCGAGCAGGTTCGATCCCTTCCCCATCGCAGTCTGCGAGGCGCAGGCCGTCGGCAAGGTGGTCATCGGCGCGCGGATCGGCGGGATCCCCGAGCAGATCGACCACCTGGAGACCGGGATCCTCACCCCGCCCGAGGACCACATCGCGCTGGCCGGATGGATCCGCTGGGTGCTGGCGGATCCGCACCGCGCCCGCACCCTGGGCGAACGAGCCGGCTCCCATGCGCGGACGGCCTACTCCTGGGACCGTATCGCGGAGGCGACCCTGCGGCAGTACCAGGTGGCTCGGGAAACCTTCGCCGCGGCAGGTCAGCCCCACCGCCGGCCTGTCGCGGACCTGGACGCCGTGGCGGCGGTGGATGCGGTAGGTCCGGCCGACACCGGAGGCGACAGGTGACCTCGCGGGATCGGGCGACCCGGATCGCCGGCGTTGGATGCCTCGGGGAAGGACGGGGGTCATCAGGCCTCGTTGTAGCCTCTGCGGATGGCTGATGCCGACGATGTGCGCCGTCTGGCGCTCGCGCTGCCCCACGTGGTGGAGATCGACAGCGACGGCTTCGACTTCCGGGTGGAGAACAAGGGATTCGTCTGGTCCTATCCGGAACGCCTGCCGGGGAAGCCACGGGTCATCCGCACCGACATCGCGGTGCTCTACGTCGGCGACGAGGCGGAGAAGCAGGCGCTGCTCCTCGGCGAGCCCGACCTGTTCTTCACGGCGACCGGCTACGACGGCTTTCCCTTGGTGATGTTGCGCCTCACCGAGGTGTCGGTCGAGCGGCTGGCCGAACTGATCACCGATGCGTGGCGGATGCGGGCGCCCGCTGAACTGCAGGAGACCGCGCAGGGCGGGTGACCGCCCGGGGCGGGGCACCCGGACGCCGGGCAGCGCCGCTCGGGAGGGCATGCCGCACCCGAGCCGAGGCGCCCCCGGGGCGCGGATCGATCACCTACGGGCTGGATCCGTTCCGCTTTCCGCGCGTGGTCGATCAGGCCCGGACCGTGTCATGCTGCACGGAGCCCGACGGGAGGACGACGATGGCTGCTGGCGATGCCGTACAGGTGCGGCCGGCGCGAGGGCTGCTGCGACCGCTGGTGTCCGGGGCGACGCTGATCGCGGTCCTGGCGTTGCTGTTCGGGCTGCCGTGGTGGACGTTGACGGTGGCGGCGCGGTGGCCGGCGCCGGTGGTGGCCGCCGGCACGGCGGTGTTCGTCGTCGCGGTGGTCGCGTTCCCCGTTCTGATGTCTCTCGGGCACGGCCGCCGGCGGCTGGACGCGGCGGCCCGCGCGGGGGACACGCTCCTCGGCCTGGTCTGGATCCTCTTCGTCTGGGCGCTGCTCGGCAACGTGGCCCGGCTCCCGCTGGCCGCCGCAGGGGTCGCCGATCCGGTGCGGTCCCGAGCCGTGGCGGTCGGCGCGGCGGCCGTCTCGATCGTCCTGGCTGTCTGGGGTTACGTCGAGGCGATGCGGTTGCCCCGGGTCCGGCGGGTGGACGTCACCATCGACCGGTTGGGTGCCGGTCTCGACGGGGTCCGGGTGGTGCTGCTGACCGACACCCACTACGGCCCGATCGACCGGGCCCGCTGGTCCGCCCGCACCATCGAGGTGGTCAACGACCTGGCCCCCGACATCGTCTGCCACACCGGCGACATCGCCGACGGCACGGTCGACCAGCGCCGGGCACAGGCGGCGCCGCTGGGCGCCGTGCAGGCCCGGCTGGCCCGGGTGTACGTGACGGGCAACCACGAGTACTACGGCCAGGCGCAGGGCTGGGTCGACCACATGCGGACCCTCGGCTGGGAGCCACTGCACAACCGGCACCTCGTGGTGGAGCGGGGCGGCGCACGGCTCGTCGTCGCCGGGGTGGACGACGTGACCGCCGCCTCGTCCGGCCTCGCCGGTCATCGGGCCGACCACGCGGCGGCGCTCGCCGGCACCGACCCGCGGCTGCCCGTGCTGCTGCTGGCGCACCAGCCGAAGCAGATCGGCGACGCGGTCGCGGCCGGCGTGGATCTGCAACTGTCCGGGCACACCCACGGTGGCCAGATGTGGCCGTTCCACTACCTGGTCCGGCTCGACCAGCCGGTCGTGCAGGGCCTCAGCCGGCACGGCCGGACCCAGCTCTACACGAGCCGGGGGACCGGCTTCTGGGGCCCGCCATTCCGGATCTTCGCGCCGAGCGAGATCACCCTGCTCACCCTCCGGGCGGGTTAGCCCGACCAGGCCGGCACCCACCTGACCGTGGCTGGGATGCCTCGGTCAACCCTGCTGGCTGTCCCGGCCCCCAGTCCTCCGCCCTTGGTCGATTCCTCGACGGGTTGTCGGCGTTCGAGCAGGCCTGAGTCGGCACCGAGCTATCCCGATGATGACAAAGTCATCCCAGAGCGTTGACGGTGTCATCTCGATTGCCTACGCTGGCTGTGATGACGCCGTCATCTTGCAGGGCCGGGGTCCTCGGCCTGCGGAAGCCGGCATCCGCACGTATGCCGTGGGCGTCACGCAATCGTCGAGGAGTGTCGATGAATATCTTTCTCACGGGCGGATCGGGCTTCGCCGGAGGAGCAATCCTCCGGCGGCTGGTCAACGACGGGCACACGGTGCACGCGCTCGCGCGGTCCGCGGCGGCCGCGGACGCGATCACATCGGCCGGCGGGCTCCCCGTCAGCGGCGACCTGTTGGACCTGGTCAACTCCGGCAGCGGGCCCGCGTGGCTACAGACTCTCGGCGAGGTCGACGCCGTGGTGCACTCGGCGGCCTTCATGGCCTTCTGGGGATCCGACCAGCTTTTCGTCGACCGCAACCTGCTGCCGACCCGCGCCCTCTACCAGGCCGCCGTGGAGGCACGGGTCAAGCGATTCGTCCTGGTGTCCGCGGCCAGTGTCTCCACCGGCACCAATCACGACCACACCGTCGACGAGAGCTCCGACACGGGCAGGGCGAACATCGCCTACAGCCGCGTGAAGCTGCGCACCGAGCAGGAACTGCTTGCCCTGCCGCACGGGAACACGTCTCTGGTCGTCATCCGGCCGCCGTTCCTGTGGGGCCAGGGCATGACCCACACCTTGCAGGGATTCATCGACTCCGTCGCAGCCGGCCGATTCTCCTGGATCGACGGAGGGCGGCACAGGGTCGACTTCTGCCACGTCGACAACCTCGCCCACATCATCACGCTGGCACTCGACCGTGGGGATCACGGCTTGATCTGCTACGTCACCGACGGCAGCCCCCGCCCCGCCCGTGACTTCTTCACGCCTCTGCTCGCCACCCGCGGCGTCGACGTCAGCGCGGCCAACAGCGTTTCCCGGGCAGTGGCCTCACCTCTGGCCACGCTCATGCAGACCGCTGCGAAGGCGCGTCGCAGCGCCACCGCACCACCGCTCACCCCCTGGATCATCTCGTTCATGGGCCGCGACCGCGTCTACGACATCACCCGAGCACGACTTCGACTGGGCTATCAGCCGGCGATCACCGTGGAAGAAGGACTCCGGCAAATGGCGCACTCCCACACTATGGGCCGCTGAACCTCGCGCCTACGCCACCCGGCCAGCGGAAGGATCCTCCACGAGGCAGTTCACAGTGGACGACCAGGCGACGAAGGTACGTCGAGTCACGTTCGCCAGTCCACCGTTCAACCTGATCGGCGCGGACACCGTGGCTGAACTGTCGGACATCGTCGACCGGCTGAGCGGCGAGGAACAGGTCAGCGTCGTCATCTTCGACAGTGCAACGCCGGGATTCTTCTTCAACCACGTCGACAGCGACCAGATCCCGGCCATCGTGGACATGGCCGGCAGCGGGCCCTTGCCCGGGTTCGTCGAACTCGGCATGCGCCTGGCTGCCGCACCGTTCGTCAGCATCGCGTCGATCCGGGGCCGCACCCGTGGCGGCGGCGCGGAGTACACCGCCGCCTTCGACCTGCGCTACGCCAGCCGGGAACAGGCGATCTTCTGCCAGCCCGAGGTCGGCTTCGGTCTGGTCCCCGGCGCCGGCGGCACCGAGCGACTGACACACCTCCTCGGCCGCGACCGGGCCTTGGAGGTGCTCCTGACCGGTCAGGACTACGACGCGGACCGCGCCGCACAGTACGGCTGGGTCACCCGGGCGATCCCCGACGCCGAACTCGACGACTTCGTCGCCGCTGTCGCCCGGCGTATCGCCAGCTTCGACAAACAAGCCATCACGGCGGTCAAAACCCAGGTGAACCGCTCTACCCTGCCGCCGGAGGAGAACCTGCTGGCGTCGTTCGTCGAGTCCGCCCGATCCACCACGGGACCTGGCGTCGAGGCTCGAGGGCGCGCCGTCGGCAAACTCATCGCCCGGATCGGGATCGACGACCTCGAACGGAACCTGGGCCACCACCTCGAGTCGCTGGCCCAACAGCCGTAGCAACCCCCGGGGCGGTAGCCACACCCCCTCGCCTGCGGTCGGCAAAGGCGTCCTGACCCGGCCATAGGATGAACGCATGATCCGGGCTGAAACCGCCGCCGCGACACGCCAGGCCCTGCTCGAAGCGGCGGCCGAGCTGCTTGACCGCGGCGGCCTCGAAGCCGTGACCCTCCGTGCCGTTGGAGCGCGCGCAGGGGTCACCCGTGGAGCCCCCTACCGGCATTTCCCGGACAAAGAGCACCTCATGATCGCGGTCGGCAGCCATGCCTGGGACGAACTCGGTCAACGAATTGGCGCCATCCACCGAGACCCCGACCTCACGCCGGCCGCAAAGCTGCGGGCCCTCCTCGCCGCATTCATCAACCTCGCCCGCCGCCAACCCCATCTCTACCGTCTGATGTTCAGCAGCCCCGCCAGCGATCCCACCGCCTTCGCCCGGGCTGCCCAGCCCACGCAGGACGAATCCCTCCAGGTCGTCGCCGCCGTGACCGGCGAACACCACGCCCGCCGATACGCCGCCCTACTCCTCGCCAGCGCCGACGGCATCGCCGGCATGGAACTCACCGGCCAGCTCGAAGGCGAAAAATGGCACACCACCGCCGAAGAGCTGATCGACACCCTCGTCACCATGGTCGCCGCTCAAACCCGCGGAAGCGCCACGGAAGCGGCGGGCGGTTCCTGACACGATCGCTGAGCCTTCTTCAGGCTGACCTTGCAGGTCGGAGGGGGTGCGGCGGGCCCGGAGATCGATGAGGGCGAGGCTCCGGGTCTGGCCGCAGGCGGTGCACCAACAGTGCGCCGCCGCCGAAGCCCGCTTCGAGGCGTTCGCCGCCGAGTTCGGCGACCAGTGCCCGGGGCTGGTGGTGTGCCTGCTCGGCCTGGTCGTTGCCAACGGCCCTCTCGCCTGGATCGAGGTCCTGCACGACGGCGATCTGTCCGTGCCGGCCGGGCTGATGACCCCTCAGCATCCCTGTTCATGATCGGGTGCTCGGTACATCTCCGGGTAGGGACGTGAAACGGTGCGGGTGGGTGGTGCATGGTCCGGGTGGGCGCGCCGGTCCCAGTCCATGGTCGACCATGGGAATGCGAGGTCTGCGAGGGCGTCGATCTCGGTGGGTTTGAGCGGAGCCGGGTCCAGGGCCTCCTCGTGCCGGGCGAATACCCGGTCCACGTATCGGTGCCCGGTGTCGGCGCCGATGACGAGGTGCTCGCGTTCGGGGTGGCGCTGCGCCTCCCATGCTGCTGCCAGGAAGGCCGCTCCGGTGGACAGGCCAGCGAAGACGGCGTGCGTCCGCATCAGGTCGACCGTGCCGGCCATGGCGTAGTGGAACGTCAGCCAGTGCAACCGGTCGTAGAGGTCGGGGCGGACGTTGTCGAAGGGGATGGCGCTGCCGATGCCGGCGATGATGGCTTCAGGGTCCTGGAAGCGCTCGCTGCCGAAGCTGACGCTGCCGAACGGCTGGACCCCGACGAGTTTGGTCGACGGGTCGTGCTGGCGTAGCGGCTGGATCAGGCCGGCGCTCGACGCGCCGGTGCCGACGCTGGCCACTACCGTCAGGGGTCTGCCGGCAAGCGCGATGCGCACGAGGTCGGCCAGTTCCGCGTATCCCAGGCAGTGGTTGGGGTCGTGGTACTGGCGCATCCAGTGCATCTCGGGGTGGGCGCGCAGCAGTTGGCGTACTCGCGCGACCCTGCGGTCCTGATCGAGGCGCAGGTCGGACTCGGCTGGCATCTGGTCCACTGTCGCGCCGAGGATTTCCAACTGCGACCGGATCGTCGGTGTCACGGTGGTCGAGGCGACGATGTGGCAGCGGAGGTCGTAGCGGTGGCAGACCATCGCCAGGGCCAGGGCGTAGATGCCGCTCGAACTGTCGACGACGGTGTCTCCCGGCCGTACGGTGCCGTCGGCGAGCAAAGCCCGGACGGCGCCGAGGGCGGCGTAGATCTTCAGCGTCTCGAACCGGACGAGCATGGTGTTGTCCGACAGGCGGATGAGGCGTGGCGTCCTGAGGGCGTCGGTGACATGGCTGTGGACGGTCGTGACGGCTTCGGGCGGGACCGTGAATGGCATGGGTGGTCGTCCCTCGTGTTGTGCCGCTGGTGGGGGCGGCGGAGCGCGGGCATCCAAGGCCAGTCATCCAGGTCGATGTCTAGCGCTTCGTTCAGGTCGCGTCCACGGCCGTGCCGGTTCCGGTGCGCAGGGAATCTTCGCGAATGACGAATTGACCGATCTCGGGGGAACCAGGGGCATTGTGCCGCCGACTACTCCAGCGGTGGCCGACGAATCGCCGCCGAGCCGTCTGGTCAGCGTCCGCCCAGGAGAGCCCGTGTCACGACTACGCTCGCTCGCCCCTCTCGTAGCGTCGATCATGTTGGTCAGTGCGTGCACCGTCGACGCCGGTGCCGCCGGCGCCAGCTCCACGGTGCTGCGTATCGGCCTGAGCGCGGAGTCCGGAGCGCTGGACCCGCACGCGTTCACCGGCAACTTCCTGCTGCTCGACGCGATCTACGAGCCGTTGGTCACCTACGCGGAGGGCGGCAAGCTGGAGCCGGGGCTCGCGCAGTCGTGGACCGTCGCCGAGGGCGGTAAGCAGGTCACGTTCGACCTGCGCGACGGGGTCGTCTTCAGCGACGGGACGCCACTGGACTCCGCCGTCGTGAAGTGGAACTTCGACCGGTGGGTCGGGAACAAGAAGTTCACGTTCTTCCGTGCCTCGCAGATCATCTCGGCCGTGGACACCCCGGACGCGGACACCGTGCGGCTGACGCTGTCCGAGCCGTACGAGCCGCTGTTGCAGGAGCTGTCGATCGTGCGGCCGGTGCGGCTGCTCAGCCCGAAGTCCGCGACCGTGAGCGGCGAGTTCCAGAAACCGGTCGGCACCGGGCCCTGGACGGTGGAATCCCAGTCGGCCACCGGCGTCACGCTGGCCCGCAACGACGCCTACTGGGGGACGAAGCCGAAGCTGGAGAAGCTCGAGTTCAAGGTCATCCCCGACTCGCAGGCCCGCATCGACGCGCTCGGCAACGGCGAGCTCGACCTCATCGGCGGCTCGTACCTGGCCCCGATCACGCCGGTGGAGGCCCGGTCGCTGACGGACCGCGCCGACGTCGCACTGCTCACCGGCGCGCCCGACGTCTCGGTCATCCTCGGGTTCAACGCGAAGGGCCCGGCCGGTGACCGGGCCGTCCGCGAGGCGGTCCGGCAGGCGGTCGACACCGCCGCCCTGGCGAAGGCGCTGCTGCTGGGCTACGGCGAGCCGGCCCGGCGGGTGTTCCCGCCGGGCGTCCCCGACTCCGGCACCGACCTGCCGGTCGTCGTCGACCAGGACGCCGCCCGCCGCACGCTCGACGCGGCCGGCTACACGCCCAGCGGCGACGCCCGCGTCAAGGACGGCAAGAAGCTCTCTCTCAGGATGCTCATCCCCGCCGCACCGGCCGAGGGGCAGCTCGACCCGCGCGCCATGGCCGCCGCGATCGCCGCGTCGCTCAAGGAGGTCGGTATCACGGTCGAGATCGCCCCGGTCGACTCCGCCGCCTACTACGACGAGCGGGCCGAGGGCGCGTACGACATCACGTTCTTCGAGGGGCTCGGCGCGCCGTACGACCCGTCCGGGTCGATCGTCTCGCTGTTCACCTCCGGCGCCCGGGCCCCGCTGTGGGCGACCCCGGCCACCGAGGACCTGGTCGACAAGGCGCTCTACGCCACCACTCCGGCCGCCCGCAGCGCGGCATACCAGGCGCTCTACGACGCGGTGGCCGCCGACGCGGGCTTCGTGCCGCTGGTCTACCGGCCGCGCCTGTGGGCCGTCCGGGACGCCGTCAAGGGCTTCGCGGTGCCGCCCACCGACGTCGACCTGGAGCTGACCGGAGTCACCGTCGAGTGAGGGTGCCCGATCGCCTGGTCGCCGCCGGTGGGTACGTCGCGCGTTGGGCCGCCGACACGGTCGGGGTGCTGCTGGCCATGTCGGTCGGCACGTTCGCGCTGGTCCTGCTCGCCCGTGGCGACCCGGCGGCGGTGCTCGCGGCGACCCGGGCCGGACGACCGGCCACGCCCGAGCAGATCGAGGCGGTCCGCGTCGAGCTCGGCCTCGACGACCCCGCCCCGGTGCGGTACCTGAGGTGGCTCGCCGACGCGTGCACCGGCGACTTCGGGCTGTCGCTGCGGACGAACACGCCGGTGGGACCCGAGGTCGCCGACCGGCTGGGGGTCACGTTCGGGCTGGTCGCCGGCTCCGCGACGGTGGCGCTCGTGGTCGGGTTGGCGGTCGGCGTCGCCGGGGCGGTGCTGCCGCGAGGGCCGCTGCGTGGTGCCCTACGAATCGGCGCGCTGCTGGTCACGTCGGTGCCGGCGTTCTGGCTGAGCTACCTGCTGGTGCTGTTCCTGGCGCTGCGTCTGCACCTGGTGCCGACGTCGGGAATGGCGGGCCCGCGGACGTGGCTCATGCCGATGGCGGTGCTCGGTCTGCCGGCGGCCGGTGTGCTCAGCCGGGTCGTCGCGGTCACGCTGCGTGAGGCGCTGGGCCGGCCGTACGTGCGCGCGGCGCAGGCGCGGGGGAGCAGCCCGCTGTCGATCGTGCTCCGGGACGGCCTGCCCAACGCGGCCGGGCCGATCCTGTCCGTGGCGGGGTTCGGCATCGGCAGCCTCCTGGTCGCCACCGTCGTGGTGGAGAAGATCTTCGGCTGGCCCGGCCTCGGGGCCTACTTCGTGCAGGCGGCCGGGGCGCGGGACGTGCCGGCGCTGCAGGCCGCCGTGCTCGTCATGGGCGGCGGGTTCATCCTGGCCAACCGGTGCGCCGACGTCCTGCACGGCCTCATCGACCCACGCGCCCGCCGGAGCTCGTCGTGAACCGCGGCAGGGCGCGGACGACGCTGGTCGCGGTGCCGCTGGTCGTGTTCGCGGTGGCGGGACTGCTGGCGCCGCTGATCGCCCCGGCAGACCCCACCACCAACGACCTCGCGGCCGGTCTGGCGTCGCCGTCTGCCGAGCACCTTCTCGGCACCGACCAGCTCGGCCGCGACCAGCTCAGCCGGCTGCTCTACGGCGCGCAGATCTCCCTGGCGATCACGGCGGCGGTGCTGGCCATCTCACTGACCGCCGGTGCGGTCGTCGGCACCGTGGCCGGCTACGCGGGCGGATGGGTCGACCGCGTGGTCTCCCGGGTGATCGACGTGGTCGTGTCACTGCCGGGGATGCTGGTGGCGCTCGCGGTGATCGGAGTACGCGGCCCCGGCGTGGACAACCTGATCCTCGCGCTCGCGCTGTGGTCGTGGGCGCCGTACGCCCGGATCGCGCGGGCCCGCGTCGCCAGCCTGCGCGGCAGCCCGCACCTGGACGCCCTGCGCCTGCTCGGCGCCGGTCACGGCCGGATCGTCGGCCGGCACCTGCTGCCGTTGGCGCTCGGGCCCTGCCTGGTCTACGCCAGCACCGACGTCGGCACCGTCGTGCTCGCCGTCGCCACGCTGAGTTTCCTCGGCCTCGGGGTCGCCCCGCCGTCCGCGGAGTGGGGCCAGATGCTCATCGAGGGGCGGCCGTTCCTGGCCTCCGCGTGGTGGCTGGCCTATCCGCCCGGTGTCGCGATCACGGCCGTGGTGTTCGCCAGCAACCTGCTCGGCGAACGGCTCGCGGCCGGTGCGGAACGACCGTCGATCATCCGCCTGGTCCGCCCGGGACGGATCCGCCGCGCCACCCGGTCGGTGCCGTCCCCCGATCCGGGCACCGTGCTGCGGGTGCGGGACCTGTCCGTCACGTACCCCGACGGCAGCGCTTCCCGGCGCGTCGTCGCCGGGATGTCCTACGAGGTGCGGCGCGGGCAGGTGCTCGCGTTCGTCGGCGAGACCGGCAGCGGCAAGACCACGGCCGCTCTCGCGCCGTTCGGGCTGCTCGACCCGAGCGCGGCGGTGACCGGCTCCGCGCTGCTGGACACCCACGAGCTGATCGGTCTCGCCCCGGGCGAGCGGCGCCGGATCAACGGCCGCAGGGTCGGCGTGGTCTTCCAGGACAGCGGCGCGTTCCTCAACCCGTTGCGGACCATCGGCGCGCATGTCGACGAGGCCGTCCGCAACGCCGGCCGGGGCGGACGGCGGGCCGCGACCCGCCGGGTCAGCGGGGAGCTGCTGCGGCTGGCCGGTCTGCCGGATCCGCTGGCGGTCGCCCGTCAGTTCCCGCACCAGCTGTCCGGCGGCATGCGTCAGCGGGCGCAGATCGCCATCGCGCTCGCCGGTGAGCCGGAGCTGCTGGTCGCCGACGAGCCGACGTCCGCCCTCGACGCGACCGTGCAGGCGCAGCTGCTCGACCTGCTGGCGCGGCTGCGCGACGAGCTGGGCATGGCGATGATCATCGTCAGTCACGACCTGGCGGTGGTGTCGCGGGTCGCCGACACCGTGGCCGTCGTGTACGGCGGCCGGATCGTGGAATCGGGCCCGGCCACTGACCTGATCGACGAGCCGGACCATCCCTACACGCGCGGGCTGCTGGACGCCGTGCCCCGTCCCAGGACGGCGCCGGGCACCCGGTTCCGCACCATGCCGGGCCTCGCCGGAGGCGGCCCGGACGACCTCGCCGGCTGCGGCTTCGCGCCCCGGTGCCCGCTACGCCAGGACAGCTGCGACCACGAGCCCCCGGCCCTGCAACCGCTGCTTCCGGCGACCGCGCACCGGTCGGCGTGCCTGCACCCGCCGACCAGGGAGGGCTCGTGCTAGCAGTCGATCGGGTGAGCGCCGGCTACGGTGCCGTCGGGACGGTGGTCGAGGACGTCACGCTGCGGGTGGCGGCCGGTGAGATCGTCGGGCTGGTCGGCGAGTCCGGCTGCGGCAAGACGACGCTGGCGCGGGTCGTCACCGGCCTGCACCGCCCCCGCACCGGGACGGTTCACCTCGCGGGCGTCGACGTGCACGCGTTGCGGGGCCGGGCGTTGCGGGCGCACCGTCGTCAGATCCAGATGGTGTTCCAGGATCCCTTCCTGACGCTCAGCCCTCGGCAGACGATCCGGCAGGCGATCACCGAGCCGCTGCAGATCCACCGGATCGGTGACGCGCGGTCCCGGTCCGCGCGCGTGGACGAGCTGCTGGACCTCGTCGGGCTCGATCCCGCGCTGGGTGACCGCCGACCCGGGCAACTCTCCGGAGGGCAGCAGCAGCGGGTGGCGATCGCCCGCGCGCTGGCGCTGCAACCGCGGCTGCTGATCTGCGACGAGCCGGTCACCGCCCTCGACGTGTCGGTGCAGGCGAAGGTCCTCAACCTGCTCTGCGACCTGCGGGACCAGCTTGAGTTCGGTTGCCTGTTCATCACCCACGACCTCGCGGTCGTCGCGCAGCTCGCCGACCGGATCGCGGTCATGAGGGGCGGTCGGATCGTCGAGCAGGGCCCGACCGGGCAGGTCACCGACCAGCCCGCACATCCGTACACAAAGACCCTGCTCGCGCTCGGAATCAACGATGGACGTCGATCGGCGGGAACCCTGGGCCCCACCCGCCCGACCTATCCATCGTGACCATCGCGTGCATCGAGATGCTCTCCTTCGGCCTCGCCCACCTCGCCAGGGCCGCCCACTCCTGCGGTGAGCGGCTGGCGCTGCTGACCGGTGTCGAGCCGCTCTACCTCCACGAGCTGGCCACGCTGCCGCCGGGCACGATCGACGTGATACCGGTCGACACGCACGACCGCCGGGAGGTCACCAGAGCCCTGCGCGCGATCGGCGACCTGCGCGGCCTGATCAGCTCGACGGACACCTGGGGAGTGACCGGCGCCGAACTCGCCGCCGAGTTCGGCCTGCCCGGCATCGACCCGGCGGTCATCCGGCTGGCCCGCGACAAGGCGCGCGTCCGCGACCTGCTGCACCGCAGCGGCCTGAGCCGGGTCGTGCCCTTCCCCGTGGACGACGTGGCCACGGTGAGCCTCGACCGGCTCGCCTCGGCGGTCGGGATGCCCGCTGTCGTCAAGGACACCGCCGGCACCAGCAGCGCGAACGTGTGGCTCGTCCGCGACGCCGACGACCTCGCCCGCCTCCGCCGCGAGGCCGCGGACACGGCGCTGTTCGGGAGCCTGTTCGCCGAGCCGTTCCTGCCCGGGCCCGTCTACAGCGCCGAGACCGTGACCTGGGCCGGGCAGACCAGGCTGCTGGGACTGTCGAGCCGGCTCATGTCGGCCCAGCCGTGGTTCCGGGAGGACGTGACCGCGTTCCCCGTGGCGCTGCCACCCGACGAGCTCCGCGAGATCGAGGCGTGGGCTGGCGCGGTGCTGGCGGCCCTCGGTTACACCGACCGGTTCGCGCACATCGAGATCGCCATGACCATCGACGGGCCGCAGCTGATCGAGGTGAACCCCCGCATCGGCGGCGCGCTGGTCGGCGAGGCGATGTGCCGCGCGCTCGGCGTCAACGTCTACGCCGGCCTCGTCGACCTCGCGCTCGGCCGCCGCCCCCGCCTGCTCGACGCGGCCCTGCCCGGAGGCCCCGCGGTGGCGTTCGTCCTGGCCTACCCGCAGCAGGCCGGTGAACTCGTCGCCGTGCACGGGACCGACGACCTGCACCGCTATCCGGGACAACCGCGCTGGTATCCGACCAAAGCCATCGGCGCCCACATCGCGCACGTCGCCGACGGGCGTGGCTACGCCGGCATCGTGCTCGCCGAAGGACCGACCGCCGAGATCGCCACGCACCGTGCCGTCGCCGCGGCGGGCGCGGTCCACGTCCGCACCCGCCAGTCGTGCTAGCCGCGTCGGCCGCGCACGATCAGCCGCCGGGCGTGGTTGTCGTACGGCTCCCCGTCGAAGCCGCCGAAGCAGTCCACGTCGGCGAAGCCCGCCTCGCGGAGCATCCCCTTGAGCTCGGCGGCGCTGTAGAGCGCGTGCTCGACGACGGCCGTGCGCGCCTGACCGCCCCGGACCAGGAGGAAGTCGTCCCGGAACCGGGTCCAGCCGGCGAGGACCGTGCCGCGCACGACGAGCGTGCCACCGTCGACGTCGACGATCTTCGGGGCGAGGCCGTCGCGGGCCGCGATCTCCTTGCCGTACAGGTCGATGAGCGCCCGACCGCCGGGCTTGAGGCTGGTCAGCACGTTGCGCAGCACTCGCATGTTCTGGTCGTGGTCGGCGAACAACCCGAACGACGTGTACATGCTGATCGCAAGGTCGTACCGGTCCGGCTCGACGAACTCACGCATGTCGGCCCGGACGAGCCGGATGCCGACACCGGCGGCGGACGCGGCCGTCGCGGCCCGGTCGAGCAGCGCCGCGCTGAGGTCCACGCCGGTGACCGCCGCGCCCCGGCGGGCCAGCGGAATCGTGTACGTCCCCGGCCCGCACCCCAGATCCAGCACGGCGGCCCCGGCGGGCAGGCGCAGCAGCGGAGACGTCGACACCCGCGCCTCGGCCTCGGCGGCACGCCCGGCGGAGAACATCACCTCCGCGAACCCGGTCCACAACGCCTCGTCCTCGAACCACTCCATCACCACTCCATTCGCCGCCGTTGATGTCCGCCGCGTCTGATAGTCGTCGCCGGGCCTGCGCTGGTTCCGGCAAGCCGCACAATCGGGAGGACTCGCCCATGGAACTGTCCGTCCGCCGCGAGACACTGCGGCTCATCGAGGTGGTGCGCAGCTCCCGGGGCGAGATCGACTCCGTCGGGACCTGCATGGTCACCCTGACGCACGACGGGATCACCGCCTACGGCGAAGGCACACCGACCGGGTACGACGGCGTCACCGCCGACGACGTCGTGGCGGCAATCGACGCCGACGCGGTGGCGGTGCTCGGACGGGACCTGCGGGACCCGGAGGACGTCCTCGACCGGATCGGTCGGTGGGACGCGCCCGCAGGTGCCCGGATGGCACTCGACGGCGCCGTGCACGACTGGATCGGCAAAGCCGCCGGTCAGCCGACCTGGAAGCTGTCCGGCGCGGCCCGAGCGCTCGGACCGACCGTCTACACGATCTCCATGGCAGGACCCGAAGCGGCGGCGAACGCGGTCCGCAACGCGCCGGCGGTGGGCGCCTTCAAGGTGAAGGTCGGCGGCCCCGGCGACATCGCATCCCTCGAAGCGATCCGGGCGGTCACCCCGCTGCCGGTCCGCATCGACGCCAACGAGGCGTGGGACCTCGACACCGCCCGCGCGCTCACCCCCCACCTGCGGCGGCTCGGCATCCAACTGATCGAGCAGCCGTTCCCGGTGACCGCGATCGACGACTACCACCGCTACCGGGAGGTGCCCGACCGGCTGCCGGTCTTCCTCGACGAGGGCTGCACCGACGAGGCGAGCGTCCAGGCCGCCCGGTCGTACGCCGACGGTTTCGTCGTGAAGCTGTGCAAGGCCGGCGGGATCCGCGGCGCCCGGCGGGTGATGCAGGCCGGCCGGCGGGCCGGGCTCGGCACCATGATCAGCTGCATGTGCGAGTCGGAGCTGGCCATCAGCCAGGCCGCGCAGCTCGCACCGCTGGCCGACCACATCGACCTCGACGGCCACCTGTACCTGCGGGAACCACCCTTCCGGGGCCTCGGTCTCGAAGGCGGCCGGATCGTCCTGGGCGACGCACCCGGACTGGGCGTCGTGCCGTCGTGAGGAACTTTCCCGGTCATCGATACGACATGTCGACAGGACGCGGGGCGCCGCGCGATGGGAGGCCACGGTGAGCTGGTACGAGGATCTGTCCCTGTGGTCCGGCTTCTCGGACGTGCTCTTCTCCGCCGAACGGGCCCGGCACGCCGCCGAGCTGGTGGCCACCTCGCCGCTGTTGGCGTTCCCGCCCGGAAGCCGCGTGCTCGACCAGGGCTGTGGCGTCGGCTTCTTCGCGGTGCCGCTGGCGCGTCAGGGCCACCGGGTGACCGGCGTGGACCTCCACCGCGAGCTGCTCGACCGCGCCGAAGCCGAGGCGGCCGGTACCGGGTCCGGGCCGTCGTTCGTCCGCGCGGACGTGCGCGAGTACGTGTCGCCGGACGCGTTCGACGTCGTGGTGAACATGTACACGTCCTTCGGGTACTTCGACGAGCACGACGACAACCTCCAGGTCCTGCGCAACGCGTACCGCTGCCTGGTGCCCGGTGGAACGCTGATCGTCGACCTGTTGAGCAAGGAGGTCTACGCCTCCTGGGTGGGGCCGCCGAAGATCGTCGACGTGCCCGGCGGCATGGTGGTCATGCGCGACACGATCCTCGACGACTGGACCCGGTACCGCACCGACTGGACGCTGGTCCGCGGCGACCGCGCCCAGCACACCTCGCTCACCTGCTGGGTCTACAGCGCAGCGGAGCTGACGGACATGGTCGCGCAGGCCGGGTTCGAACAGGTCGAGTGCTTCGGCGACTTCGACGGCGGACCGTACGACGGCGCGGCCACCAGGCTGATCGTCCGGGGAACCAAGGCGTGACCGGCATCCGCCGGTTCACCCGGGTGCAACTCGCGCTGCTCGGCAGCGGGTTCCTCGTCAACCTGATCAACTTCTCGGTGTACCCGTACCTGGCGGTCCTGCTCCGCGACCGGATGAACCTGGGCATGGACCAGGTGGGTGTCATCCTCGGGCTCGCCACGTTCGTGCAGTTCGCCGGCGGGCTGCCGGGCGCGGCCCTCGCCGAGCGACTCGGCCTCCAACGGTGCCTGCTCGCCGCGATGGTGCTGCAGACGCTCGGCTCGCTGGGCTTCCTCGCCGGCGGCGCGTGGCCGGCGCTGACGATCGCCGCGCTGTTCCTGCGCTCGGCGGCCTCGGCGGTCTACTCGCCCAGCGTGCGGGGCTACACCGTGCTCGGCGCGACCCCGGACGAGCGGCCACGGCTGGTCTCCGCGAGCTATGCCACGGGCAACGTCGGCATCGCCCTCGGGCCGGTGGCGGGCGCGCTGTTCATCCACGACCCGACCGTGATGTTCGCCGTCGCCACCGTGCTGCACCTGGCGATGACGATCGGGCACGCACTCCTGCCCCGGGAACGGCGAGCCGACCACGAGGTGGTCGAGCCGCTGCGCCGCGCCCTGCACGGAATCGCGGTGCTGCCGTTCGCCGTGACCGCCCTGACCCTCTACCTGCACATGCACTTCTACCAGTACCTGTCGTCGTACGCCGAGGGCCGGGTGCTGGCCGTGTTCTACGGGGCGGCCATGATGGCGTACTCGCTGATCCTGGCCGTGATCCAGCCGCTGATCTCCCAGCGGGTCGAGCGGATGCGGTACCCGCACGCGATGGCCCTCGGCTTCGGTGGCCTGGCCGTCGGCATGCTCGCCTTCACCGGAGGCAACGAGATCGCGATCGCCGCCGGCGTCCTCGCCATCGGCGCGGGCAACTCCGTGCTCTTCCTCAAGAACACCCTCGAAGCGCTCGCCCGCACCGACAGATCCCCCACGGTCGTCTTCGGCCAGCAGCGGCTCGCCGAAGGCGGCGGCGCGTTCCTCAGCGGCCTCGCGGGCGGGGGCCTCTACCAGCTGTTCGAGTCCGCCGGGAACCTCGCCGGCTTCTGGCTGGCCATCGCCGCCCAGTGCCTGCTGCTGCCACCGGTCGTGATCCTCGCGGACCGGATGCTCCGCCGCCCCGCACCCGAACCGACAGGGGTGTCATGAACCCGGCAGAAGCGATCACCACCGCCCACACCGTCGCCGAGCGGCTCCGCGCGGACGCCGTCGAGCGGGACCACGCCAACCAGCCCCCGGACGCCGAGATCGACCTGCTGCGCGACAGCGGCCTACTCGCCCTCGACCCCGACGACCACCCCACCACACACGCCGTGACCCGGATCGTGGCGGCCGTCGACGCCTCGATCGGTCACCTCCTCGGCTACCACTACCTGCACCTGTGGCGGGCCACGCTCTACGACAACGCCGAGCTGGCGACCTCGCTACGCCAGGAGGCCGCCACCGGCCGGGTGTTCGTAGCCGCGGTCAGCAACCCACGCGACACCATCACGGCCACCACGACCAGCGACGGGCTCCGCGTCTCGGGCCGCGGCGCGTTCGCCACCGGCTGCGCCGTCGCCGACCGCCTGCTTGTCAGCGCGATGCGCGAGGACCACACGGCCCGCCTCGTCGTCGTCATGCACCGCGCTGGTGGCGGCCTCTCGCACCCTCCGGACTGGGACAACCTGGGCCAACGCCTGACGGCGAGCGGCAGCGTCGCCTTCGACGACGTCCGGGTCAGCCAGGGCGACGTGCTGGGCACCTTCCCGGCAGCCGAAGACGAGTCCAGCCCTCGCCACCTACGCCTGTCCCTGGTGTCGCTGGCCTTCCAGGCAGTCCTCGCGCAGGTCCTCGTCGGCATCACTGCCGGCGCGATCGACGAGGCCGCCAGATACACCCGCGATCGTTCGCGCCCCTGGCCCGCGAGCGGAGTCGTGCGGGCCGTCGACGACCCGCACGTGCTCGCGGGCTACGGAGAGCTCGCCGCGACCCTGGATGCGGCCCGTCTCCTGGCCGACCAGGCGACCCGCGCCCTCACCGAGGCCGACACCCGCGGCCCCGCCCTGACCCCGACCGAACGCGGCCGGGCGGCACTGACCGTCTCCGCCGCGAAGGTCGTTTCCAGCCGGCTGGCCACGGAGGCGACGAGCCGGATCTTCGAGTTCACCGGCGCGCGCGCAACGGCCCGCGCCACCGGCCTCGACCGGTTCTGGCGCGACGCCCGCACGCTCACCCTGCACGATCCCGTCGCATACAAGGCCCAGGAACTCGGCGACCACCTCCTCACCGGGCGGTATCCACGCATGACGGCATACAGCTGACCGCCCCCGGCATCCGGCTGCGGCCCGACAGAGCAGATCGCGGTGCGGCGCCGTGTCGGCGCGGGGCGTCCAGACCTGGTCATCGATATGTTCCGCGTGGGCGTCGAGGACGAGGAAGCCGTGGTGTCCCACATTGAGGTCATCACGAACAGCTGTAAACCCTGATGATCCGTCCCGAGCCGATTCGCCACCGAGCGCTACTGGGCGAGGCCGTGAAGGTGATCGAACTTGTGTTGCAAGAAACGCACGAGGGTGCCCCCACTCCCCACGACAGCCGCCGTCTTGTTGCAAGATAGTGGCAACAGCGAAGTTATGGCAGTACTACCGGAGGGGATCCTGATGGCGGTCTACACCCTGCCCGACATGCCCTACGACTACGGTGCGCTGGAGCCGGCCATGTCCGGACAGATCCTTGAGCTGCACCACAGCAAGCACCACGCCGCGTACGTCAAGGGTGCCAACGATGGCCTCGAACAGCTCGCCGAGGCCCGCGCCAAGGGCGACTTCGGCACCCTGGTCGGGCTGGAGAAGACGTTCGCGTTCAACCTGTCCGGCCACGTGCTGCACACCATCTTCTGGGGCAACCTGTCCCCGGACGGCGGCGACCGGCCCGATGGCGAACTGGCGGCGGCGATCGACGAGCACTTCGGTTCCTTCGACGCGTTCGCCGGGCAACTGTCCGCGGCGACCAAGAGCGTGCAGGGCTCCGGCTGGGGTGTGCTGGCCTGGGAGCCGCTCGGGCAGCGACTCATCGTCGAGCAGGTCTACGACCACCACGGCAACGTCGGCCAGGGCTCCACGCCGCTGCTGGTCTTCGACGCCTGGGAGCACGCCTACTACCTGCAGTACAAGAATGTGCGCCCCGACTACGTCGACCGGCTGTGGAACCTGGTCAACTGGTCGGACGTGATCGCCCGCTTCGACGCCGCCCGCGCCACGAGTCCGAAGGTCTGACCCGGGTGAGTGAAGCCACCCCCACGGCAGCGGAGCTGCTCCAACGCGCCGCCGGAGTCATCGCGGCCAAGCACCGCGGTGACCTCGTCGGCGCCGAGGAACTGCTCGCCGCGTTCCCCAGCGAGCAGGCCCGCACCCTCGGCTTCTACCTGCTGGCCGACCTCGCACTCGGATTGGTCCGCGCCCAGAGTGGCCAAGCCATGGACGATCTGGTCCGCGAACTGTCCCTGCTCGTGGCCGCCAGTGCAGGGAACCCGCCGGCTACAGCATGACCGGGCTGGCGGTTTCACCTCGGCGACCCATGGTCGCCATGGTCCTGC
Organism: Micromonospora sp. DH13; assembly: GCF_020873825.1. Classification (NCBI taxonomy): domain Bacteria; kingdom Bacillati; phylum Actinomycetota; class Actinomycetes; order Micromonosporales; family Micromonosporaceae; genus Micromonospora; species Micromonospora sp. DH13. Next base: position 112,814 of record NZ_JAHWGR010000004.1, read on the forward strand.
AGGGCGGGCAGCCCGGTCCGTTGCTGCAGGCCCTGGACGGTATCAAGCAGGTTCTGGTACTGGTCGTCGCGCGTACCACCAGCGCCCGGCAGGCCGTCGAAGCGGCGATCGCGCAGGCGCGGCAGTTGGGGTCGTCGGGAAACTGACGAGGGCTGGCGGTCACCGGCATGGTCGCAGTCTGCGAGGACTCCTTCGGCCTGTCCGGGAACCCGCGGCCCCGAACATCCGGCCGTCCACACCAACCTCGCCACTGCCGGGCGGGTAGCCTCCCCGCGCCGCCGCCTAATACTCCAGCCGTAGCTGGTGGATTCGGTGTCTTCGCTGGTAGTGGGCCTGTTTGGCGCGGTTGACGGCGTGGCGGTAGTCGCTACTGGTAGCGGTCTCCGGTAGTTGGTTCAGCGACCAAGCAGAACTTCACACCGGAGCCCTCGACCAGGGCTTGCCCTCAGCTTCATCTGATGAGCTGTTTCCGGTCTGATCTTGTAGGTCAGGCCGGGTCAGTGGGGTCGCTGATCGATGAGGGCGAGGCTCCGGGTAGGACAGCAAGCGGCGCCGTGCTCAGGACGGTGGCCATGGCGACCGATGCCGCCGGCTGGCCGAGGTAGGCGGTCAGCAGCACCATCAACTCAGCCAGGCCCTCTTCGGTGACGCCGGCGGCGCGTGCGGCGTTCAGGTAGGTGATCAGCCGGGCATCGACGACGTGTTGGCCGACGAGGGCGGCGATGACGGCGACGCTGCGGTCGCGGTCGGTCAGTTCCGTTCCGGACCATCCGGGTCCGCCGGCCGCGAGGAAGGCCTCCCGGGCGTACTGTGCGCCGGCTCGCGCCGCGAGCATGCTCTCGGCTTCGTCCTCGGGGACGCCGAGGTTGCGGGCGTACACGGCGCGGCCGGCGGTGATGCGGTCGGCCACGTTGTCGGAAGCGTTCATATGCACGATCCCGGGTCTTCGGCTGAGCCGATGATGAGGTAGAGGGCCCGTCGCAGCTGTGTGACCTCGGCCGCCGGGATGGGCCGGACCGCGTCGGCCTCGCGAGCTTCGGCGCCGGCCGCGATCGCCGCGCGCGCCGCATCGCCCTTCGGGGTGATGGCGATGATGCGGGCCCGCCGGTCTCGTGGGTTGACGCGCCGTGAGACGAGTTCCATGCGCTCGAGCCGGTCGATCTCCGCAGTGAGAGTCGTCTTGTCCATGCCGAGGGCTTGCCCGAGTTCGACCTGGGTGAGATCGGCGGTCTTGTGCAGAGCGCTGAGGACGATGTGGTCGCGCAGCGACAGGCCGTGGCGTTCTGCTTCCGCGCCGACGAGTGCGTGCATCCGCTGGGCCGCCCGGTGGAGCAGCCACGTGAGCTCGGAGTCGGGCCCCGGTCCCAGAGTGGGGCGCTGCGGTGCGTCGTCGGTCGTCGGCTCGGGGCGGCCCGGGGTGGGTGCGGCAGGCATGGTCACAGTGTCACGCCCGGGAACCGGGACGGCAGGAGCGGGATGCTGTCGTAGGCGGCGACATCGTGGGCCGGAACGACCTGCAACACGCGGCTGAGGGCGATGCTGCGCTGCAGGCCGACCCGGACGGTCCTGGCGTCGACATCGGCGACGCGGCGCATCAACCACGGGCGTTGCGCACCACGGGAGATGCCGTCCATCTGCCAGGTGAGGTCGCCGATGAACGCATAACGCTTCCCGGTGGGCAGCGTGACGAACACGACGACGGAACCCGAGGTGTGCCCTGCGGCGAGGGCCACGACCACCGAGCCGTCTCCGTAGAAGTCGAAGCTCGCCGGAAAGCCGAGATACTCCGGGCCGTCGAAGGCGTACTCCCGGATCTCCAGGCCTTGCGACACCGCGCGGAACACCCTGCCATGCGAGTCGTCGGCGCCGTAGCGGATTTCGGCCTCGTTGATCCACACCGGCACCCGCAGGGAGTCCAGGCCGCTGACGTGATCCCAGTGCACGTGCGTGACGAGCACGCCCAGGAGCCGGGACCGGTCATAGCCGGCCGCATCGAGCTGCTGCGCCGCGGTCCGGCCGAGATGGTAGGGAGCACGCTCCATGCGCGCCAGCATCGTGATGTGCTCCGCCACGTGCTCGCCGAACCCGGCGTCGATGAGCAGGTCGCCCTTCGGGTGGGAGATGAGCACGGCGGTGGCCGCGAAATCCCGCTTGTCCCGTACCGACCCTCCGGTCACGGCGAACACCGCTCGCGTCGTATAGGTGCCGGTGGGCAGACGGTGCAGCGCCATGTCCGCCGGCGGATTCGCCTCGGGCAGCCGGCCTGTCCAGTACGCGGAAGGTGAGATGACCATACTCGGAACCGTACGATCCAAGAACGTCCGAGTCAAGACTATCCGAGTCAAGAGTATTCGGCCTTCGTCCTGCGTCCCGGTTGGCGTGGACGCCCTCCTGGCGCCTCGGCGCCGCCGGCGACCACCTCAAGGGCTGGGTGTGCGTGCTCCCGCTCTCCTCTCAGGCGGTCGTGTCCTGGGCCAGCGCGTCGAAGGCCGTCGTCGCTTCCTGGTCCAGCCCGATCCGGGCGACCGCGATGTTGTCGGCCAGGTGCGCGAGGTTGCGGGTGCCGGGGATCAGCAGTGTGGCCCGGCTGTGCCCGAGCAGCCACGCCAGCCCGGCCTGGGCCGGGGTGATGCCGAGGCGTCGGGCGTGCGCGATGACCACCGGGTCGTCGGTAACGCTGGGCAGCCAGTCGAAGGCCGATCCGAGCGGGCAGTACGGCACCCAGGCGATGCCCTGTTCGGCGCATTCGGTCAGCACGTCCTCCTGGCCACGGGTGACGACGTTGTGCAGGTTCTGCACGCAGACGATGCCGGCCGGAAGGGCCTGCCGCAGTTGTGCGAGGCTGACGTGGCTCAGGCCAATGCCGCCGATCTTCCCCTCGTCGCGTAGGGCGATCAGCTCGGCGAGCTGGCTGTCCAGGTCGACCACCTGGTCGCCGGTGACGGTGATGCCCGGCGGCGCGTCGGCCCGGCGAAGGTTGACCACGGCGAGGTGTTCGGTGCCGAGGGTGCGCAGGTTCTCCTCGACCGACGCCCGTAGCTGCGCCGGCTGCTGGGCGGCGACCAGTCGTTCGGTCGGGTGGGACACCGCGCCGACCTTGGTGACGATCCGCAGGCTGTCGGCGTACGGATGCAGAGCGGTCCTGATCAGTTCGTTGACTGTGCCGTAGAACTGGGCCGTGTCGATGTGGTCGACGCCAAGCTCGACCGCGCGGCGCAGCACCGTGACGGCATCCGCGGGGTCGGCGTCTTCCAGCTGCATGGCGCCGAAGCCGACCCGCAGGACCTCGTGATCGCCCAGCTTTCCGTGCGCGTACACCTGCGATGTGGTCATGGTGGTGGACCTCCCGATACGATGACCGCAAGTGGAATCGGCTCCGCTTGTCTCAGCTCGACCCTAGCAGAAGCGGAAGCGATTCCGCTTATGAGGTGATCATGGTTTCCGAGATCGAGCGACGCCCCGGCGCGCGCAGGGACGCCCAGCGCAACCGGCAGCGCATCATCGAGGCCGCCAAGCGCGCCCTCACCACCGGTCCGGACCCTGTCAAGATCGAGACCATCGCCCGCGAGGCGGGAGTCGGCGTCGGCACGCTCTACCGGAACTTCCCGTCCCGGGAAGCCTTGGTGGAGGAGGTCTACCGCAGCGAACTCACCCACCTCTGCGCCGTCGCCGCGCAACTGGTGGCCGACCACCCGCCAGCCGATGCCATGCGCGAATGGATGCGCTGCTACCAGGACTTCGTCGCCACCAAACACGGCATGGCCGAAGCCCTACGCGCGGTGATCGCCAGCGGTGCGATCAACTCCGGCCAGACCCGCGAACACCTCGACGGCGCCATCGCCACCATCCTCGACGCCGGCCGATCCGACGGCAGCCTGCGTGCCGACGTCCAACCGGCCGACGTGTCCGCCAGCATGGCCGGCATCATGCTGACCGCCGCCGACATCGACCAGGCCAGCCGGATGCTGCAACTCCTCGTCGACGGCCTACTCGCCCGCGACCCCTCCTGAAGGGTCTACTCCATGGCCTACCTGCCTGAAGAGGCGACGCACTCTTCCGCCGCGATGCGATCCGCGCGCTGCCGCGGCGGCGACGGCAGGGCTGAGAGCGCGCAGGGAAACACCGCCGGTCCGGGCCGGCGGACGCCTGCCGTAGCAGCAGCCTGACCCGATCGGCGAGTCCGCAGGCCGCCGACGCGGCCTCGGGCATGGCGAGTAGCGGCGCAGCGCCGTGGTCACGTCGGCGGACGGCTCGGGGCGAACGTCAGCCGGGCGTGCCCTTGCTCTTGTCCTTCTGGCGCTTGACCGCGTCCTTACGGAACTCGACGAGGGTCGCCACCACCGTCTCGGCGGCCACCAGCCATCCGTGCCCTTGGTCGTAGGCGGGTGCGGCGTTGATGGGCACGCCGTCGACCTCGACCATGCCGTTGTCGTAGGCGGTGACAGTCACGGTGAGGGTCAATCCCTTGTCCTTCTTGGTGGACTGCACCTTCCAGTTGTCTCGGATGCGCTTGATTGAGGCGGGCACGTCGGTGCTCCTTCCGTTCGGCGGGTCGATGATCGTGCCTGTGCTCAGTGCCGGCTGTCAGGTTGGCGACTCGACGCGGAGACGCGCTGCGAACACCTGTCGAGGGGCGCGCGAAACCGGGCTCCGCCGGCGACGTCAGCGCCGCTGGACCGGAGACGCCGGCAGCCCGGTGTCTGGTGGCACGGCGTCGCGGTGCTGCTGAGCCACGATGCCGGTGGTGATCTCGTCGGGCGGCACCGGGCGGCCGAAGTGCCAGCCCTGCCCGTTGTCGCACCCGGTCGCGGCCAGCCGGTCGGCCTGCTGGGCGGTCTCGATGCCCTCCGCGGTCACGACGAGGCCGAGCTTGTGCCCGAGCGACACGACGGTGCTGAGGAACTCGTCGTCCGTGCCGGGGCGGCGGGCCCCCGGCCGCCTGGCCGGCTGCGCCGACGAACGGGTCAGGCTCGCGTCGAGTTTGAGGCCGTGCAGGGGGAGGGAGCGGAGATTGGCCAGGTTCGCATAGCCGATGCCGAAGTCGTCGATGACGATCCGGACGCCGATCTTCATCAGCGCCGCCAGGGTCTCCGTCACCACGCCGGTCAGATCGATCACGGCCTGCTCGGTGACTTCGAGCTGGAGCAGGTGCGGCGGCAGCCCCGTCCGGTCGAGGATCTGCGCCACCGCCCCGGCCAGGCCGTTCTGGCGGAGCTGGCGCACCGACACGTTTACGCTCACGTACAGGCCGGGTTGGATCCGCTGCCAACGGCTGGCCTGTCGACACGCCTGCTCCAGCAGCTGCCCGCCGAGCGCCACCACGGCGCCGGTGCGTTCGGCGAGCTCGATGAACCGGGCGGCGCTCAGCAGGCCGAGCTGGGGATGCTGCCAGCGGGCCAGGGCTTCCACCCCAGCCAGCCGTCCGGACCGCAGGGCGGCGATGGGCTGGTAGGCGGCGACGAACTCGCCCCGGCGCAGCGCCGCCGGCATGGCCGCCGACAGGCGGTAACGCGCGGCGTCGGCGGTGCTGCGATCCTGGTCGAACTGGCGCAGGGTGGCCTTCCCGTCCGCCTTGGCCCAGTGCAGCGCGATCTCGCTGGCGCGCATCAGGGCCGCGGCGGCGCCGTCGGCGACGGCGCCCTCGGCCACTCCCGCGCTCGCCGTCAGGGGCACCTCGGTGCCGTCGACGCGGAACGGGGCGGCGAGCGCGGCGAGCGCCTGATCGGCGATCTTGACGGTGTCCTCGGCGCAGGTGGTGTCGCGGACCAGGATCGCGAACCGGTCGCTGTCCAGCCGCGCCACCAGGTCGATCCGCCGGTCGGTGAGCGCGCCGAGCCGACCGGCGATCTCGCGGAGCAGCAGGTCGCCCACCTGATGCCCAAGCACGTCGTTGACCGCCGCGAAGTCGTCGACGTCGAGGCAGCAGACACCGACCCGGTCGATCGGCTCGTCGGCGGCGGACAACCGGCCCAACCGCTCGGTGAACAACGTCAGGTTGGGCAGCCCGGTCAACTGGTCGTGGGTGGCGAAGCGGCGGAACCTGGCCTCGCTGACCCTGAGCGCCTCCTCGGCCTGGTTGCGGGCGGCCAACGCGGCCAGCCGGACCGTGTCCTGGGCTCTCAGGCTGCGGTCGTGCGCGGCCGCCGCGAAGCCCGCCGCGAGTTCGGCCAACAGGCCGTTCAGCCGGGCGGCGCGGGTGGGGTCGGCGGCGAGGCCCAGCTCACCGAGGAACCGCGAGCCGATGACCGCGATTGTCCCACCGAGCGCTTCCGGCGACCCGAAGCCGACCGCCACCAGATCCTCGCCGATCCGCCGGCCGTCGCCGGGCTCGGCCGAATCGGCGAGGACCGCGCTGACCAGACGGTCCGCCAGCCCGGTCACGATGCGACGCCGCCGCCCGGCGCTGATCGGCACGTAGTGGGCCCGGTGCAGGGCCCCAGCCCACGCCGTGACGAACTCCCCGACGCCGGGGCGACGCCCGTCGTCGAGGCCGTCGGCGCCGGACCGACCGCTCACCCGCGGCGTCCGACTCCGACGTAGAAACTCATCCGCTCCGGGTGCTCCCCGACATCCGTCCGCGACTCGGGACGCCACAGAGGGGACCACACCACGCCGGGTTCCACCAGTTCCAGGCCGGCGAAGAAGTCCTCCACCTCGGCGCGGGTGCGGGCGGTGACCGGCGTGTTCGTCCGGCCGCTGAGCCGGGTGCCCTCGCCCATCTCGTCCGGCCGGCTGTCGGTGGTGACGTGGCTGATCGCCACGCAACTCCCCGGGGCCAGCGCCGTCCACAGCCGCTTGATCAGCCCGTACGGGTCGTCGTGGTCGGGGACGGCGTGCACGACCGAGACGAGCAGCAGGCCGACCGGCCGGTCGAGATCCAGCAGCCGGCGGACCTCCGGGTGGCCCAGGATGGCCTCCGGGTGGCGCAGGTCTTCGAGCAGCGCGATCGCGTTCGGCTGGCCGGCGAGGATGTGCGTGCTGTGCGTCACCGCCACCGGATCGATGTCCACATAGACCACCCGGGTGTCCGGATCCACCTCCTGGGCGATCTCGTGCACGTTGCCCACCGTCGGGATGCCCGACCCGATGTCCAGGAACTGCCGAATCCCTTCGTCGAGCATGAACCGCACCGCGCGGTGCAGGAACTCGCGGTTAGCCCGCGCGACCAGGCGGAGGTCCGGCACCGCCGCCAATGCCTGGCGGGCGAACTCCCGGTCGACCTCGAAGTTGTGCGAGCCGCCGAGCCAGTAGTCGTAGGCTCGCGCCACGCTCGGCCGACTCAGATCAACATCTGCTGGCGCCCACTCCGGCCGTTCCATCGCCGCCCTTCCTCACCACCACGTTCACGTGGCCGCCGCCACTGTAATCGGAGTTTACCGATTCGTTTGATCGCGCCGAAATCACGCCGCCCGCCCGCCGCCCGGCCTGGGATCGCCGCGCCGAACCACTGCGCGACGCCACGGTGCCGGCACGCGGGGACCGGACCGCCCCGAGATCCGGCCGGACCGGCCCGGCGTGGACGTCACGCGGGGTACGCTGCGGTGGTGGGCCGGCGTGATCAGTACCGGGCCGAGCTGCGCGGGTTCGATCCGGCGCGCTGGCCGGACTTCCTCCGGGAGCACTCGGGGCTGCCCGGTCCACGCGCCAACATCGCACTCGCCGAGGCCGTCGCCGACGAGGGCGAGCTGACCTCGTTCGATCGGTTGATCTCCACGGACGACGAGTACCTGGTGTTCTGCGGGGTGCTCGGGCTCGGCCGGCTGTTGGCCACCGCCACGGACGCACGGACACGCGCGGACGTCGAGGCGCGCTTACGCGACCATGCCACCGACGCCCGTTGGCGGGTGCGCGAGGCGGTGGCCCTGGCGTTGCAGCGGCTCGGCGACGCCGACCTGCCGCGCCTGCTCGAACTCGCGACGGCCTGGGCCGCCCGCCCGCACCCGTTGCTCCGGCGGGCGGTGGTCGCGGGCGTGTGCGAACCGCGCCTGCTGACCGCCCCGGACGCCGCCGCCCGCGCCGTCGCGCTGTGCGAACGGGCGACCACGGGACTGGCCGGCCTCTCGGCCGAACAGCGGCGTGACGACGGCGTCCGCGCGCTGCGCCAGGCGTTGGGCTACTGCTGGAGTGTCGCGGTGGCCGCCGATCCGGCGGCCGGCCTGCCGCGCTTCCAGGCGCTGGCGGCCGTCGACGACCGCGACGTGGCCTGGATCGTCCGGGAAAACAGGAAGAAGAAGCGACTCGCGAGACTGCTCTGACAGCGCCGGGGACCGCCCGGGCCGCCACCGCGGTGTCGTCGCGTACCGGCACGACGGCACGCCACGTCCGGTCGGACGACGTCCTGTCCCGGCGGTACGGCCGCCCCGCCCGGCTACCGCGGACGCGGTGGCCGGACTCCTGCTCCCGGGGGACGACGCCGGGCCCGGGACTCGACACCGTGGAGGTGTTCCGTGACCCGACGCGTAGGACTCCGACGTGCCCTCCTGCATCGACTGGGACGGTTCTCGTTGGCACGGTGCTCAGCTGGCCGAGGGCTGGTGTTGGGCGGGTTGTGCCATGTCCAGGGCGTCGATGACCAGCTCGGAGCACAGTGGTCGGCGATCGACCAGCCCACGACCCGGCGGGCAAACGCGTCCAGCACGACCCCGCAGTACACCCAGCCGGCCTGGGTGTGTTGCTGGGTGATGTCGGTGACCCATAAAGCGTTCGGCTTGAACACCAGCCGGTGCCGCGCACTGTCCCGCCCATGAGCATCGCAGGGCCCGTCCTGGCGACAGGGGAAGCCGCGGCAAGGAGAAGCGCAACAAAAACGGCAAGGAGTCGCATCCCCCTGCCATAACTAACATATACCGCACCCGGGGGCTTGCGGCAAGGCCCGGGGGTGCGCGCAGAATCGCTGTCCGTAACTGGAATCCGCGTGGAGATGGGGGTTGCGGCATGCGGGTATTGCTGTCGACATTCGGTGGCCGTGGCGATGTCGAGCCGCTGGTCGGGCTGGCGATCGCGCTGCGGGAGGCGGGCGCGGGCGTGCGGGTGTGCGCCCCGCCGGACTGCGCCGAGCGGCTGGACCAGTTCGGGGTGGAGTTGGTGCCGATCGGCCAGTCGGTGCGCGAGATGGTGCACGGGCCGGCCCCGACCACGGTGCCGGACGTGCCGCGCAAGGCCGCCGAGCTGATGGCCGAGCAGTTCGCCGAGCTCCCAGCGGCCGCCGAGGGCTGCGATGTCATGGTGGCGACGGGCCTATTCCCGGTCACGGCGAGCGTGCAGTCGGTGGCGGAGCGGCTGGGCGTCCGTTATGTCTACGCCGCGTACTGCCCGATCTTCCTGCCGTCGCCGGCCCACCGCCCGCAGTCAGCGCCGACCCGGCCGTTGCCGCCGGACGTCACGGACTGGAAGGAGCTCGACGCGCTGGCGATCGAGGGCTACAACGCGGTCTTCGGCGCCGCCCTCAACCGTGAACGGGCGGCGATCGGCCTGTCTCCGGTCGACAACGTCCGCGACCACGTCTTCACCGCGGACCCGTGGCTGGCCGCGGACCCGACCCTGGCCCCATGGCCAGCCGACGGCGCGAACCCCGTCGACGTGGTGCAGACCGGCGCCTGGATGGTCCCCGACCCGCGTCCGCTCGACTCCGGTCTGAGGGCGTTCCTCGACGCCGGCGACCCGCCCGTGTACGTCGGCTTCGGCAGCATGCCCGCACCGCAGCACGCCGCGGAGGTCGCCCTGGCCGCGATCCGCGCCCATGGCCGTCGCGCCGTAGTCTCCCGCGGCTGGGCTGGCCTGACCCCGTCCGCCGTCGCGGACGATGTCCGCGTGGTCGCCGAAGTCAACCACCGGGCGCTGTTCCGGCGCTGCGCCGCCGTCGTACACCATGGCGGCGCCGGCACCACGACGACGGCCGCGTTGACGGGCGTACCCCAGGTGTTGGTTCCGCAGATGGCTGATCAGCCGTACTTCGCCGCCCGCGTCGCTGCCCTGGGCATCGGCGCCGCCCACTCCGGCCCGTCTCCGACCGTCGAGTCCCTGGCCGCCGCCCTCGGGCAGGCCCTGTCGCCCGAGACCCGGTCCCGCGCCGCCGCGACGGCCGCCACCATCCGCCCGGACGGCGCCGCGGTGGCCGCGAACCTCATCCTCGACCTCTGACGCCCGCGCCAGTCCACTTCTGGCGGGGCCGACGCGCCTGTTGCAGGCGCGTCGGCGGGACGTACTGAATCGCTGACGGCCGCATCCGCTGGATCGCGCCGTTTCCCGACCGGCGGAAACTGTCTCGCGCCGAGCCAGCCTTCCTGATGGCTGGAGGTCAGGAAATCTGGGCTTTGGAGCCTAGACATCTTCGTCGGTCCGGCATACTCTTCTTCGAGTCGAGGGGAAAGATCCGTCAAGACGCAGACGGGCTGTCCGGCCGTGAGGTCACGACGGGCGGCGAGGAGGGGGACAAGCTTCACCGTTCCCTCCCGAGATGCAGTAGGCAGTAGGAGCACGTCAGTCCCGGCGGAACGCACGCCGGGCGCAGGTGGGGCCAGGGTTCTCTTCGGGGCTCCAGCTGATGTCCGCCGCACGTGTCGGGGCCATGAAGTCGCGTGGGCTCCGGCACCGGCAGACCGCACGACAGCAAGGGAAAGAAGCAGCAGAGGAAAGGGAGGGCCGTACACCGTTGGATCGCCCGCCGGCAGCCGTCATTCCAGGCTCGGCGGACACCGCAGCTTCCATCGAACGAGAGGTGGTCTCCGGTCACGCATACGCGATCCTCGCACCCGAAGCCGTCAGTGACGGCTGGTGCGGATACGACAAGCCGACGTTCCGGTCGGTAGATGGTGTTCTGACCCGTAACCCTGGGCCCCGGCGCGCAAGCGCCGGGGCCCTCGACGTGGAGGTGACATGGGGCGAACCCCCGAAGACATGTTCGGCGATGAGAACACTCCGGCCTACACCATCGGTCAGGCCGCGGAGATGCTCGGCACCACGCAGGACTTCCTGCGTCGCCTGGACGAGGCGAAACTGATCAACCCGCACCGCTCCAGCGGCGGCCACCGCCGCTACTCCCGCTACCAGCTGCGTCTGGCCGCCCGGGCCCGTGAAATGGTCGACCAGGGCACCGCCCTGGAGGCCGCCTGCCGGATCATCATCCTGGAGGACCAACTCGAGGAAGCCCTCCGGCAGAACGAGAAGCAGCAGCGGGGGCCGCGGCGACAGGACTGACCAGCCCCACACCCTTCGTGCGAGGTCGGCGGGCGATGAGCCAGCCGGCCAGGCGAAGGTTCCCGTCCCCGCTCGGTCCTGGCACCCCCGCTCGTCGCACCTCCTCACATCCCGGCCGGCGACCGGGATGCTGTGCGTGACCGGCGGTCCGAGGCGTCGCCGTCCTACGTCGGCCGGCATGCCAGGGCACGCCGGGTCGGCGGCGGGTAGCGTCCGATCATGGCCAGCGGCGGAACGGACGACGTGGGTGGCGGGTGGAACACCGCTCGCGGCACCGACGACGTGGCGTTGCTGTCGGAAGAGGCGTCACCAGGGGGCGTCCACGATCGCCAGCCGCGCCGGGTCGCCGAGCACGGCGTGGATCCGAAGGCGCCTCCGCAGAGAAGCAAGCTCAGCGGCCCACCCCGCCGCCATCTGGCCGACGACGGATCATGTGCTACAGTAACCGAGTTGCAGTTTTGATTTCCGTAGACGTTTCCCGGCGCCTGATGGGGCATTGAAACCCATCCAGGCGCTTTTCGTTTTTCGTGTCGTTTCGACGCGGGTGATCAACGCGGCGGCGTAAGCGACCGCACAGTGCGGTCGCCAACAGCCTGCGAAGGAGCAGACATGACTACAGGCACCGTGAAGTGGTTCAACGCCGACAAGGGCTTCGGCTTCATCAGCCCGGACGACGGCGGCGCCGACGTCTTCGCCCACTTCTCCGCCATCTCGGCGAGCGGCTTCCGCAGCCTCGACGAGAACCAGAAGGTGGAGTTCGACATCACCCAGGGCCAGAAGGGCCCGCAGGCGGAAAACATCCGCCCGCTCTGATCCACATTCTCTGAACGGCGGCCCGACTGGTTCAGCGGGCCGCCGTTTGGCGTTTCATGCGCTCACCACAGCATCGCGAAGACCGTCTGATCGGCAGAAGGCCGGCCATCTCGGTGCGGATCCGACAGCCCCACCAAACTCGCGGCTCATGCCGGCCTGGCGCCGGTTTCCCGCGACTCCGGCACTGTTTCCGGGAACCATCGGCCTGCCCGCCGATACCACCGGAGACTGCGGCACATTCTGTGGATGGCCGCGTTCACCGCCGCCAGAGAATGCCCCACCTCCCGGGCCTACTACGAGAAGAAGCGTGCCGAAGGGAAGAACCACCGGCAAGCCATTCTCGCCCTCGCGCGACGACGCGTCGATGTTCTCTGGGCACTTATCCGCGACCACAAGACCTTCAGCCGGCCGGCAGTAGCCCAGCCTGCTTGCGGAACTGCGCAACGCACCCGTCTCAAGGTCATCCTGTGGCTGTCATCGCGGCCTGTAGCTGATCCCGGGTGTCTTCGTCGAAGGCGACGAGTCGTACCCGTTGAACGTTCGTCGGTACGGACCCGAGCGTTGCCACGGCGATCCGCGCCGCCCGCTCGGGTGGGAAGCCGTACACGCCGGTCGCGATCGCCGGGAAAGCCACCGTCCGGGCGCCGAGCTCATCGGCGACCTGCAGGCTCCTGCGGTAGCAGGAGGCCAGGACCTCGTCCTCACCGTTGCCGCCGCCTTCCCAGACCGGCCCGACCGTGTGGATGACGTGCCGCACCGGCGGGTCGAGGTCGAACGCCGGGGTCGGCATCGCGTCGCCCGGCTCGCAGGGGCCGATTGCACCACCCGCCCGGGCCAGGCGAGGCCCGGCGGCGCGGTGGATCGCGCCGTCGACACCACCGCCGCCCAGAAGCGACTCGTTCGCGGCCGTGACGATGGCGTCCACGTTCTCCCGCGTGATGTCACCCAGGGCGACCTCGATCGCTACCACAGCAGCATCCTGGCACATCAGGCGACGACGTCATGACCGCTCCCGCCGCGCCAGCCGCGGGCGTGAGGTCATCCGACCAGTCGGTCATCGCCGCACCGTCATCGGTGCCCCCGGCGGGGTGGCCGTCGCCGACCGGCCCGGGACAGGGCGGGCCGGCGACGGCGGCCGATCAGAAGTCGCTGTCGGTGTCGTTCCGGCCCCCGCTGGGGATGTCGTCGATGGTCTTCGACGAACCCCCGGCGTCCCGCCTCGGCAGGCCACCCAGCATTCGGGCGAGCTGCTCGTCGGCCAGTTCCACGCCGTCGGCCGGAATCGTGTCGATCCGCACGGTCTTGCGCCTCATGTCGTACCCCTGTTCACCCTGAGGGAGCGCCCGGCTGCTCGGCCGGACGAACGCCAGTGTGTGGCCGCCGGGAACCGCCTGGGACCAGGGATCTCCCTGGTTCGGGATCCCCAGTCTTGGCTGGCCGGGTGTCCGCCGGACGCGCGGCCGGGCCGGCGCTGGAGCGATCGTCGCCGGGGTCCGACTCACGACGGGGGTCTGGCCGAGGTGTAGGCCGGCAGCGGCAGCGGCTCGTCGCGCAGGAACGCGCGGAGCAGCGCGTCGTACGCCTCCCGCTGGCCGGAGGTGATGTCGTGTCCCGTGTGCGGCAGGTAGACCAGGGTCGCCTGCGGCAACGTGCGCCGGTATTCGTACGTTTCCTCCCACGGGACGAAGTCGCACTCGCCGCGCATGATCAGCGCCGGCACCCGGGCCTGCCGGAGCGCGGGCCGCGGATCGGGGATGCGGGCGAAGTCCTCGACCGTCAGTTGGTTGACGTAGAAGCCCTGGTGGTTGTCGTGCACCTCGGCGGGTGCCGAACCGGGGCAGCGGGCGGTGTCCTTGCCGAGCACGGCGACGGCGTGTATCAGCGCGTCCGCCTCGTCGTCGCCGACGAGCGCGTGCGCCGCGTTCGGGTTGACGCCCTGCAGGACCGCCTGGGCGACGACCCGCGGCGAGGCGAACAGCTCGTCGCGCTGCCGACGCTGCTCGGCCGGCATCCGGGCCCAGGGGTCGCCGCCTCCGCCGTCCGGGTAGGCGCCCGCCCAGATCGGGCCGGGCGAGGTGAACACGACCCGGGCGACGTGCTGCGGGTGGGCCGCGAGATACTGCGCCGCGAGCGAGCCGCCCCACGACTGCCCGACGAGAACGACGCGCTCGGCGCCCAGCTCGACACGGATCGCGTCGAGGTCGGCGACCTGCCGGGCGACGGTGTAGCCGGTGACGTCGGCGAGCCGGGTGGACCGGCCGGCACCGAGCTGGTCGTAGGCGTAGACCTCGAAGCCGTCGGCAGTGAGCAGGGCACCGACGGCGGGCACCCCCTCCCCCGGGGTGCCGGGGCCGCCGTGCAGGAAGAGCACGGGCGTCGAGCGGGGCGTGCCGGAGGCGGCGGCGTGGACGTACGCGATCCGTGATCCGGTGGGCAGGTCCCAGAACCGGACGCCGGCGGGCGGGGGCGGGGCGGCCGGGTGCGGGCCGGGCCGGAACACGGTCACGGCGGCGAGCCCGGCGACGGCGACGGTGACCGCGGCGGCCAGCGCCGTCGCGGCGCGGCTCCGGCGTCGTACGCCGAGCAGCGCGAACGCGGGCCGGGCGAGGAGCTGGGCGACGGTGCCCAGCAACACGAGCCCCACCGCGCACAGCAGCGGTATCCAGGCGGTGACGAGCGCGGTGGCGACGAAGCCCGCGCCGCCCACGGTCACGGCGGTGGCCACGGCGACCGGCAGCAGCAGGATGCCGATGCTCCGGCGAACAAGGGAACGAACCATGAAGATCATGCTGGCCGGTGCCGGGCGCAGGCGCGTCGTGCCACAGGACGGCTTCCACGCGCCCCACCCCCGCCTCGCGGCGGGGTCCCGACCGGCCGGGCGGCCCGTACCATCGGGGTATGCGACGCTGGGCCCCTGACCTGGGCGACACCTGGGCTCCCGGCGCCGTGGCGGTGTCGCAGGCGCTGTGGTGGCTCGCCACCCGGCCGGACCCGCGGCTGGCGCCCGGCGTCTGCGCCGTCGCCGTGGTCGCCGTGGTCGCGCTGCTCTACCGCCGGCGGGTGCCCGGCCCGGCGCTGGCCGGTGCCGCCCTGGCCACCGCGCTGGCCGCCCCCGTCGTCGGGGCCGCCCCGGCCGGCCCGGCCGCGGTGCTGCTGACGGCGTACGCGCTGGTGGTGCACCGCACGGCGGCGGTCTCGGCGGCCGGCGTCGCGGCCGTGGTGGCCGGGTTCGCCGTGACGGCGGCGGCCTCCGGCGCGTCGGCGCGGGCCACCGTCGCGACCGCGCTCGTGCTCGGGGCCGTGGCCGCCGGGGTGTGGGCGGTCGGGCGGTTCCGCCGTCGGGTCCTGGCCGACCGGGCCTCGGCCGAGACCTTCCGGGCGGCCGTGGACGGGTTCGCGCCGCTCGCGGTCGCGCAGGAACGCCGGCGGCTCTCGACCGAGCTGCACGACGTGGCCGGTCACCGGCTGACCGCGATCCTCGTGTCCGCCGGTGCGGCGCTGCGCCTCGCCGACCCGGTGTTGCGGGAGCGGGCGATCGAACACGCGATCGGCGCCGGGCAGGCGGCGGTCGACGACCTGGACCGGGTGGTGGCGTCGGCGGGGCGGGACGACGAGGTCGGCATCGAGGCGGTCGACCAGCTGGTGGCGGGCCACCCGTGGGTGCGCTACGAGCGCACCGCGCGGGTCGTCCCGCCGGCGGTCGCGGCCCTGGCGCACCTGATCGTCCGCGAGGCGCTGACCAACCTCATGCGGTACGCGCAGGGCGCGGCGGCGACGGTGCGGATCACCGCCGACCCCGGCGGGTGCACCGTGACGGTGCTCGACGGGGGTGGCAGCCGCGCGGCCGGCGACGTGGGCAGCGGGCTCGGCATCGCCGGGCTCCGCGCCCGGGTCGAGGCGGTCGGCGGCGACCTCGACGCCGGGCCGGCCGGTCCGGGATGGCGGGTCCGGGCCCGGCTGCCGTGGCGGCCCGGGGCGGCACCGGGCGCCGCGCCAGGGACCGGAGCGACGCCGCCCGTCCGGGCGACGACGGGAGCGCCGCCGGGCGTCCGGATGTGGGCCGGGGCCGGCGCGGCGGTCCGGGACGGGGCGATGGTCGTCCTCGCGCTCGGGCTGTCCACGGGCACGGTGCTGCTGCCGGGCGGGGACGGCCCCGATCCGCTGGCCGCACCGATTCCGGCGACGCTGCTGGTCGCGCTGCTGGTGCTGCACGCGCTGCCGTTGGCGTGGCGCCGGCTCGCGCCCGGCGCTGCGCTGGTCGCGGCGTTGACGGTCCAGGTCGCCTGGCTCGCCGGCACCGCTGCCGGCTGGACCCGGCACGACCCGGCGGAGACGTTCCTGTGGTGCTGGTGGGTCGAGCTGGCGCTGGTGTACGCGGTGGGCGCCTACCGGCCCGCAGCCAGCCTCGGGTTCGCCGCGCCGTTGGCGGTGGCCGCCGTCGGCGGGGTGGCCCTGGGCGCGGGCGCCGACATCACCGGAAACCGTGCCGCGGCCGGTGCGGTGCTGGGCGTCGTGCTCGCGATACCGCTGGTCGCCGCCTGGCTCGCCGGCAGGCTGGTGACGACGCGGCGGTCCCGCCGGTCGACCGCCGAGGCCGCCGCACGGGAGACCGTGCGCCGGCACGCCGACAGCGCGGCGCGGGGCGAGCGCGCGCGCATCGTGGACGACCTGCGCGCGAGCGCGCGGCTGCACGCCACCTCGGCGCTCGCCGCGGCCGAGGCGGGCCGGCTGGACGAGGTCGCGGCGCAGGCCCGCGCCGGCCTGGTCGCCCTGCGACGGCTGCTGCACGGGCTGCCCCAGGACCGGCCCGACCCGCCGCCCGCCGTCGCCGCCCTGTCCGACCTGGCGGCGCGCCGCCGGTCGGCGCTGCGGTTCGTCGGCGAGCCACGGTCCCTGCCCGCGCCCCTGGAGGTGGCCGCGCACCGGGCGGGCGCGGCGCTCATCGCCGACGGCGCGGTGGCCACGGTGACGTACGTCGCCGGCGGGATCGGCCTGGAGGTCCGCCGCTGCCCGCCCGTCGGTGCGGAGGTGCTGCGGTCGCTGCGGGATCTGACGGACGCGGCCAGCGGTTCGGTGGCGGTCGACACCGACCGCACCACGGTCCGCGTCTGGTTGCCGGAGGCGCTGCGATGATCCGGGTCATCGTCGCCGACGACGAGGCCACGGTGCGCGCCGGCATCGCCGCGATCCTCGACGCAGAGCCGGACATCGCGGTCGTCGGCCAGGCCCACGACGGTGACTCGGCCGTCGCGCTCGTCGCGTCGACCACTCCCGACGTCGCCGTCCTGGACGTACGCATGCCAGCCCGCCGGCCCCCCGGTCCGGCCGCCTCGGTGCGGGGGCTCCGCCCGGAGGGCCCGCCCTCGGGCCGGCCGACCTGCGCCGACGGGATCGCGGCGGCCGCCGCGATCGGGGAGCGGCATCGGGCGACCCGGATCGTCATGCTGACGACGTTCGGCCTCGACGAGTACGTGTTCGCGGCGCTACGGGCCGGAGCGGCCGGGTTCCTGCTCAAGGACGCGGAGCCGCAGCGGGTCGTCGACGCCGTCCGGGTCGTCGCCGCCGGGGACGCGATGCTCGACCCGGGGGTCACCCACCGGCTCATCGACCGGTTCGCGACCGGGCCCGGGCCCGAGGACGCCGCACGCCTCGGCGGGCTGACCCCCCGCGAGACGCAGGTGCTGCACCAGGTGGCACGCGGGCTGTCCAACGCCGAGATCGCGGCGGTCCTGGGCATCAGCGCGTCGACGGTCAAGGACCACGTGGCGGTCGTCCTGGGCAAGCTGGGCGTGCGCGACCGGGTGCAGGCGACGATCGCGGCGTACGAGGGCGGGCTGATCCGCCCGGGGGTACGCGAGCAGCAGGCCCCGGAATCGTCGGGGCACCACGGGTCTCCACCGTCGAAGGGCCGGCTGCTCGGATGAAGGTCCGGCCGGTCGGCCATGCCGCACCCGGCCCCTACCGCCCCGTCGACTCCCTGAGTCACGCGCGGCTGTCGGAGATCGGCTCTCTGGTGCGTTCCTGCGGCGAGGCTGGCGCGGCGGCTCCACGAAGCAGGATCCCCGGCACACGCCGGCACCGGATCTGGTCAACCGTCAGTTCACCGCCGACAGGCCGAACCGGCTCTGGGTCGCCGACGCCACCCGCATCTCCTGCGGCGAGGGCGTGTCGTACTCGTCGACGATCAGAGCTGCCAAGTCGATCTGCACGTCGGGCAGCGCACGTGAGCAGTCGCCTCCGATGCTGCCGCGCCTTGACGGCGGCAGAGCGCGCCCTGGGGGCAGATCGCCGACCCGGACGCGCTGGTGACCGGGACCGCGACGCAACCGGGTCAGGGGTTGTCAATCTTGGTCAGCGTGGTGACCTCGCCGTTGGTGGTGGTGACCGCGACCAGGCCACCCTGCTTTCCGGTCAGCCACTTCGTGAGCTCGGACGCAGAGATCCAGTGACCGGCGCCGGCATGCACCGAGACGATGCCGTCCCCGCCGCCGACGTTCTCCCACGACGTCAGCTTCGGCGCGGACCGGACCGGGATCGTCAGCTTCGTGTGGCTCTCGACGATCTGGTACGGGTCGCTGCACCTGATATCGCTCAGTCGATCTTGAACTGCTTGCAGTAGTCCGCACTGGCCATCACGAGCACCGGCTGAGCCACCGCGGAGTGCGCGATCGGATCGTACGAGTAGAGCTCCACCATCGGCTGGCTGGAGCCGTTCGTCGGGTCGGTGAAGTGCGCCGGCTGACCCACCACCGGCGACCGGAGATCGACGTCCGCGAAGGTCACTGTGGCCTCCCCTTCGGTCGTGTCGTTGAGCGCCCCTAGGCCGTGTTTCAGAGGTGGGTGCGCTGGTGGGTGTGGCTGTGGTGTGTCGTTGATCGGGATGTGAAGAGGTCTCCGGTAGGTAGTTCATCGACCAAGACGAACTTCAGACCGGAGACCTCGTGGCCACGATACCGGCGACGAGGCGGCATGACCTGACCGACCGGCAGTGGACGGCCCTGGAGCCGCTGCTGCCGGTGGGCAAGAAGCCGGGTCGGCCGCCGAAGCGGAAAAGACGGCAGCTCATCGACGGGATTCGGTGGCGCACGCGGGTCGGGGCGCCGTGGCGGGACGTGCCGGACTGCTACGGGCCCTGGCAGACCGTGTACGGGCTGTACCGGCGTTGGCAGCGTGACGGCACGTGGCAGCGGATCGTGACCGGGTTGCAGGCCTGCGCTGACGCCGTCGGTGCGATCACCTGGGACGTCAGCGTGGACTCCACCAGCGCCAGCACGCCGCCGGAGCCCGCAGGAGAGCAGACCTGCAGAAGGAACCACCCGGCGGGGTGGGTGAGGAACCGGCCGACCATGCGTTGGGCCGGTCGCGGGGTGGGTTGACCACGAAGCTGCACCTGTCTTGTGAGCAGGGGCAGAAGCCGCTGTCGTTCGTGTTGACCGCCGGGCAGCGTGGTGACAGCCCGCAGTTCGTCCCGGTGCTGGCCGGTATCCGGGTGCCCAGGCCCGAGGGTGGCAGGCCGCGCACCCGTCCGGATCGGGTTCTGGCGGACAAGGCCTACAGTTCGCGGGCCAACCGCGAGTACCTGCGCCGTCGGGGCATCAAGGCGGCCATCCCGATCAAGGCCGACCAGGCGGCCAACCGACGGAAGAAGGGTTCCAAGGGCGGCCGGCCACCGGTGTTCGACCCGGTGACCTACCAGCAGAGACACGCCGTGGAGTGCGGTATCAACCGGTTGAAACGCCACCGCGGGGTAGCCACTCGGTACGACAAGCTCGCCGTCCGCTACGAAGCCACCGTGCACATCGCAGCGATCAACGAATGGCTACCCCGCTTCTGAAACGCGGCCTAGTAGATCAAGAACAAATCGAACGCCCTCTCAGGACATCGAGTTAAGGCGATCTAGGACCAGCCTCGTGGCGTCTCGCGCCGCGACGAGGTCGGCAAATAACTGCGGGTCGGGCGGGTCGTCCGTACTGACTTGCTCGCAGGCGCTGCCACCAGCTTCGGCGAGGGACAAGGCTCGTTTCCATTCGCGCTGTGCCTCGGGTTCTGGAATCGGCGCAGAACCCGAGGCTGCCCGCACGGCCGTCAGGAGGTCTGTGCACACCGGCCTCATCTGCGCGAGGTCAACCCGGCCGACTCCGAACTTTTGCGCTGACCCCTGCCACACTCGGTGCAGCCGGACCCATTGATCGATGAGGTGCCGCAGCAGCACGTCGCCGCCCTGGTCACGCCAGGTTGCGACGGCCGTCGCAACCTGGCGTGGTACCGGAAAGTGGCTATGCGGCAGCAGGTCTTCGCGCATCTGGCGGGTCGTCGGCAGCGTCGCGCTGCCCTGCTCTGCCGCCGTCGTAGAGCTAGCAGCCTCCGTCCCCCCGGGGTCACCCGTCCTCAGGACGATCACGAGCATGACCACGGCGACCGTGATCACGCAGTAGACCGCCACGCCCTGCCGCGAAACGTCACGTGCAACGGGGTTTGCGCCGCGCTGAACGGCGTTGTTGCGTCGTAATAGGGCAGTAAGGGCGGTAACCACGATTGCCAGCCCAGCGGCGAGCACCAAAGCCATACCCAGAGCGCTGCCGAGATTCCCCCAGGCGGATCCGGGCCGCCAGCCGCACGTGTCCCGGAAGACTGCAAGCGCGTCGACACAACCCTCCAACGACGCGTTCAGGAACAGCCCGACAAAACCCAGCAGGACGGTGGCCTGGGCTGCAGCCATGGCGAGGACCAGCCTGTGGTTGGCCACCGTCGCGCTCACCGAAAGGGCCACCGCCGCCGCTGGCAGCACCATAGCCAGGACCATCAACTGCTCCTGGATCAGGATGAATAGGCCGAACCGGTGTCCCGGCGGGATATGCCAGCCGCGCAGGTACACCTGCACGCCAGCGACAGCCGTCCAGGCGACGAGACCACCGAACGCGACGGGAAGGAATACTTGGCGCAGCCTCACGAGCCCAGCGGCCTGCCAAGGACCAGCACCGTCCGCCCATCGTGGCGCCCCAGCCGATGGCCGCA
The DNA here is from genome assembly GCF_020873825.1 of Micromonospora sp. DH13. Taxonomy (NCBI): domain Bacteria; kingdom Bacillati; phylum Actinomycetota; class Actinomycetes; order Micromonosporales; family Micromonosporaceae; genus Micromonospora; species Micromonospora sp. DH13. The sequence goes on from NZ_JAHWGR010000004.1 coordinate 133,838, forward strand.
CCGTCCACGCGAGGAGCGGGGTCAGCGTCAGCGCGACGGCCGCCAATATGAGCAAGGGCCACAACGGAACAGCCGCCAGCAGCGTCGTCGTGATATTGACCATTGCCATCATGATTGGGTGACTCGCGGCGATCTCCGGATCTACCCGCGTGAGGAACTCGCGGCCCAGGCTCGGGTTGAACCGTACTCCGGCCGAGTAAAGCAAGCCGGTGTACTGCCACCATTGCACCCACGATGCCAGCAGCAGAAATCCCGCGGTCAGGGTCATCACCATCGGTGGGAACAGGGTCCGTCCACGCCAGACACTCGCCCACAGGCCGGCGCACCGGGTGGTCCACCAGCCAAACGCTGCCCCAGCGATCAGTGGGAAGACGAGTGTCTCTGGCCGGGCTGGCAGCCATTGACTTCCGGTGATCTGGCCCATGAGAAGCTCGCCTGCGACCATGCCGCCGCCTAGCCAAATCCCGGCAGCCACGCCGGACGGTGCTGAGCGCGAGGTGAGCACGGCATAGGCGGCCGCTCGCCAAAGAGCGATTCCGGCCACTGCACTGACCATTGCAGGGCCCGCCAGCAACTGCAGAACGTATACAGCGGAGCCTGGCCACGGCCCGAACAAGCCATGAAACCCCAGGCGATACGCCATAAGGTAGGACGTTACGGCAACAGTGATCACCGTGCTTGACGCTCCGGTGAGGAACATTGGCAGCCCGCGCACCCCGATCAAGGCAGCCGGATCGGCGAGCGACTCCCGGCGCCGGTCCCAGCGCGGGTGGGTCTGCCACAGCTCAGTGAACGAGGCCACCATCCTGTTGCTTGAGCTTCCTCTGTGGCCAGCCCAGCCTTGCGGGCTGGCACCGAGCTCGACTGCGGCCCGATCGGCATAGACCTCCCGTACCCGCAGCACGTCATAGCGGGCAAGGTAGACCAGGACCGTCAAGAATGCGGGAATGGCCAGATAGCGGATTGCCGCCGGCGCGTGGCTCGGCCAGTAAGGCGTCGGAAAGATGGCGGCCAGCCGCATGGCACCCCATACCGCGTAGGGGACGAGGACCAGGGCCAAAAACACCCGCCACAGGGCAACCGTGGCATAGGCAGCCGTAACATCCTTGTGCCGAACGTGCGCCAGTTCGTGTAACAGCACCGCCCGGAACACCTGTGGGTCGCTGGTTCTGCGGGTAAGCAGCCCGGCGTTGAGGCAGACCACTGGTTCGCTATCGCTGCCGAACACCACCGCGTTCGCTGACATGGCGGCAGGGTTGACGACCGCTTTTGGCGAGTTGATCAGCCCTGTCTCTGTCGCCAATTGTTCGAGCAGTGCGGCGATCTCGCCGTCCTGGTCGCAAGCACTTAGCGGGACAACCCGGCCCGGCCGGGCCTTCCATCGCGACAGAAACCGGAACAGCCCCCAGGCAAGGGCCAATACACCGGCAGGCCAGGCTAGGACCAGCTGGATAGGCGGCGCCCACTGAAAACGGGCCAGGCACTCGTCGGAAAGGTGGTCGTAAAGGATGTCATAGAGGACGCCGATCAGGTTCCCGGTCCGGCCAAGAGAGCTGGTATCGACCGGCACCGGCCCGCAGCCCAGCCCGGCCGCGCCGTATAGGCTCGCGCTGACATCAAGCATCATCGTGCCGCTGGATACCAGGATCAGTACGACGAGAAACGCGAACCTTGCGTTGGTACCGCTAGTCAGCGCACGGTCTGTCGTCATGGGATGCTCATCCGGGCTCATCCGAGGCTTGCGGCCCGGCATCGGCTAAGACGAGCTGGGTCACGACCATGTCAGCCACTGCAGCCGCCCGCTTTTCCTCCAGGCAGACCCGGAGAGCGGCCTCCATCACCTGACGGCGAACCTGGGCAAGCTGCTCCCGGGCGAGGGGCGGAACAGCGACCTGGGCGGTCTTCTGCCGGACAACCTTACGGAACAGCACCTTGAGCCGTCGCGTCGAGCCGTTCACCGCACCGCCGGCAATCTTCTGCGCGATCTGGTCCAGCACCAGCCACACCACCGGTGTGATCAACACCAGCATGTCATCCAGCCCGAAGCCCAGTTGCTCACGCCGGCTTCCGCTGCGGCGAAGCCGCCTGATCACCGTTGCGTCGTCCAGTTGACTGAGCCCTGCGACAAGGGGCAGCTCTTCCGGAGCAACCTCAGCAATGACCGCGTGTACCACCTCGCGGACCAGAAGCCCCATGCGCTTCCTCCCCTGGAGCTAGGGAAAGTTATGTTCATGAGTATCACAGCGTCGCGCAAACCCGTTGCCCCACCACTACTCAACGACGCTGGCGCGAGCGCTACATCCCTCCCAACATCTCTACTCCGCTACCGTCCGCCCGACCGAGCACGTCGACATCGTCGTGCACAACGACGAGCCCCAGCAGCCGGCCTGGGAAACCCGGACACACTGGGGTACGGTCCCGTTGGGGCAGCGACGCGAGAGCGATGTCCAGCACGGTGCGGTGATCCAGGGTGCAGCCGCATGGGCAGCCACCGAAGTCGTCAACCAGTTGACGTGTCGGGCCGTGGGCAGTGTCCAGCCAGCGTTGCGTGTCACGTACCACCGGTAGGTCCCGGCGGGACGCGTGAGGTGGCCCGTCATGCCGACGGCCCGGCGTGCCCCCGGGGGCTCCGCCGCGCTGGTCAGAAGTGCGGGAATCAGGTACGTGGACCTTTCGGCAGTCACCGGCGAACCTTGGCCTGGCCGTTGTCCCGACCCTTGTTCGGCACCCATGCCCGCCCAGGTCAACCACGACCGACCACCCAAACGTCTACCCAGCTGGGCAACATCCACAACACTGACCACAGTGGATGGCAGCCTGTACCGTGCCAGAAACTCGCCGCACACACGGTGAGCTGGGACGTCCCGGTTCGCGTCGAGGATCATCGGTATGGTGGTTCGGCTGGTGCATCTGATGATGATCCGGCTGGTCGGCGCTCTGGGGCTGCTGGTCCGAGGCGACACCGCGTTGCTGGCTGAGGTCCTCGCCCTGCGCCATGAGGTGGCGGTGCTGCGCAGACAGCTGAACGGCCGGCCCCGGTTGGCCTGGCCGGACCGGGCTGTCCTGTCGGCCCTGGCCCGTCTACTGCCCACCGCCGTCCGGGCCCACCGGCTGGTCACCCCCGCCACGCTGCTCGGCTGGCACCGGCGGCTGCTGCGCCGCCACTGGACCCACCCACGCAAGGCCGGGCGGCCGCCGGTCAGCGACGAGATCCGCGACCTGGTCCGACGCCTCGCCCGAGAGAAGCCTCGATGGGGACATCGGCGCGTCCAGGGCGAGCTGCTACGGCTGGGCCATCATGTCGGCGCGGGCACGATCCGCCGCCTCCTCGCCTCCCGGCGGCTCGGCCCGGCACCGCGAACCGTGGACACCAGCTGGCGGACGTTCCTGCGTGCCCAAGCGCACGGCCTGCTGGCGATCGATTTCTTCCACGTCGACACGATCCTGCTGCGACGCTTGTACGTGCTGGTGGTGATGGAGGTGGCCACTCGCCGCGTCCATTTACTCAGGGTCACCGCCAATCCGGATCACGCCTGGGTCGTCCAGCAGGCCCGCAACCTCGTCATGGGCCTCGACCAACAGACCAGCCGGTACCGTTTCCTGATCCGAGACCGGGACGGCAAGTACAGCGCAGCGTTCGACGAGGTCTTCGCCGCCGAGGGCATCACCGTGGTCAAGATCCCGGCACAGACACCGCAGGCGAACTGCTACATCGAACGCTGGGGACGCAGCCTCCGCGAAGAGTGCACCGACCGGCTGCTGATCTACGACGAACGACACGCCCGAACCGTGGCCGGCGAGTACGTGGACCACTTCAACAACCACCGACCGCATCAAGGCCGACAGCAACTGTCACCGAACCACGACCCAGCCGTCGTCATCGCGATGGACGCCCCGATACGACGCCGACAACGCCTTGGCGGCGTGATCAACGAGTACCACCGAGCAGCCTGAACCGAGCTTCAAAACCCCAGCTCACAGCAGTTAACGCAGTTTTGGCACGGTACACCCCCGCCGGCTCCGCTACTCAGGCGAACCGGTTCTCCCCCCGCGTGGTCAGCCAGCTGGGACGGGGGTACTTCGTGTCGGGTCCGTCGGCACCCCACGGCCAGGATCCGAGCAGGCCCATCAGGGCGGAGAACCGAGACGAGTTCCGCTCGATCATCTCCGGCGTGGTGGAGGCCCAGAACAGCTCCTGAGGCAACAGGTGGAAGCGGACCATCGGCAGCATGAGCGTCACCCGCTGTCCCTGGGCGGTGCGGGGCACGGCGCCGTGCCACAGGGCCCCGTGGTGTAGAATCACCGATCCGGCTGGCGCCTCGACGACCTCCACGTCTGGGTGGTCGTGCATCATCAGGTGCGACTCCGGCACGTCGGCGCACAGCTTGTGGCTTCCGGGCAAGACGCAGAGCGCGCCGTTCTCCCTGGTGTAGTCGGTCAGGGCCCAGGTGACGGTGCAGTACTGCGCGTCGCTCGGCCAAGGCGCCGGGACCTTACGGCTCTGATCGGCGTGGAACGCGAACGGCGCGCTCGACGTCTGGTCCTTGATCGCCGCGGTGCACTGACCGAGCTTGGCCCGGTAGCCCAGCAGGTAGGCCACCAGCGCCAGCGGCGCCGGGGCCATCAGCGCCTCCTCGAATATCCGGTCCCGGGGCAGGAGGTGCCACAACAGTCGACCCCGGGGGTGGCCTGCGTCGAGGGGCTCCGAACGGTCCTGCCGGTCGATCTCCAGGACCATTTCCCGCAGGCGTGCACAGAACTCCAGCGGGGCGGCGGTTCCCGGCGGCAGCACGGTATAGCCCTTCGTCTCCAGGTCGATCGCGTAACGGTCCAGATCCAGCTCACGTAGTTGCGCCCGAACGTGCCGGGCCGCCTCCAGGTCGGTCGGCAGCCGGTCCTGTTCCACCTTCTTCGCCGCCAGCGAACGCAGCTCGGCGAGCTCTCTCATCACGCCAATGTGATCGATCGGCACCTGGCCACCTCACTTCCGCGCGTCGACACATCGGCTGCATCGATCGTTGATGATTCACCGCACGTCCCCCCCGTCACCCGTCCGCCCGGGGCGGCCGGTCAGGGCCGCGAGCACGTCCAGCCCGATATGCGCGGGAACGGCGGCGGGTCGGTACGAGACGACCACCGGCATCCCGTCGTCGCCGGCCGGCCACATCTCGACGTGCAGGTCTAACGGGAGGTCCAGGTACGGCTGGCGGACGAACGTCGTCCGGGCCCCGGGCAGGGTCAGCTCCGGCGTCGTGTTGTCCTGCATGGCGACGAGGACCTGGAACAGTGGTGATCTGTCTCCCCGGTGTCGGGCGAACCGGACCAGCTCGTCGAACGGCACATCCTGGGCGGCCAGCGCGCGGTCGACGACGTGCCCGGTCGCGCGCACGGCCTCGGTCGTGCCGTCGAGGGCCGCCCCTCGCAGCCGCACGCAGACCATAGTGAGATGGCAGCCGACGGCGAGGTCCAGGCCCGGCACGTCGCGCTGTGCCACCGGCACGCCAACCGTCACGTCCGGCTGTCCCGTCGCCTCGCTGATCGCCCGGCCGCAACGGGCCATGAGCGCCGCGAACCGGGTGGCGCCGACCTGTGCCGCCACGGCGTCCAGCTCCGCCAGCTCCCGCCAACCGAGAACGCCTGTCAGGTGGGCCACCCGCGCTCCGTCAGGGGGCCGGGGAACCGCCGGCCAGTTGACGGGGGGTGCCCCGAGAAGCTCGGCGGTCAGGTGGTCGTGGTGATCGCGCGCGGCCGTGACCGCCGTCCGCCGTACCCGCTCGCGGTGGATTTCGCGCAGGGACGGTGGCGCAGTCCCCTCCCCGCTCCCGCCCCCGTACCCCAGTGCGACGCGGTACGCCCGGCCCAGGTCACGGGCGAGCACCGCCTCCGACCAACCGTCGAAGGCGACGTGGTGCACGACGCAGCCGATGACGGCGAGGGTGTCGGTCACCGGCACCACGCCCACGCGCCACACGTCGCCGTCCTGCGGGGCCAAGGCGCTGCCGAACTCGTCGCGCAGGAACCGGATCGCGGCCTCGGTCGACTGCGCGGCGGGGAGGACCTCCAGGGGCGGCGACGGCACGTCCGCCGGCACGATGGCGAGCCGGGAGTCTAGGTCGTACACCGCCCGCAGCGCCTCGTGCCGGTCGTGCACGGCCGCCGCAGCGGCGTCCAACGCGCCGGGGTTCAGGTCGCCCTCCACCACCCAGAAGAGCAGGCACAGGTTCGTCCGGTCCGCGTCGTCGATCAGGTCGCGCATGAGGTGAACCAGTTGCATGGCGGTCAGTGGCACACCGTTCTCATCGGCGGTGCCAGCCACGGACGCGGGTGCGGCCGGCGACGGGCCGGCGCGCAGCCGTTCGGCCAGCCGCGCGGCGCTCGGGCTCGGATGCAGCCAGGACACGGGCACCGGACGGCCTAGCGCGGTGGACAGTCGGGCGCAGACCCGCCCGGCCGCCAGCGAACTGCCGCCCAGTTCGGCGAACGGCACGTCCACCGGGACGCCCACCCGCCCGAGGACCGCCGCGAAGGTCTCCGCGACCTCGCGTACGACGGGGTCGTCGGCCGGTGGCCGGGGGGCGGCCGCCTGGTCGCCCGGCGGGGCGTCGTGCCGATCCGCCGCGTCCAAGGCGACGGCCAGCAGCGCGCGCTCGTCCAGCTTGCCGTGGGCGGTCACCGGGAAGCGGTCGACCGGGAGCACCGCGGCTGGACGGTGCTGCGGTGCCAGGGTCCGACGGAGAACGTCGAGCGCTCCGGCCAGCGGGTCCCCGGCCCGCGCCGGAACGCAGAACGCCACCAGTTCCCGTTCGGTGCCCTGCGCCGCCTGCCGGGCCACGACCCGGCAGTGCCGCACGCCGGGCAACAGGCGCTCGATCCGGCGTTCCACCTCTGCCGGTTCGACCCGGTGGCCACGTACCTTCACCTGGCGGTCCAGCCGGCCCCGGAAGTGCAGCACCCCGTCGGCGTCGAACTCACCCAGATCGCCCGTGCGGTAGACCCGGACGCGGGCGCCGCCGACGGACACGTGCGGGAAGCGGGCCAGGGTCGCCTCGGGATCGTCGAGGTAGCCCAGCGCCAGGCCATCACCCGACAGGCAGATCTCGCCGACGTCGCCGACGTCGCACGGCCGGTCGCCGTCGAGGACCGACACCGCCGTGCCGGGCACCGGGCGCCCGATCGGGATGCCGTCCGGGCGGTCGCAGTCGGCGGCCGTGATCCGGTGGGTGGTCGCGAAGACGGTGCTCTCCACCGGGCCGTAGCCGTTGAGGAGGACGACGCTCGGATGCCGGACGAGGAACCGGCGGACGTGCGGCGGCGAGAGCCGCTCCCCACCGGTCATGACCTGCCGGAGCCCGGCGAAGGCGGCGACGTCCTCGTCGACGATCAGGTTGAACAGGCTGCTGGTGAACCAGGCCGTGTTCGCCCCGTGCGCCTCGATCGCGCGACGCAGTGCCTGAACCGAGAGGTACGGTTCGCTGACGACGACGGCCGTACCGCCGTTGAGCAGCGCGGCCCACAGCTCCAGGCAGAACGCGTCCCAGGGCAGGGCGGCGGCCAGCGGGATCACGGTGTCGGTCGAGAACTCGGCGAACGTGCCGGGACGGAAGAGCCGGGCGACGGCCCGGTGCGGCGCGAGCACGCCCTTGGGCTGACCGGTGCTGCCGGACGTGAAGAACACGCAGCACGGCGCCTCCCCGCCGACCTCGGCCGGCCGGAAGCCGTCGGCGGCCGGGATCGGCCCACGCAGCACCGTCCACGTCGGAACCCCGAGCGCCGCCGCGGCCGGATCCCCGGCGGCGGCGATGAGCGTGGGATGCAGGAGTGCCACGACCTCGCGAAGCCGCTCGGCCGGCCAGTCCCGGTCGAGCAGGCTGTATGCCGCGCCGGTCTTGAGCACCGCCACGATGGCGGTGACCAGCGGCGCGCCGCGGGGCAGCAGGACGGGCACCCGGACACCCGGGCCGACACCGGCCGCCGCGAGGTCCGCCGCCCACGCGTGCGCCGCTCGATCCAGCTCCCGGTAGGTCGTGGGGTGGCCCTCGGCGGACACGACGGCGGGCGCGTCCGGCCGAGTGAGCGCCCACCAGGCGACCGTCTCGTGGAGCCCCGCCGGGGTGCCTCGTCCCCGCACCGCTCCGCTGTGGTCTGACAGCACGACCTCCCCCGGGCGTCGCCGCTTTGTCCGTTAAGGAGCGTCAGCATAGCAAACTAACATCGATGAAAGTATAGATTTGATCATTTGAATGGGGCACCATGGATCGCGGCCACAGGTGGGGGCGCGGCCGAAGAGCCTCGACAGGAGGATCGGGCGTCTGACCTCTCGCGCGCGTCCACATCGGCTCTGATGAGCGGCGCATAAGGGGGAAGATGAGCCGGGACCGTTCCTTCGACGTCGCCGTGGTGGGAATGTGCGCCAGGGTTCCCGGATCTCCCAGCATTGGGCGTTGGTGGTCGGCGATCACTGCGGGAAAGGTGTCCGTCCGACGCTTCGACCGACCCTATCTGCGTGCTGTCGGCGTCGCCGCCGAGCTGCTCGTAGACCCCGACTATGTGCCCGTTCACGGCTTTCTGGGCAATGCCGACCGGTTCGACAATACGCTGTTCAGGATCCCTCCGCGCGAGGCTCAGACAATGGACCCTCAGCATCGGCTGATGATGGAGGCGGTGTGGTCCGCCCTGGAGGACGCGGGCGTGCCGCCAGTCGGCGGCGGCGGTTTGACAACCGGGATTTTTGCATCGATGAACGGCAGTGGATATCTGCGCCGGATCATGGCCAACGGTCCGCTCGACCCCACCACCATCGAGGATGTCCTACACGGCACCGAGCCGGACTTCATGGCGAGCCGCATTGCTTACAAGCTCGATCTGACCGGACCCGCGGTCGCGGTGCAGTGCGCCTGTTCCTCGTCACTGGTGGCCGTTCATCTCGCCGTGCGGTCCCTGTTGGACGGCGAGTGCGACCAAGCCGTCGTCGTGGCCGCCGGCGTGGCGTTCCCGCAGGCCGGCTACCTGCACATCCCCGGTGGAGTGCTCTCCTCCACCGGCCACTGCCGACCGTTCGACGCCGCTGCCGACGGGGTGGTCGCGGGGTCCGGCGTGGCCTGCGTGGTGCTGCGTCGCCTCGCGGACGTGGGCCGGGACGACCCGCCGCCGCACGGTGTCGTGCTCGGCAGCGCGGTGAACAACGACGGCGCGGCCAAGGTCGGCTACTACGCGCCCTCGGTGGGTGGGCAGGAAGCGGCGATCCGTGCGGCGCTGACCAACGCCGCCGTGTCGGGCGAGTCGATCGGCTACCTGGAGGCGCACGCCACCGGGACCCGGGTGGGCGACCCGATCGAATGGGCGGCCGCCTCCGCGGCGCTCACCGCCGAGGGCGCCTCCCCGGGGCAGGTGGCGCTGGGCGCGGTCAAGGCCAACATCGGCCACCTCGACGCCGCGGCCGGACTGGCCGCGCTGATCAAGGCCCTGCTCGTCGTCCGAGGGGGCGTCATCCCGCCGGTGGCCGGGTTCGCCCGGTACAACCCGATGCTGGAGGTCGACGGCTCGCCGCTGCGGGTGCCGATCGAGGCCCGCGAGTGGACCGCCGGCCGGCCGCGCCGGGCCGGCGTCAGCGCCTTCGGCATCGGCGGCACCAACGTGCACGCGATCGTCGAACAGGCGCCGGCGCCGCAGCGGGTGAGACGTCCCGTGCGGCGCGTCGGCCGGGTGCTGCTGCTGTCCGCCACGGACACCGCCGCCCTCGGCCGGTCCTCGGCGGAGCTGGCCGATTTCCTCGCCGACGGGTCCCCCGACATGGGCGAGGTCGCGGTGACGTTGGCGACCGGTCGCACCCCGCTGGCCGAACGGCTCGCGCTCACCGGCCGGTCCGCCGCCGAGGCACGGGAGCGGCTGCGCACCGGGACCGGGGTCGTACGCGGCACCCGCCCCGGCACCGGCCCGGCTCCGGTCGTGTTCCTCTTTCCCGGGCAGTCCACGCAGTACGCCGGGATGGCGCTCCCGCTGGCCGAGACGCTGCCCGGCTTCACCGACCGCCTCGACGCCTGCCTGGCGGAGTTCGAGCCGGAACTGGCGGCACGGGCGCACCGAGCCCTGCTGGACGACACGACCCCAGCGGCGGAGCTCGCCGAGACCGAGCTCGCCCAGCCGGCGCTGTTCGCCATGCAGTACGCGGCCGGCACCGCCCTGGGGGAGATGGGGGTGGCCCCCGTGGCGGTCGCCGGCCACAGCCTCGGCGAGGCCACGGCCGCCTGCTTCGCCGGGATGATGAGCCTGCGGGCGGCGGCCCGTTTCGTGCGTACCAGGGGGCGTGCCATGCAACAGTGCCCGCCCGGGGCGATGCTGGCCCTGCGCTGCGACGGGGAACGCGCCCGTGACCTGATCGGGCGGTCGGGCCGCCGACTGGCACTCGCCGCGACCAACTCAGCCAATGCCAGCACGGTGTCCGGTACGACGGACGAGGTTGACGCCTTCGTGCGGTGGCTCGCCGACGCGGTGCCCTGGCGGCGGCTCTCGGCCAACCGCGCCTTCCACTCCGCCCTCGTCGAACCGGCCGTCTCCCAACTGGCGCGGGTGCTGGCCGCCACCGACCTGTGCCCGCCGATGATGCCCGTCGCGCTGAACGCGACCGGCGAGCTGCTTGCCCGGGGTGCCGCCGTCGATGCGGACCTGCTCGCTCGGCAGGCCAGTTCCACCGTCCGGTTCGCCGAGGCGCTCGCCGGGATCGGCGGGGCGTTTCCGGGGGCGATCGCGGTGGAGATCGGGCCGGGCCGCACGCTGTCGGAGCCGGCTGGGTTGGCCGGGCTGACCGCCGTACCGCTGTCGCCCGGCCCGGAGGCCGACGACGTGCTCAGCGCCCTGGCGACGCTCTGGACGCGCGGACAGCCGGTCGACGTGCACGCGCTGTGCGGGCCGGGCTCCCGGACCCGCCTGCCCAGTTACCCGTTCGCCGGCCCCGCCTGGCTGTTGCCCGAGGCCGCCGCCGTGGACGCCGCGCCGGTGGCACCCGCGCCGGCCCCACCGGCCCCGCCGGTGCCGGACCGGCCGGCGGGCGCCGCCCCGGTGGACGACACGGCAACCGTGATGGCTTCGCTGTGGACCCGCCTGCTCGGCTGCTCGGACCCGGGCGAGGACGCCGATTTCTTCAGCCTGGGCGGCGACTCCCTGCTCATCACCCACCTCGCCCGCCATGTGAACAAGGAGTTCGGCATCCGGCTCCCGGTGCGGCCGATGCTCTCGGCCAGGACGCTGGGCGCGCAAACCGAGGTCGTCCGGCAGCAGCGCCGGATCCAACAACCGGCGTTGACCGGCGTGCGAACCGACGAGCCGTGACGCGGGCGGACCGTCGCCCCACGTCAACGAACCGTTCCAAGACGGAGGAACCTGTGACGCAACCGTCCCCACCCACCGAGGTGCCCTCGGCCGGTCAGGCCGATCGCCCCGACGGCGAGCGCGCCCGGTCGCTCGTCACGGCGCCCGCACCAGTGCCGAGCCTGGTGGCGCGGCAGGCGGCGGACCACCCGGACCGGGTAGCCGTGGTGGGTGACGGACAGGCCGTCACCTACGCGGAGCTGCTGGGGTGGGCGGACGACATCGCGCTGCGCCTGCGCGCGGCCGGCGTGGGGCCCGGCCAGCTCGTCGGAGTCCTCGTCGAGCCGTCGGTCGCCATGGTGGCGGCCGTGCTGGGCGTGTTCCGGGCCGATGCCGGCTACGTTCCGGTGGACCGTTCGGACCCGGGCCGCCGCCTCGGTGCCATGTTCGCCGACGCCGGTGTCGTGGCGGTGGTGACGTCGGCCGCCACCCGGAACCGCCCGCTGGGCGGGGCGCTCCCGCGGGTCGACGCCGCCTGGGGCGACCACTCGGCGGACGTGGCCGGCGGGTCGCGCCCGGTCCCCCCGGCGGACGAGGGCGAGGGGGCGGTCCCGCCGACCCGACCGGCGTACGTCATCTACACGTCCGGCAGCACCGGCGAGCCCAAGGGGGTCCTCGTCGAGCACGGTCAGCTCGCCGCCTCCACGCTCGCCCGCCGGGCCGTCTACCCCGGCGCCCCGACATTCCTGCTGGTGTCACCGCTGGCCTTCGACTCCTCGGTCGCTGGGTTGTGGGGCACGCTCAGCGCCGGCGGCACCCTCGTGGTCGCCGGGCCGGACGACATGCGTGACCCCGACCGCCTGACCGACCTGGTCCACGAACACCGGGTGACCCAGATGCTGTGCCTCCCCTCGCTCTACGCCCGCCTGCTGGACGCGGCGGCCCGCGGCGGCCTGCATCGACTCAGATCGGTGCGTACGGTCGTGGTCGCGGGCGAGCCGTTACCGCAGTCCGTCGTGACGCGGCACTTCGCCGCTCACCCCGAGGTCGTCCTGGTCAACGAGTACGGACCGACGGAGACCACGGTCTGGGCCACCTACCGACGCTTCGACGGCCCCGGCCCGGTCTCCATCGGCGGTCCGGTTCCGGGCGCCTCGGTGTACGTCCTCGGCCCGGACCTGCGGCCCGTCCCGCCCGGCGAGGAGGGCGAACTGTTCGTCGGTGGGGGCGGGGTGTCCCGCGGTTACCTGGGCCGCCCTGGAGCCACCGCGCTGGCCTTCCTCCCGGACCCCTTCGCCGGTGTCCCCGGGGCGCGGATGTACCGCACCGGCGATCTGGTCCGCCGTGACGCGGACGGCACCCTGCACTTCATCGGCCGCCGGGACCATCAGGTGAAGGTGCGCGGCCACCGGGTGGAGCTCGGCGCGGTGGAGGCGAGCCTGCGCGCCTGTCCGGGGGTGGGCGAGGCAGCCGCCGTCGTCGACTCCGAGGGCGAGCTGACCGCGTTCGTCGTCGCGGACGACGGCGCCACGGCGTTCGCGCTACGGCACCAGCTCTCCGACCGGCTCCCGGTCGCCGCCGTGCCCACCCGGTTCCGGTTCGTCGACGGGCTCCCGCTCACCGTCAGCGGCAAGGTGGACCGCGGCCAGCTGAACACGCTGGCCGGCACAGCCGCTCCTGCCGCCGGGCCGGGGCCGGCGGGAGCCGGAAATCCGCCGCCCGCGCCTCCGGGCGACCGCGACCTCACCGCCCAGATCTCGGCGGCCTGGGCCGAGGTGCTCCAGATCAGCCAGGTGCCCACCGACGTCAACTTCTTCGACCTGGGTGGTCACTCCATGGCGATGTTCCGGTTGCAGGACGCCCTGGAGCAGCACACTGGCATCCGCCCCTCGGTGGTGGCGCTGTTCCGGCACACCACGATCGCCGCCCAGGCGGAGATGGTCTTCCGGCCCGGCCGTGCCGTGCCGGCCGGGACCCGTCACGCCGCCGTCCACACCCGCGGCCGTCTCGCCCGAAGCCGGCCGGCCCGTACCGAACAGGAGACCACGCCATGAGCGGATCCTCCTCCCGCTGGCTGGAGGTCGCCGTCCCGAACGCGGGGGCGCCACGCCGACTGGTCTGTTTCCCGCACGCCGGTGGGTCGGCGGTGTTCTTCCGTGACTGGGGTCGGCGGCTACCGGAGTGCGAGGTGCTCGCGGTGCGTTACCCCGGGCGGGGCGAGCGTATCGACGAGCCCGAACCCACCGACCTGGTCCCCCTGGCGCGGGACATCGCGGAAGCGCTCGTGCCTCTGGCCGATCGACCGATGGTCCTGTTCGGGCACAGCATGGGCGCGGTGGTGGCCCTGGAGACCGCCCGCGCGATGCGGGCCGCCGGCGTCGAGCCGGCCCATCTGATCGCCTCCGGATCGCGCGACGTCCCCGCCGACGAGCCGGCGTTCCGGGGTGCGGAAGAGGAGGAGGACGACGACGCGATCCTGGCCCGCCTGGTCCGCCTGGGCGGCACCGACGCCGAACTCGCCGAGGACCCGATCTTCCAGGAGCTGGTGCTGCCGTACATCCGCAGCGACGGGCGGATGTTCCACGCGTACCGGATGGAGCCGACGCCCCGGCTCGGCTGCCCGGTGACCACCGTGGTCGGCGACATTGACACCGACGCCGACCGGCGGCCCTGGCGCGAGCTCACCACCGGCGCGCACCGCGAGGTGTCGGTGCGGGGCAATCACTTCTACCTGGTGAACGAGCCACCCGTCGACGTCGTCCGCTCCGCCCTGCGGGCCGGGTCGGCGGCGGGGCGGTGAGCATGGACGCGACCGTGGCCATCGACCCGTACGCCGACGAGCCGTTCGTCGCCACCGCCGCCCGGGACGCCGCGCGCGAGCGGGACCGCCGCTATCTCTGGCACACCTGGTCACCGGTCGACGCCGACCGCACCGAGCTGATGATGGCGCGTGGACAGGGCTACCACCTGTGGGACGTGCACGGTCGGCACTACGTCGACGCCAGCTCGGCGGCGCTCAACGCCACCTGCGGGTACGCCCACCCCCACGTGGTCGCCGCGGTGCGGGACCAGATCGGCCGGCTCCAACACTTCGACCTCTCGATGGGCGGACACGAACCGGCGGGTCGGCTGGCAGAGCGCATCGCCTCGTTGCTGTCCCCGGACCTGTCCCGCACCTTGCTGGTCAACAGCGGCTCCGAGGCTATCGAGGCCGCCGTTTTCATCGCCGCCTCGTACTGGGCGCACGTGGGCCGGCCGCGGACCCGCCTGGTCACCTTCTCCCGCAGCTACCACGGCGCGACCTTGCTGACCAGGTCCATGTCGCGACTGCCGCGGTCCCTGCACCCCTTCGCGCCCTCGGCGCCGGTCACCTTCGTGGACTTGCCGGCGGAGCCGGTGGTCCTGCGCCGGCCCGAGTCACTGGGCGGCCTGCTGGACGCGTTCGCGGCGGCCATCGGCGACGACCCGGCCGACCGGCCCGCGGCCGTGGTGGTCGAGCCGTTCCTGAACGTGGGCGGGGCCGTGGTGCTGCCGGAGGGCTTCCTCCGTGGGTTACGCGAGCTGTGCGACTCGACGGGTACGTTGCTCGTCCTCGACGAGGTCTTCACCGGCTTTGGCCGGACCGGGCGGATGTTCGCCTTCCAGCACGAGGGGATCGAGCCCGACATCCTCGTCACCGGCAAGGGCCTGTGCAGCGGATACCTGCCGATCGCCTCCCTGACTGCGCGCCGGCACATCTACGACAGCTTCGCGGCCGATCCGGTCGCGGGCGGCCTGCGGTACGGGCACACGACCTCCGGCCATGCGGTCGCCTGTGCCGGTGCCCTGGCCACCATCGAAGTCCTCGAACAGGAGGGACTGGTGGACCGGGCCGCGCGGCTCGGCGCCCGCCTGCTGGAGCAGCTCACCCCGCTGAACGGCCGGGGCCAGGTCGTCGACGTACGCGGCCTGGGCCTCACCGTGGTCCTGCAGATGGCCTCCCCCGAGGCGGCCACGGCGCTGCTGGACCGGGGACGGGCCTACGGTGTGCTGCTGCGGAGGCCGACCGACGCCGTCATGGCGATCCCGCCGCTGGTCATCGACGAGGCCGGCATCGACGCGGTGGCGGAGCGAATCCACCGCGCCCACCGGGACATGTCATGAGCGACACGCATCCCTCCACCCGCGTGCTGGACGCGATCACCCGGGCCAGGGCGGGTGAGCCCGCCGAGCCGGGCCAGGTCGAGGCGCTCGTCGCCGACTACCTCGCCGGCCGGGTCCCGGACTACCAGATGTCCGCGTGGCTGGCCACCGTCGCCTGCCGTGGCCTGGGCTCGACGGACACCGTCGCGCTGACCCGTGCGTACGTCGCCGACGGGCGGTCGCTGGACCTCGGCGGCGTCCCCCGGCCGGTGCTGGACAAGCACAGCACGGGCGGGGTGGGGGACAAGACCAGCCTGGTGGTCGTGCCGGTGGTGGCTGCGTGCGGGTGGCGGGTGGCCAAGATGAGCGGCCGGGGGTTGGGCCACGCCGGCGGGACGGTCGACAAGCTGGAGTCGCTGCCGGGTCTGCGCCTCGACCTGTCCGCCGACGACGTGCGCCGCTTCCTGCTCGAGGTGGGCATGGTCATCACCGGGCAGAGCGCCGACCTGGCCCCCGGCGACCGGGCCACGTACGCCCTGCGTGACGTCACCGCCACGGTCGAGAGCATACCGCTGATCGCGGCCAGCATCGTCAGCAAGAAGGCGGCGGTCGGGGCGGACGGCCTCCTGCTGGACGTCAAGACGGGCGCCGGGGCGCTCACCCCGGACCCCCGCGACGCGGTCGACCTGGCCCGGACGATGGTGGACATCGCCACCGGGTTCGGCCTGCGGTGCCGGGCCGCGATCACGGACATGAGCCAACCGTTGGGGTACGCGGTCGGAAACGCCCTGGAAGTGCGCGAGGCCGTGGCGGCGTTACACGGCGAGCACGTGCCGGGTCTCACTCCGCTGTGCCGGATCCTCGCCCGGATGATGGTGCAGCTCGCGGATCCGACGCTCGACGACGAGGCCGCCGGGGCGCAGGTGGATCACGCCATCGCCAGCGGGGCGGCGTACGATATCTTCCGCCGCTGGGCGCGGGCCCAAGGCGCGGACACCCGCTGCCTCGACGACCCGGACCGGCTGCCGACCGCCCCGCACCGGACCACGGTGACGGCCACGGAGTCCGGCTGGATCACGGGCGTCGACCCGCGGGCCGTCGGCACCGCCGCTCTGCACGTGGGTGCCGGCCGTCTCCTTCGGGACGCGACGATCGACCACGGGGCGGGTGTGGTCCTGCACCGCCGGGTCGGTGACCGCGTCACCGCCGGCAGCCCGCTAGCCGAACTCCACCACACGAAGGGCGACCCGGACACCGCTCTCGCTCTCGTCCGGTCAGCCTTCGCCGTGGGCGCCGAACGCCCCGAGGACGCCCCGATCGTCCATCGGATCGTCGAGGCTGGCGCGGCATGACGTCACACAGGGAGGGACCATGACCGTAGCTGTCGATGATCTGCGGGCAGCCACGAGTTCGGTACGGGTGACCTTCGACGGGGTGCCGCCGGACCCGGTACCCGTCGCGGGGACGGGGGAGGTCGCACCGGAGGCGTTCGACGAGATCGTCGACCGGTACGACCGGCACGGCTTCGCCATCATGCAGCTGGCCTCCGGACCGTTCGACCGGGACGCGGTGCTGGCGCTGGGCCTGTCGCTCGGCCTCGGCGAGCCCTTCGTGCCGCCGCTCTACACGATGGGCGACTCGGACGCCGCAGCCGTCTCCCGGATCTCCGCGGCGGCGAACGCGGGCACCGGCGACGGCGACCATCCGTCGTTCGGCCGCACCGTCGGGCAGCGCTTCCACTGCGACGGGACGTTGCAGGACATCGGGTTCGTCAAGGCGTCCGTGCTGCTGTGCGAGTCTGTGGCGGAGGCGGGGGGAGAGACGATCCTGTTCAACTCCTCCGCCGCCTACGCCGAGCTGATGGCCGTGGATCCGGCGGCGGCCGTGGCGCTGGCCACGCCCGGCGCCCTGATCCGCCAGGCCAACATCGGCGGGTGCACCGACACCCACGTCGGCCCAGCGTTCACCGTCCAGGACGGACAGCTGGCGTGCGGGTACTCGGTCACCGACACGGACCGGTGGGCCACTCCGGCCGGAGTCGCGGAGGACGACCTGCGCCGCAGCGTCGAATTCCTGCTGCGCGCCTCCATGCCGGGATCCCGCTTCCACCTGGAGCGGCGGCTCGCCGCACAGCAGGCGATCGTCTTCGACAACACCCGCATCTCGCACGGGCGCCTGGCCTACCGCGACTCACCCGACCGGCACCGCTGCGTCTACCGGGGGTTGTTCCTCCAGCGGCCCACCCGGCCGGTCGGGGCCGCCCGACGTTCGCCCGCCGCCGTCGCGCGGACGTCCCCGCCTCCGTCGGACGACGCGGTGGCGGCAACGGACGGCATCCGCCGGACCACACTGTGGGCCGCACCGTGAGCGATCTGGCGATCCACGGGGGCGAGCCGGTGCGACCGCCGGGTCGGGCGTGGCCGAGGTGGCCGGTGGCCGCTCCGGCCGTACCGCAACTGCTCACCGAGGCCCTGCACAGCCGGCGGTGGTCGGTCAGCAGCCCGCACGAACCTGGCCACGAACTCTTCGAACGCCGTTTCGCCGCAGCTTGGGCCGACTACCTCGGCGTCGGCCACTGCGTCCCGGTCGACCACGGGTCCAGCGCGCTGGTGATCGCCTTCGAGTCGTTGGGCCTGGAGTACGGCGACGTCGTGGCGGTGCCGGCGCTGACCTGGGTGGCCAGCGCCTCGGCGGCGTTGCGGGCCGGGCTGCTGCCCGTACTGGCCGACGTCGACCCCACCACCGGCTGCCTCGACGCCTCGGCCCTCGACCAGGTGCCCGACGCCCGGGTCGTCCTGCCGGTGCACTGGGCGTGCGGCATGGCCGACGTGCCCGCCCTGGTGACGGCCGCGCAGGCCTGCGGTGCCGTGGTGGTGGAAGACGCCGCGACCGCCCACGGTGCGCGCTGGAACGGGCGGGCGGCCGGGACGATCGGACGGATCGGCTGTTTCAGCATGCAGAACTCGAAGGTCCTCGCCGCCGGTGAGGCCGGGGCGGTGGTGACCGACGACGACGCGCTGGCGGGCCGGCTGGAAGAACTGCGGGCCGATTCACGTAGGGCGGTGCGTGATCCCGGGACGGGCGGCGTCGAATTGACGCAGAGCTGCACGGTGCAAGGTGTGAACTTCGCGCTCGGCGAATTCGGTGCGGCCGTTCTGTGCGGCCAGCTCACCGCCTTCGACGAGCAGCAGCGCATCCGCAACGCGAATTACGCGACCCTGCTCGGATTGCTGGACCAGGTCGATGGGGTGCGCCCCCTGAGGCACCGTCCGGAACAGACCGTCGGCTCGATCTACGAGGTGGCCCTGGTGGTCGATCCGTTGCCCGCCGGCGTGACGAATGCCGACTTCGCCGCAGCCCTCACTGCGGAGCTGGGTGTCCTGTGGCGGACACCGACAGTGCCGTTGCAGCGCAACCGAATGCTCCAACCGTGGACAAAACCGGCCCTGCGTACCCTCGCCGACCGGTTCCGGGCCCGGCACCGCGATGTGGCGTTCACCGGTGCCGAATACCTGGCCGCGCACGCGGTGACCTCGCACCACAGCACCTTTCTCGGTACGCCGGAGGACATGACCGACATCGTCACCGCATTCGGCAAGGTCATACGGGGGTTGGGGCGATAGGCCGGGCAACCGGGTTCGCGACCCCGTGGCGTATTGTCGTCGACGCGGATATCCGGGCGACCGCGCGCCGCCGGGTGCCGCTCCGCGGGCGGACCCGACGGCGTTACCCTGATGTGGGAATTCGTGGATCGAGGACCGGTGCCGGCCTGAGACGGGAACCGCTGTGGCCTTATTGAATCTGGGTATCCTCGCGCATGTCGACGCGGGTAAGACGAGCCTGACCGAGCGATTGCTGCATCTCGCGGGCGTCCGGACGGAGCTCGGCAGCGTCGACGCGGGCAGCACGTTGACGGACTCGATGGAGCTGGAACGGCAGCGCGGCATCACCATCAGGTCGGCCGTGGCGTCGTTCATGATCGGCGACACCCAGGTGAACCTCCTCGACACTCCGGGCCACCCCGACTTCATCGCCGAGGTCGAGCGGGTGCTCGGTGTTCTGGACGGTGCCGTGCTGGTGGTCTCCGCCGTGGAGGGGGTGCAGGCGCAGACCCGGATCCTGATGCGCGCCCTGCGGCGGCTCGACCTCCCGCTGCTGCTGTTCGTCAACAAGATCGACCGCACCGGCGCCAATCCGGAGCGGGTCCTGCGTGATGTCATGGACCGGCTCACCCCCGACGTCGTGCCGATGGGCTACGTCAGTCAACCCGGCGGCCCGCAGGCCCGCTTCCAGCCGTACGGTCCGGACGACGAGTTCCGCACCCGGCTCGTCGACGTGCTCGCCACCCACGACGAGGGCATCATCGCGGCCTACGTGGCGGACGACAGCGCCCTGCCATACGCCCTGTTACGCAAGGAGCTGGGCAAGCAGATCGCGCGTTGCCAGGTATTCCCGGTGTTCTTCGGCTCGGCGATCACCGGGCAGGGGGCCGACGTGTTGATGTCGGCGATCGCCGAACTGCTGCCCGGCCTCGACGGCGACGCCGATGGCGACCTGTCCGCCACCGTGTTCAAGATCGACCGAGAGGCCTCCGGCGAGAAGGTGGCCTACGTCCGGGTGTTCTCCGGCACCGTCCACGTCCGCAGCCGCGTCGACTTCGGCCGTGGGCGCGGCGGCAAGGTCACCGGCATCGTGCTGTTCACCAACGGCGCGACGGAGCGCAGCGCCACCCTGGGGCCGGGCCAGATCGGCAAGCTGTGGGGCCTGGCCGACATCCGCATCGGCGACACGATCGGGACGCGGAACGGACACGGCACCGACCAACGACAGTTCGCTCCGCCGACCCTGGAGACCGTCATCGTGCCGCGGGTTTCCGCCGCCAAGGGCACCCTCAACGCCGCCCTGCGGCTGCTGGCGGAGCAGGACCCCCTGATCAACCTGCGCCAGGACGACATCCGTCAGGAGACCTACGTCTCGCTCTACGGCGAGGTGCAGAAAGAGGTCATCCAGGCCACGCTGGCCGGAGACTTCGGTGTGGACGTGGACTTCCGGGAGACCACCACCATCTGTGTGGAGCGTCCGGTCGGCACCGGGGAGGCCGTGGAGGTGCTGCGCGTGGGGGACAACCCGTACCTGGCGACGGTCGGCCTGCGGGTGGAACGCGGTCCGCTGGGCTCCGGTGTGACGTTCCGGCTCGGGGTGGAGCTCGGCTCCATGCCGCTGGCCTTCTTCCGTGCTGTGGAGGAGGCCGTGCAGGGCACGCTACGGCAGGGCCTGCACGGATGGGAGGTGATCGACTGCGCGGTCACCCTCCACCGGTCGGGTTACCTGGCCCGGCAGAGCCATTCGCACGGCAGCTTCGACAAGTCGATGTCGAGCACCGCCACCGACTTCCGCTACCTGACGCCGCTGGTGCTGATGGCGGCGCTGCGGCAGGCCGGCACCACCGTCCACGAGCCGCTGCACTGGTTCCGGCTGGAGATGCCGACCGACCTCTACACCTCGATGCTGCAGGTGCTGACGAAGTACGGGGCGGTGCCCCAGGTGCCGACCATCGGGGGGGAGCTCAGCACGGTCGAGGGCGAGATCCCGGCCGCCTCGATCCATGCTCTCCAGCAGCAGTTGCCGTCCCTGACCCGGGGGGAGGGCGTGCTGGAGAGCGCCTTCGAGCGCTGGGAGCAGGTCGTGGGCACCCCGCCGGAGCGGCCGCGCACCGACATCAACCCCCTGGAACGGGCCAGGTATCTGCTGGCGATGCGTCGTTGAACCGGTCGGGCCGCCGGCCCGGTCGGGTAGCCCGACAGAACAGGAGAGTCGTGAGCAAGCCGAAGATCAGTGTCCTCATTCCCTACCGGCAGCGCCTGGCCAACGTCCGCAATGCCTTCGCCGCGCTGGCGGACCAGACGTTGAGCGGACCGGACCTCCAGGTCGTGATCGGGGCGATCGAGTATTCGCCGGAGTACGCGGCGGTGGCGGCCGAGTTCGCCGACCGGCTCGACATCGTCACCGTGACCACCGGCGGCGAGTGGAACGTCTCCCGCGCCCGCAACCAGGCGCTGCCGGTCGTCACCGGTGAGGTGACCGTCTCCATCGACGTCGACATGATCCTGCCGCCCCGCTGCCTGGAGACCCTCTACCGGCAGTACTTCGCCGACGGCCATGACGTCTGCGTGCTCGGCCAGATGCTGGGTTATGACGACGACCTGACTGAGAGCGACGTGCAGGTCGACGACGTCCGGGTGCCGCCGTACGAGGAACTGCGGCAGAAGACCCTCCAGATGGAGGTGGAGGGGGTGGACAAGCCGGACGACCGGATCCTGGTCGAGCCGCTGCCGCTGATCTGGACCCTGGTGTGGGGTGGACTCGCGGCCCTGCGCACCGACACCATCCGGCGGCACGGGCTGACCTTCGACGAGGCCTTCGGCGGCTGGGGCGCGGAGGATCAGGAGTGGGGCTACCGGATCCAGGCCACCGGCACGCCAATCATCATGAGCCGCGACATCTGGGGCATCCACCTGCCGCACCGCCGCGACGCCGCGGCCAACCAGGAGTCGTACCAGGCCAACATGCGGCACTTCCTGACCAAGTCGCCCACCCTCGACGTGGAGTTGGCCCGCAGCTTCGGGTGGGACGACGCCAACCGGCTGTGGGAGGAGGCCCGGCGCGAGGTGGACAGCGCCGCCGGCGGGTCGACCCTCGGGGTGGTGCGGGGCCGCGTGGATGGCGCCGAGGTCCTCGCCGTGGGAGCCCTGCTCGACAAGGCGAGCGGCCAACCCGTCGACCCGGAGGTCGCCGGGTGGCTCGGGCAGGGCCCGTACGAGCAGGTCCTGCCGCTACTCGGCCTCGCCCTGCCCTATCGCTCGGGCACGTTCGCGCAGTGCCGCGTGCTGCCGCCGGTGCACAAGCTCGCTCAGAAGTACCGCGACGCGGTGCTACGCGAGGCGAAGCGGGTGGCCGAGCAGGTCGGCTGAGCCGTCGGGCGCCGGGTCGCTGCCGGCCCGGCGCCCGCGCTACCAGGGCAGCACGCCGCGGTCGTTGAAGAAGCCTCCGGAGGGACCGTCCGCGCCGAGCATCGCGAGGTCGACGATGATCCGGGCGCCCTCGCTGACCGGTCGGGTGCCACGGTGGCCGTTCATGTCGGTGGCGGTGTAGCCGGGCGCCGCGGCGTTCACCTTTACGTGCGCGAGTTCCGGGTCGGCGGCGAAGGCCGCCGCGTACTGGACCGTCAGCATGTTCAACGCCGCCTTGGTGCCGGCGTAGCCCATCCGGACGGTGGCGTCGCCGGGGATGTCGGAGCCGTCGGCGGTCAACGTCAGCGACGCGGTGGTGCTGGACACGTTGACGACGCGTGGCGCCGCCGAACGGGCCAGCAGCGGCGCCATGGTGTGCACGAGCGTGACGGCGCCCAGCACGTTGGTCTCGAACATCGGCCGCAACTGCTCGGCGGTGACCTCCGTCGCCCGGGCGCCGACGAAGATCCCGGCGTTGTTGACCAGCACGTCCAGCCGCCCGCCATGGTCGACACGGATTCGGCCGGCGACGTCCCGCACGCTGACCGGATCGGTGACGTCCAGCCGCACCGGGACGGCGGTGACGCCCTCGGCGGCCAGCTCGCGGGCGACGGCGCCGCCCCGTCCCACGTCGCGGCAGCCGAGCAGCACGACGAACCCGCGCCCGCCCAACTGCCGCGAGACCTCGCGGCCCAGGCCCCGGTTGGCCCCCGTCACCAGGGCGAGCGGCGGGTCGCTCTCAGGACTCACCGAGCACCTCGTCCAGCGTCCTGCGGGCCAGGCCCGCCAGCAGCCGGTTGGTGTGCCGGTAGTAGGGCAGCGCGATGAGCGCCCACGACACGGCGAGCCCTCGCCCGCGTTCCCACGCCCCGTCGTCGAAACCGGCCGCCTGTCGGAAGACTGCCCTGACCGGCCCGGTCAGCAGCGCCCAGGCCGGAAGCGCGTCCCAGGCCGGGTCGCCGAGACCGGCGCAGCCGAAGTCGATGACCGCGCTCACCCTGCCATGGTCGACGAGGAGGTTGGTGGGCAGCAGGTCACCGTGGATCCAGACCTGCTCGGGGGCGGGCGCCTCCCGGGCGACGCGCCAGACGCGCAGCAGCGCGTCGAGGTCCAGCCCGCGCGTCGCCGAGGTGTGGTCGTCGAGGTCACGCAGGATCCCGATGTTCTCCCGGGTGCGCGCGTCCCGGCTGTCCAGCGGCTCGCCGCGGTAGGACCGCGGCCCGCCCTCGGGGTCGCTGGCGTGCAGCGCGCGTACGAACGCGCCGAGGTCCCGGGCCGCCGCGGTGGGGTCGGCCGGGGCGGTGGAGTGGGCGTCCTGGCCCGGCAGCCACCGGTACACCCCCCAGGGGAACGGGTAGCCGGCCGCCGGGCGCCCCCGCTCGAGCGGCGCCGAGATCTCCAGCGGCAGGTGCCGGGCCAACCGAGGCAGGTGATCGTGCTCCAGGTCGATCTGGCCGGCCGCGCCCTCGATCCGGGGCAGGCGGACGGACAGGTCGTCGCCGAGCCGGTAGATCGCGTTGTCGGTGCCCGCCGAGGTGATCGGCCTGACCGGCAGGGCGGCCCAGCGGGGGAACTGTTCCGCGATCAGCCGGCCGACCAGCGCGACGTCGGTCACGACCTCGTCGGTGTGCATCCGCGTGTTGTCCATGTCCGTCCTCTGTTTCCTGGTCACCGGCTGAAGAGCCGTCGCAGCCACACCACACGTGCGTCCATCGCCGCCCGGGAGACGGCGGCGTGCGGCACCCACCAGTCGAAGCTGTGGAAGGCTCCCGACCACACGTGCAGCTCCGCCTCACCGCCGGCCTGCCAGATCCGGGTCGCGAAGGCGCCGGCCTCGTCCCGCAGCGCCTCGACCGCTCCGACGTCGATGAACGCGGGCGGCAGGCCCGACAGGTCGATGGCCCGTGCGGGCGCGGCGTAGCAGGACACCGCGTCGGTGGCCCGCCGGTCGCCCAGCAATGCCGTCCAACCGGTGAGGTTCGAGCCATGGTCCCACAGGCCCACCCCGACCATCTGCCGCGCGGACGGGGTGTCGCACCGGTCGTCCAGCATGGGGCACTGCAACATCTGACCGCGCACCGGCGGCCCGCCGCGATCTCGGGCCAGCAACGAGATGCCGGCGGCCAGCCCGCCCCCGGCGCTGTTGCCGCTGACCACGATCCGGTCCGGGTCCATCCCCAGCTCGCGGGCGTTCTCGGCCAGCCACACCAGCCCGGCGTAGCAGTCCCGCACCGGGGCCGGATCCGGGTTCTCGGGGGCCAGCCGGTAGTCGACGGCCACCACCGCAGCGCCCACCTGCTGGGCGCGCGCCAACTCGTCGGCGAGATCGGCGGCGCGATGACTGCCGGAGACCATGCCGCCGCCGTGGGTGTTGTAGATCACCGGCCACGGACCCGGCACCCAGGTCGGGCGGCAGATCACCAGCGCCACGTCCGGGTCGCCCGGCGGACCGGGCACCAGCCGCTCCCGTACGTCGTACGGCCACCGGCGGCGGATCTCGTCGTCGCCCAGCAGGCTCTCGGCGGTGCGGGCCCGGCTGTGCGGAATCAGTTCCGCGGTCAACGGCACCGGCCGGTGGCGGCGGATCTCCCGCAGCGGACCGTCCAGCTCCGCGTCGAACGACGGCGGTGGACCGAGCGGCGGCTGCTCCGGGGGGCTCGCGGTCATGTCTCCTCCACTGACGCGTACAACGCTTCGTGCACACCTGGGCCGCTGGCCACCACGCCGTGGCGCAACGGCGACACCACGCCGCCGGCCTCCCGGACGATCAGGGCACCGGCCGCCCAGTCCCATCGACCCACCTCGTCCTCGAAGCAGCCGTCGTAACGCCCGGCCGCCGTCCAGCACAGGTCGAGGGCGTGGCTGCCGCTGGTGCGGATGTCGCGCACCCGGGGCAGCAGCCGGGACAGCACCGCGGCCTGCCGCGACCGCGACCGCGAGCGGTAGGAGAACCCGGTCGCCACCAGGGCGCTGGACAGCTCGACCCGGGCGGTGACCGCGATGCCCCGGCCGCCCAGGCGGCTGCCCGCCTCGCGTACGGCGGTGAAGGTCTCCTCCCGGCCGACGTCGTGCACCACGCCCACCACGGCCTCCCAGCGCTGCCCGTCGAAACGCTCGCACGCGACGCTCACGGCGTAGTTCGCGATCCCGTACAGGTAGTTGACCGTCCCGTCCAGCGGGTCGACGACCCAGCGCAGGCCGGTGCGGGACGCGACATCGGGCCCCTCCTCACTGAGCACGCCGTCGTCGGGCCGGCGCACGGCGAGCATGGCGCGGATCGCCTCGTCACTGCCCCGGTCGGCATCGGTGACCGGATCGGTCGGGCTGCTCTTCGTGGTGAGCCCGCTCACCCGACCGATCCGGCCGATCACCTCGGCGGCGCCGACGTATGCCGCCCGCAGCGCCACGTCCAGCAGGTCGACGGCCGGCACGTCGAGCGCGGACGCACCGGTCACGGCGCCGCCGGTAGCACCGAACGCGCCGCCCGGGTGGCCTCGGCGCGGATCCGGTCACGGTAACGCGCCGAGAAACCGTCGAGCGCCGGCAGCAGGCGACACTCCCGCACCGAGCCGTCCTCGTACGGCAAGGCCAGCCCGATCAGCGGCAGCACCTCCGAATCGGTGTCCGCGTCGAACCGCACCGGGAGTTCGGCCCGGTCGGGTCGGCCCCGGGCGTCGAGCGGCACCCCGACGAGCAGGGTGTCGCGGCCGGCCACGGCGCCTCGGACGAGCCCCAACGACCGGTCGCCCCGCACCGCCCGCAACTCCTTCACGAATCCCTGGTAGAGGGAGTTCGCGTCGACGTCGCCGAACGCGTACGCCAGCTCGACGTCGGGGCGCGGCCACTTGCGCAGGAAGCGACCGTAGTTCGCCGCCTCGGTGACCCGGTTGGCGTCGGCGTCACGCGGGTGCGGGAGGTGGATCGCGTACAGGTCCTCGCGCAGGATGATCGGGATGCCCGAGGCCGCGATGCGATACCCCCACTCGAGGTCATCGACTCCCCAGCCGTGGAACGTCTCGTCGAAGAAGAGATCGTGCCGGCGCACGGCGGCGAGCGGCAGCGCGATGAGCCCGGTCCAGGCGAACGCCCACGGCAGCACGTGGGGAACCTGGAAACGGGGGTCCTCGGGTCGGCCGCGAGAGCCGCCCAACCGCTCCAGCGCGTCGACATAGTCCAGATAGGACAGGGCGGCCACCTCGGTCACCGACCGGCCGTTGTTGTCATATCCCACGACCTGACCCACGACGCACGCCCGCTGGCCGAAGGCGAAGTGTCGTTCGTAGAGGTTTTCCAACGCGTCGGGCGGCAGGAGCGTGTCCGCGTCCATCTGCACCACGACCTCGCCGGTGGCCTGTCGCATGGCGAGATTGCGGGCCCGGGGGATGGAGAACTCCCGGGCCGAGCAGACGGAGACGAGGTTGATCCGTTCGGCGAACTTCCGGCACGCCGCCACGTACTCCTCGGAGTATTCCATCGCACCGACGACGACCTCGAACTCCGCGTGGTCCAGCGTCTGGTGCGCCAGGCCCTCCAGGGCGATGGTCAGGTTGCCGAGACGCTGCTTGTAGGGAATTGCGACGCTGAGTTTCACGCGAACCGTCCTACGCCGAGAGCCGGTCAAGCCCCGGCGGGATCGTCGCCGGTGAGCAGCGCCGCGGCGTCATCCTCGGTCAGCACCCCGGAGAAGACCCGCACGGAACCGACCGAACCGGGCCACTGGTCGGAGACGTCGGCCAGGTAGCGGCCGAAGCCGACCTGGAGGCCACCGTCGGCGTTCCAGTACGGCCACTTCTCGGTGAGGTCGACGGTGTTGCGGTCGCCGGTGCTCGGCACGTACAGCGTCGCCGTGTGCCGGGCGGCGTCGAGGACCCCCACGAGCAGCACCCACCGGCCGAGCTGAGATTCATCGACGGGCTGCGTGGAGTGGGCGTGCTGCCACTCCACCGCGCCGGTCGTCGAACCGTCGACCGGCGCGGCAGTGAAACACCACGACGGCACCCCGACGGTCGTGCCGTCCGGCTGCGGCTGCTGGATCAACCGCAGTCCCAGGTAGAACGGGGTGTGGGAGGCGCCGCTCTGGCTCAGCACGGTCCAGGCGAACTCGCCGGGCGGCGGCTGCACGGCGTCGCCGTCCAGGCGGACCCACGCGGCCACGCTGAAGCTGGCGTCGGTGCGCAGGACGGGCTTGGCGGTGCTCAGCCACTGGGTGGCCCCGTCGAGCGCCACCCCGCCGCCGAACGGCGCCTCGACGGCGGTGGGTCCGCCGGTGGCGGTGAGCGTGTGCCCGTTGCCGGACAGGTCCTCGACGCCGGCGGCGAGGTCGTCCCCGAACTTCCACCATCCCTCGGTGCGCGGCGACGCGCCCGGGGAGCTGGACTGGGCGGACTGAGAATGCACGGTCACGGCCGTTCCCTTCCGTTGATCTGACGACTCAGGTGGCTAGGTTCTCGATGGGGTGGAACGCTTCGGGGTCCGGCCGCGCGTCGTAGGCGTCCTGCGCGCGCTGCAACACCTCCAGCGCCGGGAGCACGGAGTCGGCGCTGATCGCCGGGGGCCGTCCGGCCCGCACCGCCTCGACGAACTCCCGGTCCTGGTCCACGCGGCTGCCGTAGTCGGGCACGGCGCGCTCCTCGGCGTTGTCGAAGCGCACGCCGGCCCGGTCGCGCAGCATGCCGGCCTCGATGGCGAACGTGTCCTCGCGACCCGCCACCACGTAGTCGTACACGTTGATGAAGCTGTTGTACGACAGCGAGATCGTGACCAGCTGGTCCAGGCGGGTCCGCAGCACCAGGGCGATGTCGAGCGGGGCTTGCCGGTCGCGGTCGGGCCGGGAGAACATCGGCGTCACCTCGACGATCCCGCCGGGCTCGTCGATGCCCAACATCCACAACGCGGTGTCGGTGGCGTGCTGACCGTGGTGCCAGAGCAGGTTGTCCGTCCACGAGCGCAGGTAGCCGTTGGAGCCCTGGTTCGAGCGACGGATCATCAGGTACCGGGCGGTGATGCTGTGCGGGGCCAGCCGTCCGCTGACGACCTCCTCGCGGACCGTCCGCATCGCCCCGTGGAACCGGTGCGTGTGCCCCACCATCAGAGTGAGCCCGCGGCGCCGGGCCGTGTCGGCCAGGTCCCGCCCCTCGGCGTAGCTCATTGCCAGGGGGATTTCGACTAGGACGTGCTTGCCGGCCGCGAGGCAGGCGGCGGCCTGCGGCGCGTGCAGCTCGTTCGGCGTGCACACGATCACCGCGTCGAGGGTCGGGTCGTCGAGGGCTTCGGCCAGGTCGGTGGTGTGCCGGTCGAACCCGTACTGCCGGGCGAACGCGGCCGTCGGTTCCGGCATCCGGCCGACCGACCAGACCAGGTGGTGTCCCTCCCGGTTCATGATCCGGGTGTGCTGGCCGGCGGTCTGCCCGTAACCCACCACCGCCAGCCGCAGCGGCTCACCCATCGGTGCCCTCCTCTGGTCGCGCGTCGCCCCGGTCGGTGCCGGTGTCCGGGGGGCGGTAGTTGACGCCCATCCGGTCGAGCCGGCCGAGGTGCACCGACAGCCGGGCACGGAAGTCGTCGGGTTCCGCCGGGTTGTCGCTCCAGCCGTTCTCGGCGATGGCGGTGAGCCGGGGAAAGGCCCGCCACTCCACCGCCTGCGGGGTCCCGAGATACTCCGACCACAGTTGTCCCTGAAGGCCGAGCACGCCGGCGGGCGGTTCGTAGCCCTGCACCACCGACAGCGGAAGGTCACCGGCGATGGCCGGGGGCTCGTGCGGGGTGGTCGCCTCCCGCCAGTCCAGGTAGGTGAACTCGTACGGCGCGGCGACCACCTCGGCGCCGGCGGCGAGCGCCTGCCCCACCCGGTGCGCGCCCTGCCAGGCGAAGACGAGCGGGTCTCCGGACAGCCCGAAGTCGAGCGTCTCGTCCCAGATGGCGGCCCGGCGGCCGAGCCCGCGCAGATGGGTGGTGAGCCGCCCTGCCCACCAGCCGGCCAGCATCTCCGGGCCGGACAGTCCTTCGGCGACGATCCGTTCGGCCGCGATCGCCGAGGCCGCCCACTCGTCGGGCGGCACCTCGTCGCCGCCGATGTGCACGAACCCGAAGGGGAAGACGTCGCTGATCTCGTCCAGCACGTCGCACACGAACCGGACGGACTCCTCGCTGACGTTCAACACGTGCCGGGAGATGCCCCAGTGCCGGCGGACCGACAGGGTGCAGCCCGGGTCGTTGCCCAGGTGCGGGTATGCGGCGAGGGCCGCCTGGACATGTCCCGGCGTGTCGATCTCCGGCATGATCTGCACCCCGCGCCGCTCCCCGTACGCGACGAGCGCGCGCAGCTCGTCCTGGGTGTAGCAGCCTTCGTGCGGCACCGCGTCGAGCGGTGAGTCCTC
Organism: Micromonospora sp. DH13; assembly: GCF_020873825.1. Taxonomy (NCBI): domain Bacteria; kingdom Bacillati; phylum Actinomycetota; class Actinomycetes; order Micromonosporales; family Micromonosporaceae; genus Micromonospora; species Micromonospora sp. DH13. The sequence continues at coordinate 163,650 of NZ_JAHWGR010000004.1, forward strand.
CGCGTGCGCGGTGGCCGAGCCGGTGCGGTGGCCGCCGATCTCGGTCAGGAGCGGATACCGCTGGATCTGCACCCGCCAGCCCTGGTCATCGGTCAGGTGCAGGTGCAGGACGTTGAGCTTGTGCATCGCCAACAGGTCCACGTAGCGATAGAGGAACGACATCGAGAACCAGTGGCGGGCCACGTCCAGGAGCGAGCCGCGCCAGGCGAGCCGGGGCCGGTCCTCGATCTCGACGCACGGGATCACGCCGTCGAGATGGAGCTGACGCAACGACTGCACCGCCCAGCCGAGACCCACCGTCGTGGCGGCGGTGGCCTCGACCGAGTCCGGCCGCACCAGCAGGCGATATCCCTCGTCCCCGAGGTTCGCGTCGTCGGTCAGCCGAAGCTCGATCCCACCGCCGGACCCCGTCAGTCCGAGCACTTCCCGGGCCAGGCCGGCGGCGGGTTCGGGACCCCGGACGCCGACGTGCGGACCGATGACGAACGTCCCGCCGAGGACCTTGAGCGCCCGGGGCCGGGGGATCAGCGCGGCGGAGGACGCCGGGCGCCCGGGTGCCGTCGAGGCGGTCGCCGGGGTTTCGGGTGCGGTGGAGGTCATGCCGCCTCTGCCAGGCAGCCGAGGATCCGCGTCACGATCTGGTCCGCGCCGTCCTCGTCCAGAATCAGGGGCGGGATCACCATGACGTTCTCCTGCTGTTGCCGCAGGAGCAGGCCCCGGCTGCGGGCGGTGGTGACCAGCGAGGTGGCCGTGTCGACCGAGTCGGTCTGCAGGGTCACCACGAGCCCCAGCCCGCGCACGTCGACCACCTGGGGGGTGCCGGTGAGCGGCGCCAACCCGTCGATCAGCCGCCGGCCCAGGACCTCGGCCCGCTCGGACAGCCGCTCGCTCTCGATCACGTTCAGTGCGGCGAGGGCTGCAGCGCAGGCGACCGCGTGGCCGGAGGTGGTATGCCCGTACCGCAGGCCGCCGAAGACCGGATCGCGGCGGAACGAGGCGTGAATCTCCGGGTTGGTGACCACCGCCGTGATCGGCAGGTATCCGCTGCCGAGACCCTTGCTGACCACGAGGACGTCGGGTTCCACGTCCTCGCGCAGACAGGCGAACATCCGCCCGGTGCGACCGCATCCGGTGAACACCTCGTCGAGGACGAGCAGTGCCCCGCTCGCGTCACAGAGCTCGCGTAGCCCGCGCAGGAAGCCGTCCGGCAGCACGATCCCGCCGCCGACGTTGAGCAGCGGTTCGACCACGACCGCCGCGGGGGGCCCGTCGGCGTCGTCGTCGATGGCGGTGGTGAACGCCGCCAGCAGGGCCGGCAGGTGCTCGGGGCGGCGGATGTCATCCGGCGCCGCCGGCAGCTCCACCCGGGTGACCGGCAGGGGGTCGCGCAACCCGTGCCCCGTGGGCACCAGGCCGGACAGGGTCCGGCTTACCACCGTCGTGCCGTGGTAGCCGCGGGCGAGGGAGACGACCCGGCGGCGGGGCTGGCCGATGTTCGCCCAGTACCAGGTCGCAATCAGCACGGCGGCTTCCATGCCCTCCGAGCCGCTGTTGACGAAGAGGGTGTGCGACAATGCGGCGGGCATCAGCCCAGCCAAGCGCTCGGCGAGCAGGCCGGACGGCTCGTGACTGCCGGTGGACAGGTCGTAGTGCGGCAGCCGGGCGAGCTGTGCCTCCACCGCCCGCCGGATGTATGGATGGCCGTGCCCGCAGGACGCGCTCAGCGCCGAGGACGTTCCGTCGATGTACTCCCGGCCGTCGACGTCCCACAGGAGGTATCCCGCACCGCGCGACAACATCAATTGATCTCTGTCGTTGTCGATGGGTGACCAGGGATGCCATACGTGCCGCCGGTCCCGGTCCCGTGCCCGCCGGGCCGCGTCCGCCGGCCGTCCCGCTGGATGGTGCGTGGTCGGTCGTTCCACAGAGCCCTGCCCCCGAGCCAACAACGAATCAGGCCCCCGTCCTGCGGCACGCGCATCAGAATTCGTCGTGCGTCGATGATAGTAGCCGATCTAATATCGTCGAGGGAACATCCGGATGAGCACGAACCCCCGGACCCGGGCGATCTTTCGATGGCGCGATGATCCAGCCGGTCGGCGACGGCTTCCGGCCGACACTCCGGCATCCGGACCGAGCATTGACAATGACGGGAGATGATGTAATGGTCTGCCTCAAACTCGCCGAAGACCACCGTCACGGACTGTGCAGGAGGATCGCTTGAGCCATCAACCTTCCACTGCGGCGGCGACCGACTTGACAGACGATCAGAAGCGCGAGCTGGACGTCAACGGCTGGTGCGTCATACCCGGTCTACTGACCGACGAAGAATGCGATCGATTCGCCGAAGCGGTCGACGAAATCTGGCTGAGCGGTGACTTCAGCGCGTACGGCGAACCCGGCGTACGGTTCGTTCCGATGCTGCTGCTGTATTCCGCTTTGTTCGAGAAATGTCTGAACCATCCGGTCGTACTGGCCGCCGCGCGGCATATGATCGGCCCCGAACTCCGAGTCAATTTGATCAACGGACGGCACGTCTATCCGCGAACGGGCCACCAGCCGTTGCACGACTTCGACCGTCCGATCGGTCCGCCGTTCAACAAGTGCAACGTGATCTGGTGCCTTGCCGAGTTCACCGCCACCAACGGATCGACGCGCGCCATACCGGGCAGTCACCGCGACCGCACGCGGCTGCTGGCCACGATGACCGATCCGATGGCGCCGCACCCGGACGAGCAGCTGGTCCTGGCCCCGCGCGGCGCCGCGCTGCTGCACAACTCCCACTTGATCCACGCCGGCACGGGCAACCGGTCGACCGCGCCCAGGCACAGCATCCACAACGCCTTCACCACCCCGGACGTCGAGTCTCCCTACGACTGGACCACCGTGCCGGCCCACGTCCAGCAGAGCCTCAGCCCGGAGACGCTCACCCTGCTCGGTCTTCGATGATCCTGGATCACCTCGTCGACCCCGCGTTCCACGCCAGCGGCGAGCCGCATGCCGTGTGGCGGTGGATGCGCGAGAACGCTCCGGTGCACTGGCACCCGCCTTCCGAACTGCCCGGCTTCTGGTCGCTGACCCGCTACGACGACATCCGCCAGGTGTACCGCGATCCCCTGGTCTTCAGCTCGGCCCACGGGGTCCTGCTACGGCCCCTGCGCTACGGCGAGGACCCGGGAGGTGGCGCCACCTTCGCGCTCACCGATCCGCCCCGGCACCGCGAGCTGCGCTCCGTCGTCGCCGATTTCTTCACCGAACGCGCCGTGCGCGACCTGCACGGGTTCATCGAGGACAGCGTCGAGGAACTGCTCGACGCGGCCCTCGCACGCGGCGAGTTCGACTTCGTCCACGACGTCGCCGCCCCCCTGTCGATGAACGTCATCGGTCACATCCTCGGCGTGCCCGGCGAGGACCACGGCGATCTGCTGCGGTGGACCGACGAGGTGTTCGAGGCGGGAGTGTCGTTGGTGGCGCACCCCGAGCTGATGCGCTACCTGGTCGACCTGATGGATCGCCGCGCGGCGGATCCCCGCGACGACCTCGTCAGCGCCCTCGTCCTGGCGATGGACAAGGGCCTGCTGACCGACGAGGAAATCCTGCTCAACTGCGAGAACATGATCGGGGCGTCCGAGAACGGGCGGCTCGCGCTGGCGGGCGGGGTGCTCGCCCTGATGGAACATCCCCACCAGTGGCAACGGCTTTCCCGGGACCGGGCCCTGCTGGCCACGGCGGTCGAGGAGATCCTGCGCTGGACGTCGAGCGCCACCCACAGCATGCGCCGGGCGACGCGGTCCTGCACCGTCGGGGGAGAGCGCATCGAGGCCGGCGACTGGGTGGTTCTGTGGGTGCCGTCCGGCAACCGTGACGAGCGAATCTTCACCGAGCCGGACCGGTTCGACGTGGGACGTACGCCCAACCGCCACCTCGCCCTCGGCTCCGGCGAGCACTTCTGCCTCGGCGCGAGGCTGGCGCGCAGCCAGATGCAGCTCGTGCTCTCCCACGTGCTGGACTCGGCGTCGGCGATCCGGGCAGCCGGTGCGCCGGTCCGGGCGGCCTCCATCGCGGTCGCTGGTCCGGCCCGCCTGCCGATGCGGGCCACGCTAAGATAGATCGATTCGTCCGGGGGGGGCGATCCAAGGTGGAGGCGGTGTGTCGGCGACCACCGGCAGCCGACCTCGTCATGGGGGGAGATGAGCGTCGTGCGGCCACAGCTGTCTGCTGCGGTAATGACCCACCAGCGCCGGTACGACATGGCGCTGTCGCTGCGCAACGAGCATCCGGAGCTGGACCTGCGGATCTGCGCTGACGACGGCGTGTGCGGGGAGGCCGGATCGCTGCGGTCTGCCCGGAAGGCGTGGGCCGCCGTGCGGCCCGGGGCGACCCACCACATGGTCCTGCAGGACGACGTCCAGTTGCCTCCCGACATGGTGCAGACGCTGCTCCCGTTGCTGGAGAGCCGGCCCGACGCGGTGATCTGCCTCTTCGTCGAGTGGGGCGCCTGGAGCGCCTCCGCCGCCCGCATCGCCGCACTGGCCGGTGCCGGCTGGGTCGACGTCGTCGACGAGTACATCCCGAGTCAGGGCATCGTAATGCCGGCCGACCTGGCGCGTTCCGCCGACACCCATCTGCGGGAGTCGCTCACCCGGCAGGAGCCGGACGACTGGGCGCTGATGGGCTTCCTCCAGTCGCAGGGCGTCACCCCCATCCTGGCCGTCCCGAACGTCGTCGAGCACGACAGCGGGCCGAGCCTCACCGGCAACGACCACCACGGGCTGCGCCGATCCGTCTGCTGGATGCCCGGCGCGGCGACCGCGCAGACGCTCTCCCGGGGGCTCAGCGACCTCGACCTCATGCCGTCGATGTCATACTCCTACCGGCCGGGCCAGGACGCGGAGTCCGCCATGCGGGTCGTCCCGGAGGCCCCGTCGCTCGACCCGGACGCCCCGGTGGACACCGGCGCGCACTTCTGGGTGCGCGACGGAAAGCCCGGCCGGTGGCGCAAGGTCCCGGCCCGTCCGGTGTTCGCGGACCTCGGCGTCTCCGCGGCCGATCTGGCGGCGATGACCGACGAGGCTCTCGCCCGGTTCCCCGGGCGGGCCGAGGCCACGCGGCTCCTGGGCGACTACCTGCTGACCGAGTTCTGGATCGCCGCGTTCAGCCTCGGCATGCGGGCGGCGCAGATCACCACCGGCACCGACGCCGCATCCCGACTGGACTACACGACCCCCGTCGCCGACCAGGCGCTGTCCACCATGGCCATGGGTGCGTTCCGGAACGTGCTGCCCCAGTCGCAGTACGACGTCGCCAGCCGGCTGTTGAAGCCCCTCGTCGTCGAGGGCGTGCGCAGCGGCGAGCAGTGGTCGCGGGCGCACCGCGACGTGCTGTCCGCTGCCGTGCCGACCCCGGGCCGCGGCGACACCGAACGCTGAGGGGCGTCAGCGGTACGCCTCGGCCTGGAGTCCGTACAGCTCCGCGTAGAGGCCACCGGCGGCCATCAACTGCTGATGGTCGCCGGATTCGGCCACCCGTCCGCCCTCGACTACGAGGATGAGGTCGGCGTTGATGGCTGTCGAGAATCGGTGCGACACCAGGAGGGTGATGCCACCGGTTTGCCCGGCGATCCGCCTCGCCGCCGTGGCGTACTCGGTGAAGAGCTGGTGTTCCGACTCCGCGTCCAGGCTCGCGGTGGGCTCGTCGAGCACGAGCAGCAGCGGCGTGGTCCGCATCATCGCCCGGCCCAGGGCCAGCTTCTGCCACTGACCGCCGGACAGTTCGACGCCGTCGCGAGGCTGGGAAAGGCCCAGCGGGCTTTCGAGACCACTGGGCATCCGGTCGATGACATCGGCGCCCCGGGCCCGCTCCAGCGCTACCGTCACTTCCGCAGTCGAGGCGATGCGGGGAAGGTCGCCCACGCCGACGGTTTCCCGGGCGAGGAACTCCAGCCGGGCGAAGTCCTGGAACCCGGCCGCCACGTGCCGTCGCCATGATTCGGCCGGGATCCGCCGCAGGTCGGTGCCGTCGATCTCGATGGCGCCCTCGGCCGGTTCGTAGAACCGGCAGAGCAATTTGACCAGCGTGCTCTTGCCGGCGCCGTTCTCCCCCAGGATCGCCACGGTCGACCCGGCCGGCAGCAGCAGGTCCACGTCGCTGAGCACAGCCGTGTCGGAGGACGGGTAGCGGAACGTCACCCCACGCAGGCGGATGCCCTGCTCGATCCGCTGCGGCACCTCGGCGTCGGCCACCGGGCGAGGTCCGGCACCGACCAGCTTCCGGGCCCACCGCAGGTTCTCCAGCGCCGAGCCGGTCCGCTGCAACTGCTGCAGCAGCGACACCGCCACCACCACCTGCTGGTTGACCTGCACCGCGAGCGTGATCGCGAGGACCACCGCCCCGATGCTCCGTCGGCCCGCAACGGCGTCATGGACCACCAGCAACGTTCCCGCGCCGTACCCGAGACCGAACGTGAGCAGGCCCGCCGTACGCAGGGCGGCCGCCCGCAACTCCGCGCGCCACTGCCGGTCGCTGACCTCGTTCCACAGCGCGAGGTGTCGCCGGCGCAGCTCGCTCTGCACACCGCTGACCCGCAGTTCCTTGCCGGCTCCGGGATCGACCGACAGCTTGAACAGGTGCAACGCCCGCCGGCGCAGGTGCGCGGTGTCGACGCGACAGCGTTCCAGCACCGCCTCGGCGGAGCGACCCAGCAGCACCGGCGGCACCGCCGCCAGGGGCAGCAGCAACAACCATGGGTTGACCCGCGCCAGCAGCACCGCCGTGATGACGATGCCCACCGACAGGCTGACGCCGGACATCAGCGCCGTCGTGCTGCTCCAGCCCATCCGGGGGATCTCCTGGCGCAGCACCTGGAAGCGGTCGGCGTAGTCGGGCCGCTCGTGGTGGTCCAGGCCGATCGACCCGTTGGACAGGTCGACGAGCTGCCGTTCGAGGTTCAGCGTGTTGAGCTCACCGAGCTCGAAGTACACGATGTGGGCGAAGTGACCGAGGGTCAGGGCGGCGATGGTCAGCACCGCCACCGCCGCCGCCGCGGTCACGGCGTCGTTCGTGTCGCGCGCGACGGCGGCATCCACGAGGGCCCCCAGGGCCAGCGCGGACAGCGGCAGGGCCAGCGCATTTCCGATCATGAGCACCAGGGAGACCAGCAGCCGCCTCCGGTCGACCCGCCACAACTCGAGGAGCAGGCTCAGGCAGCCGCGCAGCGAAGCGATCATGGGTTTTCCTCCGCATCCACCACGTTGCCCTCGGCGTCCAGACCGGCGGCGAAGCGCTCGGACTGGAGGCGGAACAACTCGGCGTACCGGCCGTCGGCGGCCATCAACTCGTCGTGGGTCCCCTGCTCCACCAGGCGGCCTTCCTCGATGACGACGATCCGGTCGGCGCGTCGCACGCTGGAGAACCGGTGCGAGATGAGCAGCGAGGTCACCCCCCGCGTGCGGGACACGAAGTGGTCGAAGAACTCGGCCTCCGCGCGAACGTCGAGGGCGGACGTCGGCTCGTCCAGCACCAGCACCTTCGCACCGAGCTCCAGGGCGTACAGCGATCGGGCGATGGCGATCCGCTGCCACTGCCCGCCCGACAGGTCGATGCCCGACCGGTAGCCGCCGGCCAGCGTGCTGTCCAGGCCGTCGGGCGCGGCGTCGAGTACCTCCAGGATGTCGGCGTCGGCCGCGACGCGACGGACCGCCGCACGGTCCACCGGCAGGGGCCCGGCACCGAGGGCGATGTTGTCCACCGCGGGCAGTTCGTAGCGGACGAAGTCCTGGAAGATGACGCTGACCTGGCGTCGCCACCGGTCCACCGCGAAGTCGCGCAGGTCAGTCCCGTCCACCTGGATGGTGCCGCCGACCGGGTCGTACAACCGGGTCAGCAGCTTCACCAGGGTGGTCTTGCCGGCACCGTTGACGCCGACCACGGCAGTGCACTGCCCGGCGGGCAGCTCCAGCTCCAGCCCATCCAGGACCATCCGGTCGCTGCCCGGGTAGGAGAAGCGGACGGCCTCGAACCGGATGCTTCCCCGAGGCAGCCCGTCCGGGTCGGCGGTGGCCGCCGACTGCGGCGGCACGTCCCCCGCGGCACGCAGCTCGTCGAAGCGGCGCATGCCGGTGATCGCCCGCACCCCGAGCTCGGTCTGCACGTCGGCCTCCGGGTAGTACTCGCCGAGGAGGAGGGCCGCGATCGTGGCCTGTAGGCACAGTGCGAGGTCGGTGAGGGTGAGCCGGCCGTCGGTGCCGGCTCGGGCGACGGCGACGAGCACAAGGCAGCCGACAGCCAGCCCGATCGCGGTGTAAGCCAGGTACGGCCACAGGTAGATGCGTCGGCGGTCGCGTTGCAGCTCACCCATCCAGTCCCGGGCGTTGCCCAGATAGCGATCGGTCAACCAGCCGGAGAGCCCGTAGACGCGGATCTCCTTGCCTGCCCGTGGGCTCATCGCCACCTCGCGCAGGTAGTCACCACGCCGGTTCCGATCCGCGACCCGACGCCAGACGTCCGAGTAGCGGTGCAGGCCTCCGCGCTGGCCATACCGGAAGATCATGGTGGTGGCGGCCAACGCCACCGCGGCGGGCCAGGAGACGATCACCGCCACGATGGCGACCAGGCCGGCCAGGCGGACATACCGGCCGACGAGCGCCAGCAGACCGGCCGCCGCGTTGCCCGGGGTCTCGAAGTCCTCCTGGAGTCGTCCGGTGCCCTCGGCGAGCGCGTCAAGGGTCTCGGCGTCCTCCATCGGCCCGATCCCCGTGCTGTGCAGCGCGGAGGCCATCGCTCGGTCGATGAAACGACCGTCGATCCGCCGCTTGAGCAGCTCACCGAGGGCATGCTGAGCGGGCCCCATCAGCTGCTGGGCTAGGAAGCTTGCCGCGGCCACCGCGAAGCTCGCCATCAACGCGTCCCACGCGGCGGAGCTCGTACCGGCCCGGACGGCCTCCGGAACCCGGCCGACAAGAACGCTGGTGGCCACGACGAAGACCACCGGCAGGGCACCGAGCACGACGTTGACGAGCAGCAGGGCGCCGACCAACGTCGGGCCACCGACCGGGAGATAGCGGACGATCTCCCAGTGGGAACGGGCGACGCTCTCCCGCCACCGCTTCCGGAAACCGCTCGTTCGAGCCTCGATCATGTTCCCCCGCTGCCGTCGTTCCTGTGCGACCGTCACCGGATTCTAGAGGGTTCATCGATGGGCTTTCTCCCTTCGCCGGGCCCGCGGCCGCCATCGCGACGCCCGCGCGACGCTGCGGTCCGCCGTATGATCGGGCGCATGACCTCGGTCCGCCTCGGCAGCGCCGGCCTGAACGTCACCGATCTCGCACGATCGATCGACTTCTATCGCCGTGTCCTGGGATTCGACGTGCTGCGCCGGTCCGCCCCGGGCGACCGGCCCTGGGCCCATCTCGGGGCCCGCGACGTGGTGCTGCTGACGCTGTGGCAGCAGGCGTGGGCCGGGTTCGCCGTCGATCGGGCGGGCCTGCACCATCTGTCCTTCGAGGTGGCCGACGTGGCCGCGCTGCGGGCGGTGGAGGAGATGATCAGAGCCGCCGGTGTGCCGCTGCGCGACGGTCCCGCCACGGCCGGGGCGTCCACGGCGACGGGGCAGTTGTTCCTCCACGACCCGGACGGGATCCGGCTAGAGGTGTACGCCGAGGTCGGCCCGCCCGTCGACTGGTCCCTGCCTCCGGCGTGTGGCTTCTTCGAGGAGAGCTGACGGCCACGAGCGCACCGCGTACCAGAAGGTCGGCAACGAGCCTGCTGCACCTCACGACCGCCCTGATCGGTAACACCACCGCCCGGCATGCGGTGGCTGATCGACCACACCCGCCCGCAGCGATCCGCCCCACCCCGCGACGTGTATCAGCGCACGATCACGCTCGCCAACCCCGACCAGACCGTTTGTCTCGGGAGTGTGGCGTTTTCCGTGTTTGACCGTTGGGTGTGATCGAGATGGTTAGATGGTGATCCGGTCGCCGTAGGCGAGGATCAGGGCGTTGAGGGCCTTGGCCCAACCGTAGACCCGGCCGGTGATGCTGCTGCCGCCCTTGCGTTTCTGCTGGACGACGAGGTAGAAGACCTTCATCGCGGCCTGCTCGGTGGGGAAGTGTCCGCGCCGGCGGGCGGCCTGCCGGAACCGGGTGTTCAGGGACTCGATGATGTTGGTGGTGTAGAGGACCTTGCGGACCTCGTGGTCGTAGTCCAGGAACGGCACGAACTGCGGCCACGAGGTCCGCCACAGCCGGATCACCGCCGGGTACTGGTCACCGAACTCGGCTGCGAAGGCCTCGAAACGGGCCTCCGCGGCAGCGATGGTCGGGGCGGTGTAGATCTCCCGCAGCGCGGGGGTGATCTTCTGCCAGTCCTTCCGGTTCGTATAGCGCAGGCTGGCCCGGACGAGGTGCACGACGCATTGCTGGTGCACCGCCTGCGGCCACACCTGCTCGATCGCGTCGGTCATGCCCTTCAACCCGTCGGAGCAGACCATGAACACGTCCTCCACACCCCGGTTACGTAGTTCGGTGAGGTAGCCGGCCCACTGCTTGGCGCCCTCACCACCGGTGCCGGCCCACATGCCCAGCACGTCGCGTTCCCCGTCGAGGCTGATACCGACCACCACGTAGACAGGCCGGTTCGCGACCTGCCCCTGCCGGATCTTCATCACCAGGGCGTCGATGAACACCACCGGATACACCCGGTCCAGAGGCCGCTGCCGCCACGCCTCCATCTCGTCCAGGACACTGTCGGTGACCCGGCTGACCAACTCCCGCGACACGTCGGCGTCATACACATCCGCCAGATGCGCCGAGATCTCCCCGGTCGTCAGCCCTTTCGCGTACAGCGACAGGATCGCCTCGTTGAACCCCTCCAGGCGGCGGACGTGCTTCGGGACGATCCGCGGCGTGAACGAGCCCGCCCGGTCCCGAGGAACCTGGATCCGCACCGGCCCGACCTCGGTCTGCACCGTCTTCGCACCGTGCCCGTTACGGATGTTGACCCGCCGACCCGACTCCTCGTCAACGCCGACCTCGTCAAGATGAGCATCCAGCTCGGCGTCGAGCGCCGATTCCAGGACCGTACGAGTGATCCCCGCCAGGAGCCCACCCGGCCCGACCAACGACACTCCGTCGGCCTTGGCCCGCTCCACCAGCTGCTGCGCGAACTCCACCTCCGCCGCCGTCGACTGCGGAAGCTAAACAGCGTTCTTCTTGTCTGCCATAACGTGGTCCTTCCCGGACAGGATCAACGTCCTGTCCAACGGACCACACCCAGTTCAAACACGGAAATCTACGCAGTCCCGAAGGCAGACATCACACACCAGAAGCTGCCTTCTGATGTAGGGCAGTGAAGGCCACGCGGGCGTCGGTCACACGGCGCTGACGGGACAATTCCCTCAGGCCGCCGGGCGCGCTCATCGGTCCGGGCGTACATCAGGTTCACCCTGGACAGGTTCGCGCCGGTTAGGTGGGCATGGATCAGGTCCGCCCCAATCAGATGCGCGCCGGTCAGGTTCGCGGAGACGATCGCGCCGCTTAGGTTCGCGTTGGTCAAGTCCGCGACGGGAGTTCCTTTGTCCGGAAGCTACGGCGAGGCCGGTGACGCAGCAGGTCCACGTCCGGGCTCGGGTCCGGGCTTGTGTCCGGGCCGCCGGGATGCGGCGGCGTCGGATCCAGCGCCGCGTCCGCGTTGTAGAGGAGCCGGTCGGCCAGCCGGTAGTCACGGCGGAAGCCCGTGCGCCACTGCGAGTTGCCGCCGCAACGCAACCAAGATCGACGAATGGGCGGACACCCACGGATCGAGCACATCCCGGCCCCACGCGCTGCCGCCGTAATCGAGGGTCGGCACGAACAGGCCGAACCTGACCTCCTGCCACGCGCCGTCCGGGAACACCATTCCGGCTTTCACGACCGCCAGTCTCCCGACCGCTGGGCAGCACGTCGAGCGAGATCCGACCACCTCCGGCCGGCCCGCTGCAGCGGGAGCCCCTCTAGATGATCTTCGATGATGTGCGCGACGTGTGCTCGCCAGCGGATGCCAGCCCGGGTCAACCGGCGCCAACGTGGGTCACCACAGCCGATCGTGGTCGCAAACGGGGGTTCGTGTGCTCGAGCTGTGCTCCTGGGCTGGGCAAACGGGGGTCCGGGTGCCGTGGGCGAACGTGGGCCACTCCCTGCCACCCCAGGTGAACCCGCAGGTCGCTAGACTAGGCCCTCGCGCCCCCGTAGCTCAGGGGATAGAGCATCGGTTTCCTAAACCGTGTGTCGCAGGTTCGAATCCTGCCGGGGGCACCTCGAAGATCAGCAGAAACGCCACCTGAGCAGCGGATACGTTCCCGCATCGATTGATCTCCTGTGCAGCCGGATGCCCACCCTGAGCCGCCGCTTGTAGCCGTCCGTGCAGAGTGCGTGCAACGATCTTGGACGGTTGGGGCGGCCCGGTTTCTCCAGGCCAGAACCCCCACAACGCGGAAGGGCCGCGGCGTCAGCCACGGCCCCATGCTCCCGTGCTCGCTCAGCGGGCGTTGCGAGCGAGAGCGCGAGTTGGGAGGTCATCGTCTCGCTCGTCGTTCCACGTGATGACTTGTATGCCGCCCAGCTCTGCTGCCGTTCTGCTGATCTCCTGTCCATGCGCTGTCGTCGTCCTGACCCGGCCTCGGCGTGAACTGGCTTTGCCAGTCCCGGAGCGCGTTCTTCAGCCGGACGTTCTCCTCCCGAAGGCTGGCCTCAGCGGCGTCCCTGGCGATCAGCTCGTCGACGACGCGCCGCAGGAAGGCGTAGACGTGTTCCTCGGCCAGGCCGCGCCGCCCGAACCCGGAGCGCCGGAACCGCAGCCGGCGCACCTGCTCGGGGACCATCGGAGCCAGCCGCGAGGCCGCTCGAAAGACTCCCACCGCCATCGAACCCTCCCATCGGGCCGCCGCCCGTGCTTACTTCCGCACGGCGTTCCTGGCCGTCGTACGTACCGCTGGTTTTCGGTCGGGTTGGCGGACCGCAGCGGCCGGCGGGGTGGCCCGTTGGAGGCCCGCCTTCTGGACGTAGATCTCTCGGCGATCCAGGGCGTTGCCCTTCGGATCGAGGACGTACCCGGTCAGCCAGATCCACCCGTAGTAGGTGGGCTGGTCGGGGACCTTGATGACCCGGAAGATCAACGCCCGGTCGCCGCCGAACTGCACCGACGCCTGCCGGTTGACGTACAGCACGTCTCCCGGCTTCGGAACCACGACCGCCTGCCTTCCCCGTCTCGGATTGCTCGGGGCACCGAGGCGGGCGGGCTTCCGCTACGGCCGACACCGCGCCTCCACCAGCACCCGCCCCGGGCCAACTCAGGACACGGCGCAACGCCGCGTGATCGTCAGAGGGCCGGCGGCCGTCACCGGTTAGGCGACGACCGCCAGCCCCGCCCACTGCCCCTGCGCACCGGTGCCTGCGCAGTCGAGGCAGTCGCGCCGCTGCAACCGGTTCGGGTCGCCCGGTGCCCGGAGCGAGCGTCGAGGGCTGGCCATCTTCCAGCCCCGCCCCTCGCACGCGGGACACGCAGCCGGTGCGGACGGCGAGGACCGATGCGGTCCCCGCTGTGGGCGCGACCCCTCCACGCACCGCACGACACGCACCCCGGTTTGCTCAGCGCCCCTCCTCGCTGAGCTCACCTCCCGGTGTGCGCGCCGACGCGGTTGCCCATGTGCATCACCGGGATGCACATGCACAATTGCGGTGGGTGAGCCGTCCATGTAGGAGAGCCTGCCCGGGACCTACGGGACCGATCGAGGACCCGTACGTACACCTCTGGCGGACATCGAGCGGACACCACGAGGACCTTCATTGCCGCAAGGACCTCACCCGGCGAGCGTGGAGACAGCCCATCAGGAAGGCGTAGACGGATGGCACGAGAACGCCGCGAACCTCGCACCATGCTGGAGTACCTGATCCAGCAGAGCGACCGCACGTACGAGGAAGTGGCCGACGAGTTCTCCCGGATGGACTCCCGGGCGGCGATCAGCGCCCGGCACCTCGGGCGACTGGCACGCGGCGAACGCGACCTGGCCTCATCGACCCCCGCCACTCGGCGGGCACTACAGGCCATGTTCAACAAGTCCATCGACGAACTACAGCGCCCCTGGGCTCCCCACCAGTTGACCCCTGCGCCGGAGCGACACCTTGTTGTCGACCCCACCGGCGCCGGCCCGGAAAGGAACCTTCTCGCCATGGCCGCACAACGTGCCCGTCAGTACGCCATGCTCGCCGCCGAGTCCACCAGCCCCGCCGCCATCGAACAGCTTGCCGAGGACGTGCAGCGCCTCGCCCTGGCCTACCCGCAACGCCCCGTCAGCCACGTGCTGCCCGACCTGGTCGAGACACAGGACACCCTGTTCACCCTCCTGGAGCGCCGCCAGGCCCCGAACCAGTCCAGGGACCTGCACTTCCTCGCCGGCATCACCAGCGGCCTGCTCGCCAAGGTCTCCCACGATATGGCCGACCCCCACTCGGCGATGCTCCAGGCCCGCACCGCCGTGCTCTGCGCCGAGCAGGCCGGACACCCCGGGCTACAGGCGTGGCTGCGCGGTCTGCAATCCCTCGTCGCGTACTGGGCCGGCCGCTACGCCGAGGCGGTCCGCTACGCCGAAGCCGGCCGCGAGCACGCCACCCAGGCCGGCGGCACCTCCGCCGTGTGGCTGCCCGCCAGCGCCGCCCGCGCCTACGCCGCACTCGGCAACGCCGAACAGGCCAAGGCCGCCATCACCGAGGCCGAAGACGCCTGGTCCCGCGTACGCCCCGACGAGATGGACGAGATGGGTGGCATCTGCACCTTCAACCAGCCCCGCACCCTCTACTACGCCAGCGACGCCCTCGCCTGGCTACCCGGCGAAGCCACCGCCACCGAGCGATACGCCCTTCGCGCCACCCAGGCGTACGCCGACCCGAATGACCCGGCATGGGCGTTCGGCGACCAGGCCGGCTCCCACGCCAACCTGGCCATTGCCCGCGTGGCCAGCGGGAACCTGGACGCCGCCGCCGACGCCCTGGCCCCCGTGCTCGACCTGCCCGCCGACCAGCGCATCAACGGCATCATTCACTCCGTGCGCCGCGTCCATCAGGCCATCACTCGCGCCGGCCACGCAGGCGACGCCCGCGACCTCATCGACGGCATCGAACACTTCACCCACACCCCGGCCAACGCCCTGCCTCGATAGGGCACGATCGGGAGCATGGACCCGATCACCATCCCCGGCCGCGTCATCACCCTGCGCGACATGCGCTCCGATGACGCGGCCGACGCGTGGGCAATCGTCGGAGACGACCGGGTCACCCAATGGCTCTCCTTCGACAGCCGGGACCAGGCCGCCGCAGTCGCCATGGTCGAAGGCACCATCCAACGCGCCCAGCACATCCCGCGCACCGAGTACTACCTGGCCGTCACCGACACCACAGACCGCATGATCGGCTTCGCGCGACTCGGCCTCACCGGCCACCAGGCCGCCAAGCTCGGGTACGCCATCAGCGCCGACCACTGGGGCCACGGCTACGCCAGCGACGCCGCCCGCACCATCGTCGACTACGGCTTCCAGACGCTGAAACTCCACCGCATCACCGCCGCCATCGGCCCCGACAACACCGCCTCCAACGCCGTTGCCGAAAGACTCGGCATGCGGTACGAGGGCCGGCTACGCGATCACGTCTTCACCAACGGAGCATGGCGCGACTCCCTGCTCTACTCCATCCTCGCCCGGGAATGGACTCCAGCCGCCGGCTGACGTTAGGTCTGAGGCGCGGAGCTGTCCGACCGATCGCCGGTACGATAGCCGCCATGCGCGACGCCGACACGCCGCCGCAAGAACCCACCGACGACCGACCGCACCCCACAGCACTCACACCCCAGCAACGGGCCGACCTAATCCACGCAGCCGCCGCCGACGTACGCGAACGCGTGCAGGCGTGGCGCGACAACCCGAACTGGCGCAACACCCCAGCCAACAGCCACCGCTACGAAACGACCATTGGCGCGATCGATGCTCTCGGCCAGCTACCCGGCCCAGGCACCGAGGAAGCCGTAGCCAGCCTGGCGAATGCCGTCCGCCCGGTCATCGTGGAATGGCGCCCCAGCCGGCCAGGCCCCGAGCAGTCGATCTACGCAGCAGTGGAACGCCTCCGGCGGACGATTGACACCAGCACGTAGGACCGATCGCACTGGAAGAAATCTCATTGCCGGGGCAATTGGTTCGAACTTCCTGTACGTGTTCGAGGTGTCCCCGGCGGGGCCGCTCGTGCCGGTCGACAGGGGCGCGTGGCCGGTCGATCCGCGTGTGCTCCACACCTGCTGCGTTCGGTGGCCCATCGACGGCCACGAGACGATTTGCCTCGTACGGGCACGATTGCGCAGTGTGACGAGACGGTTGAGTGTCGCCTTGATGGCGGTCGGCGGGTTGGTTCTGATGTCGGTCGTGCTGGTGTTGGTTCCTCGATCGTGGTGGGGGGTCCTGACTTCCGGGTGGCGGGTGCTGGTGCCGGTGGCGGGAGGCGTGGCGGCGCTGGTCGCGGGGGTCCTGTTGTGGCGGCGGGACGGCGTGGAGCATGAGGTGTCTGCCGCGCCGACGCCACCGGATCGGCAGGTGCGGCCCTTGCGGTCGTGGGTGGTCCCGGTTGGGGTGGCCGTGGTGGGAGCGGTCACCTGGGTTGCGGTCACCTGGCTGCAAGGCTCTGTGCCGGTGGTGGGTGACCGGGTGCAGCGGGCGCAGTTGCGGGTGGAGTCCATCCGCACCGGGCTGACCATCGGTGCGGCGGTGACTGCCGCGTTCGCGTTGCTGCTGGCGTTTCGCCGGCAACAGTTGGCCGAGCGCACCCAGCAGGCGACGGAGTACGACGCCGGGGAGAAACGCGTCACGGAGCTGTACGTCAAGGCCGCCGACCAGCTCGGCGCGGACAAGGCCCCGGTCCGCCTCGCCGGCCTGTACGCCCTGGAACGCCTCGCCCAAGACAACCCCGCCCACCGGCAGAGCATCGTCGAGGTGATCTGCGCCTACCTGCGCATGCCCTACACCCCACCCGACGGCGAGTCGGCCCCGGAACCCTGCGATCAACCACCTGCGGGCGGCCCGGCTCTCGCCGCACCGACGGCCGCCACCGCCGACAGCGACAAACCGGCCGCAGACCCTCGGGAAGAACGCCAAGTCCGCCTCGCCGCCCAACGCATCCTCGCCCGCCACCTGCGACCAACAACCCCAGAAGGAAAGCCCCACCCCTCGTACTGGGGCCCAAAGGTGGTGCTCGACCTCACCGAAGCCGTCCTCATCGACCTCGACTTCGCGGGCTGCCACCTCCACAACGCCATCTTCATTAGAACCCATTTCACCGGCACCACCCGGTTCGGCGAGGCGACGTTCAGCGGCACCACCCGGTTCGGCGAGGCGGCGTTCAGCGGCGGCGCTTGGTTCGGCGAGGCGGCGTTCAGCGGCGGTGCCTGGTTCGCCAAGGCGGCGTTCGGGGGCGTCGCTGGCTTCGGTGAGGCGACGTTCGGGGGCGACGCCGGGTTTGACGAGGCGACGTTCGGCGGCGACGCTTGGTTCGACGAAGCGGCGTTCAGCGGCGACGCCGGGTTCGACGAAGCGGCGTTCAGCGGCGACGCCGGGTTCGACGAGGCGACGTTCGGGGGCGACGCTTGGTTCGACAAGGCGGCGTTCAGCGGCGTCGCCGGGTTTGACGAGGCGACGTTCGGGGGCGTCGCCGGGTTTGACGAGGCGACGTTCGGGGACGGTGCCAGGTTCGGCAAGGCGACGTTCAGTGGCGACG
This sequence comes from Micromonospora sp. DH13, assembly GCF_020873825.1. NCBI lineage: Bacteria > Bacillati > Actinomycetota > Actinomycetes > Micromonosporales > Micromonosporaceae > Micromonospora > Micromonospora sp. DH13. The sequence continues at coordinate 181,433 of NZ_JAHWGR010000004.1, forward strand.
CCAGGTTCGGCAAGGCGACGTTCAGTGGTACCACGCGCTTCGGCGGGGCCACCCTCGCCGGGGCAAGGTACGACGGACCGGAACAGCCATCTGCCGAATAGCGTTGCCGATTGACCTCTATGGGATCAAGGCGCTGACGCGCGGCGCGGGGCGCGGCAACCGGCTCCTGCGGAGCCGCCGCCCCGGGCCTACCGGCTCGGGGCGGAAAGTCAGCCGGCCCGCAAACCACGCCCCGCGTGTCATCCCCGGGGTCAGTGAGGTGACCCGGTGACGAGCCTGGCTCGACTAGGTCGATGCGACGAAGCCGACCGCCGGCCGCGTCCACCCGACGATCTTCGAAGCCGTAACAGGGACGCCCGTGGCGGAGTTGCCGAACGGAACACGAGGCCGCTCGGGTGTCCGGGGTGGGGGGAGAAGGTGAAGGTGAGGGCGAGGTGGGTAGAGAACGGGTGGGGAGCTGCCCGCGCGTCACCGCCAGGTGGCCGACGGCTTGAGGAACCCGACGGAGTGGTCACCCGCCAGCCCGAGCGAGGTGACTCCTCCCGCCGGTCGGACGGGTGCGGGTGCGTCGGGGTCGTCATTCGGTGGCTGGGCTCGACCGAGGTGGGAGTTGCCGAACGGTTCGACGGGCGGTGCAGGCGGCCGGCGGACGCGGGGTCAGAGCGCCTCCGGCGGGGGGCCAGACGACTCCGGGATGGAGTTGCCGAACGGTTCCGGTGGGTGGGCGGTTGACGAGGGATGCCATCCCGTCAGCCACCGACCCAGGCAAGCCGAGCAGACCAGGGCCAGGGTGACAACGTCGTACGTCCTGTAGGGCGCTCCACCTTGTCACCCTGGCCCTGGCTCCACGGTGTGTGGGTCGGCGGCAGACGGGATGGCAGAGCGGAGGAGCTGCCGGGCGGTCACTCACTCGACATGGATAATGCGAGGGTGACTAGCCCACCCAACGGCCCCGCCAGCCGGTCAGGTTTCTTGACAGACCTACAGCGTGCAATGATTATCAAAGCCCTTACGGAAAGAGGGGCAGACAGTCCGTGCCCTCGATGCCGTAATCGAAATTTCGCTGTCACGGATGGCCTAGTCTTCAATAGTCTTCAGTCTAATGGCATGTCCTTCCGGTTGGGCGGTGCTTCGATTCCCGTTGCCGTAACGGTTTGCAGCAAATGTGGCTTCGTTGCGGAGCATGCGCTCGGCGTACTCGGCCTGCTGAATAATGAGGACTTCGATAAGGCGGGGAAAGATCCCAAGTGACTTACGCGGAAGAGCCGGCCGAGGGGCAAGTCCTGGGGAAGGATGAGATGCTACCCGTGCAGCGGGACGGACGTAGCACGTTGAGCCTGGATGTGGGCGAGAGAATCAGTAGTTCTACAACGCTCACAGTGAATGTTGCGCAGAATGTGCACATTACCACACGGGATAAGATCGAGCTTGCTCTACGGAAGACCCTGCCAATGTATGCCGACTTGGGTTCGCTGATTGGCCCTCTTGGTGTCTTCTTGGCGCTCTTCGTTGGCCTTGTTACGGCTAATTTTCAGCCCCTTCTTGGTGTCAGTTCAGAAACCTGGAAGGCTATATTTATTGTTTCTGCCGCAGCGTCCGCGATGTGGACCGTTCGGAATTCTTGGCGTTTCGCAAAACGCAAAACACTGGAAGACATCGTAGAGGCGATCGTTGCAGAATCTGAGAATCAGAACTAATGCCTTGTCTTTGAGCGTTGATCGTGTAATCCGCTGGTTCTGAGGATGTATCGGGCGGCTGTCTCCCAGCACTCGTCTGGGGAGGTGGTGGCCGGTGGGCAGACGGCCGGAGGTGTTTGTCCGGCAGGCGTCGATGGTCGAGGGGCAGCGGTTGCAGCGGATCGGTCGGACGGCGAAGGACCCGGTGAAGCTGCGTCGGGCGATCGTGGTGCTGATGTCCGCCCAGGGACAACCGACCCCGGACATCGCCCACCTGCTCAAGACCAGCGAGGACTACGTGCGGAACGTGATCCACGCGGGGGTTCGACGCCCTGGACCCAAAATGGAGCGGGGGCGCACCGAGACGGGTCGATGAGCAGACCCGCGACTGGATCTGTGTCATCGCCCGGTGCGACCCCCGTTTCCTCGGCCAGCCGTTCTCCTGCTGGTCCTTGGCCAAGCTGTGCGGTACTTCGCCCTCAACGGCACCGACCATCGCAGCCACACCGAACAGGACGCCGCGACCGGCGACTACATCCGCTGGCGCAACCAACGAGCCCGACCGAAAACCGGATTCGCCACCGGCTCCAAGATCCGCCACCCGGATTACCCGTTCAAGGCTGCATGACGAGGCGCTAGCAACGGAATGGGCGAACCGCGCTTCTCACTTTTTGACAGTATCATGGGCTGCGTCGAAGACGCGGATAGGTCGCATTATGTTATAGCGACGCCAGCGAAGGCCGCGTGCATCGACGAACTCAACCCAAGGTACGTAGTGGTCCGCACTCTTGGCGCTTAACACGAAGCGCTGAGGTGGGTTGCTCAGCTCGAACCCATTACCTGGCAGGAGTACCGGAATAACCTCGCGCCATCGCGTCTTGTTTGGGTTCCCCCCTTCGCTCTGGAGCCCAACCCATAGCTCGACGTCCAAAATGGCATACTGACTGTGATTCACGACTGTCACTGATACGATTTGCATCGTTCGCTCATCGAACTCGCAGGTCGTCATAATCAGACGTGCTTGCGCCACATCTCGATCCGCCTGATCCGCCTCCATTCGAGCCAGGTCCTCCGAGCGCTGCTCGTCGAGCCTTTTAACGTCTTCGTGTCGACGCTTCCGCTCAATATAGAGTGCAGTTGCGGCTGCCGCGAAGGCCCCTCCCGCAAACAGGGTGCTGAAGAATCCACCCCATGCTTGCATCCAGTCGGTGACCTTAGGTGCCTCTTCACCAGATGGAGGACGGTAGCTCTTAGAGATGGCGATCGGGCAGACGGCTAAGGCCAACAAACTCGCGATGATGCCCAGCTTCAGTAGGCGCTGTAGGCATGAATCAACGATCATTCCGGCATGATGCCCCGTCATGCGCCTACTGGTGCTGTCGGTTACCTGACACGGGCTTCGCTTTCTTGTACGAGTACCTGCTGCGCGGGTCCGCAGGGGCTACCGGCGGTGCCCTCAGGCAGGGGTGCGTCGTACAGCAGTCAGGTGCCGCAAGCGACCGCACCAATGCGGGGCCGCAGGGGGTAGCACCAGGCCGCCGGCCAGTGGTACCCGCCGAACGAAACCACGATGTCGCCTCTTGGGGAGAAGGGATAGATCTACAACTTATGTTTCGCTCGATCTTCGTCGCCTTCCCCGAACGAGGCAAGGATTGACTGCGGAGTTGAGTTTGTCGCCATCGACGCCAAGTGGAGCAAAGTTACTCCCAAGTTGATCGTCCCAGTCAGCACTGGCTCAATGTCCCCGTCCTCATCTATCAGTCGATTTACTGTATCGATGAATGCCGGCGAAGGGCCGCCTTCGTGTAGATGAGCGCTGAGTACCAGGGATCCGCGCTTCATTCGATACCGGCCCTCAGGTGACATGGGGGGTGGGCCGGGTCTGATGAATTCACCAGCACGCCGGAATGGAGCAAGAAGGTCGCCTGTTGGATCTATTGACTCAAGCTTGGCGATGGCATCCATTGGTATTAATGTAGGCGACATTTGGTAACCCCCTTGGCCGCTCGGTGTTAGACGCAGAAGGCACGGTTGGGTCGTCTCAACGGTCATTCGATTGAGGTGTCGCCGAACAACTGGAAGCGCTTGAAGGCACTCCCTTACGTCAGTTGCAACCGTGGTTTGCAGGATTCCGTCGAGGTGAGGCATAGCCTGACTAATCAACGGAAGTAGTTCAAAAGCTGGCTCCATTGCGGCCAAGTCGGCTCGAACTTTCGGGCCCCAGTTGAAATTGCGCAACAGGTCGTCTCGATTGAGGCGGAAAGAGATCTTTTGATGTAGTCCGGCTGCCCGTTCCTCTTCCGTAGGGGTATCAAGATGCACGCTACTGATGGGTAATCCGCAGTGAGTTGCATAGTTCCTGAGCTTGTAGAGAAATCGATATGCAATAGAGGAGTCAAACGCGCGACTGCATGCCGACTTGAAGTCGATGAAGTGAGTGGATGTTTCGCCAAATGTTCGCTTGAGCCACGTTTCTTCATGGTCAAGGAATAGTCGGACAACGTTCAGCCAGTTAATGCAGGCGTTCATAAACCCGATCGCTGCATCGCGTGGCTGGATGCGCCCATGCTCCCGAGGTAAACCGAACAGTCTCAAGTAGTATGTGTTCAGCGAATCTATTTCCTCGTAATTGCGGGCCACTAGTTTGAAGATGTCGCGTACCCCAAGTCGCAGTACGGGCTTAAGTGCTGTCTCAAGTTCCTTATACTCTGTTGCGTCTAGCTCGACATCGAACCGGAATTTCAGCTTTGCGCCCTGGGTTCCCTCTTCCAGGGAGGCTAGGCCGTACGCAGGGCGGTCGGCCCCTTGAGGTAAGGTCACTGGCTTAACATAAAGCTTGTCGAGCGGCAAGGGAAGCGCGAAAGTGAGTTGTCTTCGGATGGCCCCTAGTTCGCGTGGCTGGCGTGGGGTCACTGGCGCAGACCCGGACGGCAGTCCAGCGTAAGATCAAAGGGCGTAGATCAGGTGCAGCCGAGGGCAGTCAGCGTCGGCAGACGCCGGCTTGGGGATTGACGGGCTGAAAGGTCGGATTGATGGCGCCTGTTTGCTGCGGTGGGTGTAAAAGGGCCAACTCGCGCCAGCGGTACGGTGGCTGTACAGCCACCGTACCGCTAAGCCAGCCGACGGGCGCGGTCCGGGGCTGGCGGAGGGAGACACGGCGAGCAGGCCAGCACGCTAGCTGACATGAGCCTTGATCTTGCAACGCGGGATCTGGGAGTTTGTCCCGCGCTGCGGACTACCCTGCGGGCGGCCTCCGGCCGTCCTCGGGCGTCCGCAGCGCCTCGTGCAGAATGCCTGCAATGATCTTGACGGGCGGAGCCGGTAAGCAGCCGGCCCGCCCAGGTCACGGCCACAGTGGTCACGCTGCCGCTGTCGCCTTCCTAAACCGTGTGTCGCAGGTTCGAATCCTGCCGGGGGCACCTCGAAGATCAGCAGAAGCGCCACCTGAGCAGCGGATACGTTCCCGCATTGATTGATCATCCGATGCCATCCGAAGCCGCCGATTACAGCTGTCCGTGCAGACTGCGTGCAATGATCGCCCAGCGTGGCATGTCCGGCCGGTTGATCGATGTGGCATCAGGTGTGGAACGTCCTTCAACGCGCTCGGCGTGATGCCGTCACCGCCGCTGGCTGCAGTCGAAGGTCGTGCCAGCTCACCCAGCAGTCAGATTGCTCGGTCGCGACTTCGCTGCCGCACCCGCGGCACACGAGATTCGGTCCGTCCAAGCCGTCGAGTCGGCAGCACCCGTTGCGCCGGCTCGGGTCAGGATGAGGGCCGAGGCCATGAACGTCGTGCGGGTTCACCAGGATGGTGCCCCGAGGTCCGTCGGACACGTGCACCCGCGGATCGGCAGTCGTCGGTACGTACGGAGGACCGAAGGGCTCCGGGTCGACGGCGAACCTGCCGGGCCGCACCCGCGTGACGGGTACGTCATGATCGTTGGCCGCCTGCCCTGACGGCTCACCGGACAGTGCCGTCTCCGCCAGGTCACCGGTCAGCGGCATCCCGCAGACGAGGCAGGCGAAGATCGTCACCCGCCCATGGTCGCACGAGTCGTCAGTTCGTCGACCTCGTCGGCGAACAGGAGCGCCGGGTCGAAGCCCATGCCGACGAACTGGCCGGCGAGTTCCAGCGACAGCACGCCGTGCAGCCGCGTCCAGAAGGCCAGTGCCCGACGGAGGGCCGCCGCCGGCACGGAATCGTCGCCCGCCCACTGCCGATGGCTGTCGAGGTGCGCCTTGAACGGAGTGTCGGACGGGTCGGCGTGGTCCCTCCGGCAGGCGCCGATGATCATCGTCATGATCTCGCTGGCGATGGCCGTGGTGTCGTCGGGTGCGCGGTAGCCAGGAACCGGAGTGCCATAGATCAACAGGTACCGGTGTGGGTTGACCAGGGCCCAGTCGCGTACGACCTGAGCCAGCATCGCGAGGTCGGCGCCGTTGTGGGACGCGGTGCGCAGCGCGTCGGCGAGACCGTGGTACGCGTCCCTGATGAGAGCGGTGATCAGGTCGTCGCGGCTGGCGAAGTACCGGTAGAGAGCAGGCCCGCTCATGCCCAACTGCTTGGCGATCGCCTTGAGCGACAGCGCAGGCACGCCGACCGTGGCGATCTGCTCCCACGCGTGCTGCTTGATTTCGGCCTGCATCTGAGCCCGGTAGCGCTCGCGCGGCCCGACCACCTCGCTGTCGCTCGATCCATCCACGGTCACGGTTACAGGCTATCACTGCCGCTATTGACGGTAGCTCAATGCGAGTTATAGCCTGTAACTAACGCGATGCTGGGTAACTTTCCTGGTGCTCGCCCCTGAACAAGGAGACGGACGATGATCAGATCCCGCCGCGGCGCCCGACTGTCCGCAGTGCTCGCGATCCCGCTGTTCGCGATCGGGGCTCTCGGTGTGCCATCGCCAGCCTCCGCCGCAACCGCCGGCGGCCCTGCCGGGTCGATCCCATCGGCCTCGGCTCCGCTGACCTGCGCCGGTCGAGGGGTCGACCCGGCCGCCAAGATTCGGTACCGGACCGAAACCCTGATCGAGGCACCGCTGCACACCATCTGGAAGCTCCAGACCGACGTGGAGCACTGGCCGTCGTGGCAGCCGGTAGTCACAAGCGCCGAACGGCTGGACCGCGGAGCGCTGCGCCCTGGCTCGCAGTTCCGGTGGACCACCCCCGTACCCGAGACGCCGAGCACTCCTGCCACGACCCTGTCCATCACGTCCACCGTCCACCAGCTCAAGCGCAACACGTGCATCCGCTGGTCCGGGCCGGCAGTCGGTGAGGGCCTCCGCATCGACATGGGCGTCCACGTCTGGAACTTCACGCCCGTCAAGGGTGGCGTGCTGGTGCGCACCGAGGAGACCTGGACCGGTGCCCAGGTCGAAGCGGATGTGGCGACCTCCACCGCCTATCTCGGCTACGGCCTCGAAGCCTGGCTGAGCGATCTCACGAACGCCGCCGGCGCCGAGCAGTGCGGCAGGACCCGCACCGCGTGAGCCTCACGTACGCGGTGTTGCCCGGCGCTCACGACGGCGCCGGGCGCCACCGCTCGGCCTGCTGGCGGCGCAAACGCCGGCAATCGGCCGGCGGGTCGGCCGATTGCAGACTCCGCCAAGGACCGGAACCGATGCCTCCGGCGGGGATCTTCGACAGAGATGGGGCCGCCCACCTCCATCGCAGGCCCGGGCGGAGCCGAACAGTCCTGCTCACCGGTGTGCGGACTCACGGTGGAGATGGGCTTGAGGCGGAGGAGCGGTACGCGTACAGCAGTCTTGATCTTTGCAGGACAGGGGTAACCGTCGCGCTCGCGGCCTGCCCTGCGGGCGGCCTCCGCCCGTCCTCGGGCGTCCGCAGCGCTTCGTGCAGAGTGCGGGCAACGATCTTGGCGCGCGGAGCCAGGAGTAGTCGACCGGCCCAGTTCAGGGCCACAGTGGTCACGCTGCCGCTGTCGCCGTCCTGAACCGTGTGTGTGGCGGTGAGCCTGGCGGTGCTGGTCCTGGGGTCCCGTCGTGGTCAGCTCAAGGTGAAGGTGACGTCGTCGACGTCGAAGGCCGTGGCGCCGTTGCCAGCAGTCTCGCTGGCGAGGAAGCTGGCAGTCGCGGTGCGCTCGGTCGTCGCCGTCCCGGTCGACATGCTGTACTGCCGCCACTGCGCCCCGCCGTCGAAGGCCAGCGAGAACCTCGTCTTCGGGGGTATCCCGGTGACTGCCAGCCCGACGTTCAGGTAGTCGCTGCGGCTGGTCTCCGTGGTGATGGTCCGAACCCAGAAGCGGACCGTCAGGTCGCAGCCGGCCGGCACCGTGACGGTGGTGCGTAGCAAATCGGAACGCGTCACGTCCAGCCCGGCGAAGGCGGCGTACGCGAGGCCGGTGTGTGCGGGCCGGATCGAGTCGCCGAGCACGACCATGCGCGGGCCGGCTGTCCAGCCGGTGGCGCCGAGCTCGAACCCCGGGTTTGCGTGGATCTGCCCGGTGCAGGGCGCGTCGGCCGCCGGCCGGGCGTCGGACACGCCGCCCGTAGCGAGGAGCAGCAGGGTCGCAGCCAAGGCGGTGGTGACGAAAGCCTTCATCAGTTCTCCCCATGCCAAGACATTCGGAACCATCGATATGCATCGACCATGCGCGATGGGCGTTGGCGCGTCAAGCTATTTCTGGCATCGGCTCCGCACGGTGCTCGCCTGGCCTTCCAGGCCTGCAGGAACGGCCCGATCAGCGCCCACTGCGCCTCGGTGGCATCACTGAGGTATTCCTTCCGATCTGCGAGATCTACGTCCAAGGCACCGAGGGTCGGCACTCCACTGCGGAACAGCCGCCCGTCGGCGCCCACTCCGAACCGGTCGACATGCGCCCGCAGGATCGCCACCAGCTCCGGCGGGATCGGCGCCTCCCGCGCCTCAGGGCGACGGATGCTGCCCGAATCGGGCGAGCCTGCGCTACGTACTGGACGGATTGTGGTGTCTCGCTGCCATGCCCGAGGCGATGTGACGCTCTGCCTCGTGCCTGTGCTGGTCGGCACTCGCCTGACGGACCGCAGCCGAATCCTGATCCGACGTGAGCTTCGCGCGGTCGCGTCGAGTCACGAAGGCGACAATCGCAAGCAGCAACACCACGAACATCGCGAGCGTCACCACCAGTGTTGTCATGTCATCAACGCTACGGGACGCGCGCCAGTTCCGGCTACCGCAGGTGGCAGCGAGGCCGGGCCGAGGACAGGACGAGCGCCAGCGCGAACAGCGTCAGCCCGCGGTGGGCGGTCAAGGTGCCGGCGGAGTCGTGCCGCCTCTTCTCGGCCGTGCACCGTCCCTCGTACGCGCTGATGCATGCCCGCATCGTCGCGGTGCCCAGTAGACGCGCCCCGGAGCGGAGGACAACCAGGGCGGATATCGTGCTGCCCGTGCTGACCCTCTTCTGTGGACATCCGGCGGACGCGGCCACCAGCCGGGTGTGTTCCCACCTGGTCGCCGTACCCGAAGACCGGGACGTGGCGTGCCTCCGGGTGCTGACCGGGCGCGGGATGGAGTTCGACCTGGTCTGCCGGGAGTGCGACGAGGCCGGCCAGCCGGCCGTGCTGGTCGTGGTGTGCGAGGGATGCGTCGACCGGCTCGTCGAGGACGGGGAGATGCTCGGGTGGCGCGGCGAGCCGGAGATCCTGGAACGGCCGGAACCGTTGGACGCGACGGTGTCGGGCTGGTCGCTGCCGCCGTCGTCGGGGCAGGTGGTCGACCTCGCTCCGATCGACGACGCCGACGGCTCCCGATGGCTGGCGCTCACCGCCGACGGCACCATCGTCGAGCTCGACCCGGACAACGACCGGGTCACGGTGTTGGCGACCGTCGAGCTGGTCGACGAGCCGGGGCACACCCCATGGATGGACCGGCAACTTCGGCGCAGGCTGCACGCCTCCGCCTGTGGCCGCTTCGCCGCCGTGGTCGACGACTACGGTCGGCACGGGCGGGTGGTGGACCTCGGTCGGGGTGGTGTGGTGACGCTGGCGCTCGACGGCGGGGACTACCACGCGAACACGGTGCCGTTCTCGCTGGCCTTCGCGCGGGTCGACGACCGGCCGTTGGTGGTGCACCGCACCCGCTGGAACCGGCTCGACGTCAGCGACCCGGCCACCGGGGAGTTGCTGACCGCGCGTGAGATCGAGAAGACGTCGGAGCAGGAACGGCCGGCGCACCATCTCGACTACTTCCACGGCCGGCTGCTCTGCTCGCCCGGCAGCCGGATGATCGCCGACGACGGCTGGATCTGGCACCCGGTCGGCGAGCCCTCGGTGTGGGAGCTTCGCCCCTGGCTGGACGGCAACGTGTGGGAGTCCGAGGACGGGCCGACCCGCCAGCGGCTGTGTTTCCGCGACTACTACTGGAACGGGCCGCTCTGCTTCGTCGGCGACGACCTGCTGGCCGTCGGTGGCATCGGCGACGACGACGAGACGATCCTGCCCGGCGTACGCCTGTTCGACGTGGCCTCGGGCCGCGAGCTGGCCACCTTTGCCGGCCCCGCCGGGGACTGGTTCTCCGACGGCCGGCGGCTCTACTCGGCGCACCCCGACGGCCTGCACGTCTGGGACCCGCTCACCGGTCACCGCACCGGCACGGTGCCCGGCTTCGTGCCGACCTGCCTGCACCGGGGCACCGGCGAACTCGCCGCCGTCGCCGACGGCGTGCTGCGTCGTTGCCGGCCGGCGTGAGCGTTCCACCGGGGGTGGTCGGCCCACCCCGCCACCCCGCCGGTACGGCCCGGTAACCACGCACGTCGCCGGCCGGCACGCCCCCCACTCGCGGGGCGCGCCGGCCGGCGGGTTGGTGGCGCCGTTACGGGGTCACGGAGAGCAGGTGGGCCTTGTAGCCCTCACCGTAGGTGCTGGTGGGGGTGCCGTCGTAGTCCTGGATGAGGACGTTGCCGCCGCTGCATCCCCAGGGGTTCCAGGTCCACGCCGTGTAGCCGATGCGCTTGGAGTCCAGCCAGGTCATCACCTGGTCGATGTAGTCGTGGGCACAGGTGTCCTGGCCGATCTCGCCGGCGTGCACCGGCACCTGCGCGGCGACGGCGCCGATCTGGCTGTCCCAGCAGCTGACGGTGACGCAGGCGTTGAAGTTGTACGAGTGCCACGACGCCACGATGTTGTCGAGCGGGTCGTTCGGCTTGTAGTTGAGCCACTGGCTCAGGTCGTTGGTCCAGGTCAGGCCGGCGACCAGCAGGACGTTGCCGGCGCCGGTGGCCCGTACGGCGTCGACCAGGTCCTGCATGCCGGCGACCTCGTAGGTGATGCCGGTGCAGGTGCCGCCGTCGCGCAGGCAGCGCCACGCGGCAGCCATGTCCGACCAGTTGTTGGCGGCGTCCGGGTAGGGCTCGTTGAACAGGTCGAACACGACGGCGTTGTTGCCCTTGAACGCGTTGGCCACGCCGGTCCAGAACTGCGGCGTGTGCTGCATGCTGGGCATCGGCTTCTGGCAGGTGGCGTTGACGTCGGCGCAGGCGGAGATGTTGCCGGTGTACTGCCCGTGGGTCCAGTGCAGGTCGAGGATCGGGTTGATCCCGTTGGCCACGAGCAGGTTCACGTAGTCCTTGACGGCCTGCTGGTACGTCGCGCCGCTGGGCGAGCCGGAGAGGCCGAGCCAGCAGTCCTCGTTGAGCGGGATCCGCACGGCGCGGATGTTCCACGCCTTCATGGCGTTGACCGAGGCCTGGTCGACGGGCCCGCTGTCCCACATGCCCTTGCCCTGCACGCAGGCGAACTCACCGCTGGCCCGGTTGACCCCGAGCAGCCGGTAGGTCGCCCCGCTCGCCGTCACCAGCCGGTTGCCGGAGACTTTCAGGGCGGGCGCGGCACCGGTCGGCGGCGGGGTCGTGGGCGGCGGAGTGGTGGGCGGCGGAGTGGTGGGCGGCGGGGTCGTCGGGGGCGGGGTGGTGGTCGGCCCGGGGGTCGGCGACGTCACCGAGCCGGTGCAGGTCGTGCCGTTGAGCGCGAACGACGTCGGCACGGGGTTGCTGCCGCTCCACGAGCCGTTGAAGCCGATCGCGGTCGACCCGCCCGTGCCCAGCGACCCGTTCCAGCTCAGGCTGGCGGCCGAGACGCGGGTGCCGGACTGCGACCAGGTGGCGCTCCAGCCCTGGGTGACCTGCTGGCCGCTGGTCGGGAAGTCGAAGGTCAGCGTCCAGCCGGTGACCGCGGAGCCGAGGTTGGTGATGGCGATGTTCCCGCTGAACCCGCCTGTCCACTGGCTCTGCACGGTGTATGCCACGGAGCAGCCGGTGGCCGCCGCTGCGGCGGGGAAGGTGAGCCCGGCCAGGCCGGCGGCGACCAGGGTCGCGGTGGTGCCGACGGCCATCAGGGCATGACGATGTCTCATCTGATCTCCTCGTGGTCGAGAGGGGATCGTCGATGGGAGCGCATCGAAGATCTTTGTTTATTTACCTCACTAAGTCAAGCTCGCGACTGCGCCGCCCGCCCGCCCGGCGGCAGGCAGACAGGCAGACAGGCGGCAGGCAGGCGAGCGGGCGGGCGGGCGCTACTCAAGCCCGCCGGGCGGCGGGGCCGTGGTCTGCCGCACGATCACCGTCTCGGTGGGGCACCACCGTTCCCTGACCGGCGCGCCGTCGAGCAGCGCGAGCACGGAGCCGGCCACCAGCTCGCCGAAGTCGTGCACGTCGAGGCTCATCGTGGTGAGCTGCGGGGCGGACAGGCGGCACAGGCTGGAGTCGTCCCAGGCGAGCAGGCTCAGGTCGCGGGGGACCGTGAGGCCCAGCTCCCCGGCCACGTCCAGGCCGCCGACCGCCATCAGGTCGTTGTCGTAGATGATCGCGCTGGGCGGGTCGCCGTCGCGCAGCAGCCGGGCGGTCAAGGCCGCGCCCGACTCCTCCGAGTAGTCGCCGGTCAGCACCACGGCGTCGATGCCGGCCGGGCCCGCGGCGGCCAGCAACGCGGCGGTGCGGGTGCGGGTGTGCCGCAGCGTGTCCGGCCCGCTGATCCGCGCGATCCGGCGGTGCCCGAGGCCGGCCAGGTGCGCGACCGCCGCCCGCACCGAGCCGACGTCGTCCCGCCGGACGGCCGGGGCGTCGCCGTCGGGCTCGCCGGCCACGACCACGGGGAGGCCGAGTTCGCGCAGGACCGCCGGCCGGGGATCCCCGGCGGTCGGGTTCACCAGCACCACGGCCTCGGCCAGCCGGAGCTGCGCCCACCGGCGGTAGGCGGCGATCTCGGCGGCGTGGTCGGCGACGATGTGCAGCAGCACCGACCGGCCGTGCTCGGCGAGGCACTCCTCGATGCCGGAGATGAACTCCATGAAGAACGGCTCGGCGCCGAGCAGGCGGGGCGCCCGGGCGAGCACCAGGCCGACCGCGCTCGTCGTGCTCATCGCACCCCCATCGCAGGTCAGCGGGCCGATCCGGGCAGCGGCGCGAACTCCCCGTCGAGGCTCTCCGACACCCGGAGCCCGCGGTGGAACGGCACCAGCTCGGACTCCAGGACCAGGGCGGCGGCCCCGACGGCGGACGCGGTGGCGGCGGACCGGGACAGCCGTACGTCGACGGCGTGCGCGGAGCGGGAGAAGACGGTGTGCAGCTCCTGGCGCAGCACGGGCAGGTAGACCGAACCGGCGACGGCGAAGCCGGGCCCGGTCAGGACGATGACCTCCAGGTCCATCACGTTGGCGAGGGTGCGGGCGGCCGCCGCGACGTACCGGGCGGACCTCTCGCACAGCGCCAGCGCCCGCCGCTGTCCGCGCCGGGCGGCGCGGCCGATCGCGGCGAAGTCGCGGGCGACCGCCGCGGGTCCGGTGCCGGTGGTGAGGCCGAGCGCCCCGGCCAGGCCCGCGTCCGCCCGCCCCGCCGCGACCACGGCGGCGGGCCCGGCGACGGCCTCCACGCACCCCCGGGCCCCGCACCAGCAGCGCGGGCCGTCCGCGTCCACGCAGACGTGCCCCAGCTCGCCGGCGTTGCCGCTCGGGCCGCGGTAGGTGATCCCGTCGATGACCAGCCCGGCGCCGAGGCCGCTGCCCATGTAGAGGGCGGCGGCGGCGCTCGCCGTGCCGAACCCGCCCGCCCAGTGTTCGCCCAGGGCGGCGGCGGTGGCGTCGTTGTCCAGCACCACCGGCAGGTCGGTCGCCTGCTCCAGGGCCGCGCCGAGCGGGTACTCCCGCCAGTGCCGCAGCTCGGGGTTGAGGCCGGCGACCCCCCGGCCGGTGAGCGGGCCGGGGAAGACCAGGCCCACCCCGACCAGCCGCGCCCGCTCCACGCCGACGCTGTCGACCAGGGTCGGGATCTCGGCCGCGATCCGGGAGACGACCGTCGCGGGCGCCTCGGCGCCGACGCCCGGCCGGGAGATCCGGGCCACCACGACCCCGGTCAGGTCGGTCAGGACGTACGTCATGACCCCCTGGCCGAGGCACACGCCCACGGCGTACCGGGAGGTGTGGTTGAGCCGGAGCAGGACCCGCCGCTTCCCGCCGGTCGACTCGGCGTGGCCGGTCTCGACGACCAGGCCCTCGTCGATGAGCTTACGGACGAGGTTGGAGATGGTGGGCGCGGTGAAGCCGGTCACGCTGATCAGGCCCACCCGGCTGATCGTGCCGGCCGCCCGGATGGCGTCCAGCACCGCGGCCTTGCTGCTCGCGTGCGGCAGCTTGTCCGCTCTCGGTCCGCTCACTGCTCCCCGGTCACGCCGTCCGACTCCCCCGCAGAGCATAGGCGTTCGCCGCTGCCGCCGCGCACGCCTGCTGGCGGCCGGCGGGTCAGGCCCGGCCGCCAGAGCCCCGCTGGGCGACGCTCAGCGCCGCAGTTCCCGCCAGCCCGAGCTGCCTCCGCGCCACGCCCCCGCGAGGATGCTCGCGGAACTGTGGCTGGAGCATTCCAGCACCTTCGAGCGGCCTTGCTCACCACCGATCTGCGCCTGGACCTCCCAGCGCTGACCATCGGTGCGGATGTAGACGTCGCGACGTCCTCGTTTGGTCGCGTCCCCGTTCCACCAGTGCTCCTCGACGATCACATCGCGACCGTACCAGCAGGCGCGGGTGCGGCGGCAGCCACGACGGTGAGGGAATCTCGCACGGACCGCCCGGGGCGGGTCGGCCGTCCCGGCGGGTCGGGCCCAGGATGTCTGGTACGCGTGATCCCGTGGTTTCTGGCGGCAGGAAGGGGAGTTCCGGGTGCTGGACCGGCTGAACGAGGCGATGGCGTACGTCGAGGGGCATCTCGACCAGCGGATCGAGGTGGGTGAGCTGGCGCGGATCGCGGTGACGTCGGAGCACCACTTCCGGCGGATGTTCTCGGCGCTGGCCGGGATGCCGCTGTCGGAGTACGTGCGGCGTCGCCGGCTCACCGTCGCCGCCGCCGAGGTGCTCGCGGGGGAGCGG
The DNA here is from genome assembly GCF_020873825.1 of Micromonospora sp. DH13. Taxonomy (NCBI): domain Bacteria; kingdom Bacillati; phylum Actinomycetota; class Actinomycetes; order Micromonosporales; family Micromonosporaceae; genus Micromonospora; species Micromonospora sp. DH13. The sequence continues at coordinate 196,459 of NZ_JAHWGR010000004.1, forward strand.
ACGCTGCTCGACATCGCGTTCCGGTACGGGTACGGGTCGGGGGAGGCGTTCGCCCGGGCGTTCCAGGCCGTGCACGGGGTCGGCCCCGGCGAGGCCCGGCGCAACGGCGCCGCCCTGCGGTCGCAGCCCCGGATGTCCTTCCGGCTCGTCGTCGAGGGGAGATCCAGCATGCGGTACCGCATCGCCGACAAGGGGGCCTTCCACCTGGTCGGGCGGAAGGCCCGCGTCCCGCTCGTGTACGAGGGGTTGAACCCGGCGATCGTGGCGTTCGTCAAGAGCATCGACGCCGGGACGGCCGAGCGGATCGCGGCCCTCTCCGACCAGGAGCCGCAGGGCATCGTCAACGTCAGCGACAAGCTGGGGGTCAACCGGGAGGAGGGCACCGAGCTGGACTACTGGCACGCCGTGGTCACCGCCGCCACCCCGCCGCGGGACCTGGACGCCATGCCGGTGCCCGCCGGCACCTGGGCGGTCTTCTCCACCTCGGGCGAGTTCCCGCAGGCCCTCCAGCACCTCTGGCGGGACGTCTTCACGGAGTGGTTCCCGTCGAACCCGTACCGCAGCCGACCGGGCCCGGAGATGCTCCGGGCCCGGGTGTCCTCCGACGGCTCGCGGGCCGACGCCGAGCTGTGGGTCCCGGTGGAGCGGGTCCCGGCCTGAGCCGCCGGCCCCGCCCGCGAACGGCGGACGGGGCCGGCGCGGCGGCCCGACGCGGCTGTCCGGATGCGGCGGCTCAGCGCGCGGCGCGCAGCGCCTCGGCGAGCGTGGTCGGCTCGCGGCCGATCAGCTTCGCCAGGTCGTCGCCCTCGACGTACAGCTCGCCCCGGGCCAGGCCCAGGTCGCTGTCGGCGAGGACGGCGGCGAAGCCCTCGGGCAGGCCGGCGGAGACCAGCACCTCGGTGAACTTCTCCGCCGGCAGGTCGGTGTAGCCGACGGCGTGACCGGTCTGCCGGGACACCTCCTCGGCCAGCTCCGTCAGGGTGAACGCCGCGCCGCCCAGCTCGTACACCCGGTTGGTCTCCGCGGCGCCGGTGAGCGCCGCGGCGGCGGCCTCGGCGAAGTCCGCGCGGGTCGCGGCGCTGACCCGCCCGTCGCCCGCCGCGCCGGTCACCCCGAACTGGAGGTACGTCGAGAGCTGGCCGGTGTAGTTCTCCAGGTACCAGCCGTTGCGCAGGATCACGTACGGCAGGCCCGACGCGGTGATCTCCCGCTCGGTGGCGAGGTGCTCCCCGGCGAGGACCATGCCGGAGCGGTCGGCGTTGGCGATGCTGGTGTAGACGACCAGCCCGACGCCGGCCTCGCGGGCGGCGGCGACGACGTTGTGGTGCTGGGTGGCGCGCTGCCCGACCTCGCTGCCGGAGACGAACATCAGCTTGTCGGCCCCGGCGAACGCTGTGCGCAGCGACTCGGGGTCTGTGTAGTCGACCTGCCGGGTGTTCACCCCGTGCCCGGCGAGGTCGGCGAGCTTGCCGGCGTCCCGGCCGAGCGCCACGATCTCCCCGGCGGGCACGCCCCGCCGCAGCAGCGCGGCGACGATCAGCTGGCCGAGGTGGCCGGTGGCTCCGGTGACGACGATGGACATGGTGTGCTCCCTCTCGATGCCGGAGACGGTCCCCTGGTCGGGGGCCGTGCTCCGGGTCGGACGATCCGTCGTCCGGTGCAACGGGAAGCTTCCGCCGCTACTTCCCGTTGGAGAGTAGGCACCTTGAAGTAAGGCACTATCTGATGGAGAGTTAGAGCGTGGAACCCACTCCCTTCGCCCGCGACTGCGGCAGCCGGCAGGTCCTCGACCGGATCGGCGACCGGTGGAGCGTGCTCGTCGTCCTCACCCTCGCCGACGGCGGGAAGCGCTTCAGCGAGCTGGCCCGGCGCATCGAGGGGGTGAGCCAGAAGATGCTCACCCAGACGCTGCGCGGCCTGGAACGCGACGGCCTGATCACCCGCACCGCGTACGCGACCGTCCCGCCCCGGGTCGACTACGCGCTGACCGGCCTCGGGCGCAGCCTGCTCGACCTGGTGGGCGGGCTGGAGGCGTGGGCGACGACGCACCTCGGCGAGGTCGAGGCCGCCCGCGCCCGCTACGACGCCGCCGGCTGAGGGGCCGCCCGTGGGGCCCGGTGGCGGGCGGCGCGCCCGGTGGGATTGCGATGTAACGGGAATCGGCGGTAAAGCGCTGCGCCCCCGAAGTGCCCGGGCGGGCGCACTCCGGACATAGGCTTCGCGAGGTCGGAGGTCGGACACGGGGATCGAGGGGGCGTGTCCGGCCGCCGCCGCCCCATCCGGCGCCGGGCCGCCGCCCCGCCCCGCGCCGGGCCGCCGCCCCGCCCCGCGCCGGGCCGGCGGTCACCCGGCCGGGATCAGGCCGCCAGCTGGTCGACCCGGCTGAGCACCCGGTCGATCAGGCCGTACTCCCGGGCCTCCTCGGGGGTGAACCAGCGGTCCCGGTCCGAGTCCTGCTGGATCTGCTCCACCGAGCGCCCGCTGTGCCGGGCGATCAGCTCGTGCATCGTGCGCTTGACGTGCAGCATGTTCTCCGCCTGGATGGTGATGTCGGCGACGGTGCCGCCGAACCCGCCCGACGGCTGGTGCATCATGATCCGCGAGTGGGGCAGGGCGTACCGCTTGCCGGCGGTGCCCGCGCAGAGCAGGAACTGGCCCATCGAGCCGGCCATGCCGAGCGCGAGGGTGGCCACGTCGTTGCTGATGTACCGCATCGTGTCGTAGACGGCCATCCCGGCGCTGACCGAGCCGCCCGGTGAGTTGATGTAGAGGTAGATGTCCCGCTCGCTGTCCTCGGCCGCCAGCAGCAGGAGCTGTGCGCAGATCTGGTTGGCCGACTCGTCGGTGACCTCCGTGCCGAGGAAGATGATCCGTTCCTTCAGCAGCCGCTGGAAGACCTGGTCGCCGAAGGACGGCTGGCCACCATCCCGCATCCACACGTCGTACCTGATCATCGTGATCGACCTCCACGCTGCCGGCGGGCGACGGACTCCGCCCAGGGGAACCGGTGCCCCCAGCGTCCGCCCACCGGGCGCGTGGTTCCCAGCGCTTCTGCCGGCGGCAGATCCGCCGACGGCAGAAACCGGCCGGGCCTAGCGGGCGGTCAGCCGCCGCAGGCCCGCCCGGGCCCGCCGCCGGGCCAGCACCCTCGCGGTACGCGCGGCGGGGCGCCGAAGCGGCGCGGACGCGAACAGCCGGACCGGCAGGACGTGGACGGCCGGGCCGGGGTGCGCCACCGCCCCGCCCACGGACACCACGGACGTGCCGAGGCCCGCCCCGCCGACGTGCAGCAGCCGGCCGCCCGCGGTCGGGGTGACCCCGCCGAGCCGCAGCACCCGGCCGGCGGACACCGGCACGCGGCACTCCACCAGCGGCCCGCCCTGCTGCGGGCCGACCGGGTCGGCGTGGAAGCCGAGGCGCAGGCGCGGGCCGGGCTCGCCGCCCACCGGCACCACCTCGTCCAGGCGGGCCAGCGCCACCCGGGGCGCGGCGGGCACCCGCCGCTCGACCCGGCGCAGGTCGTCGCGGGCCTCCTCCAGCAGGTCCGACAGGTCGATGCCGAGGGCGCGGCAGATCGCCGCCAGCACCTCGGAACTGGCCTCCTTGCGCCCGCGCTCGACCTCCGAGAGGTAGGGCAGGGACACCCCCGCCGCCTCGGCCACCTCGCGCAGGGTGCGGCCCTGGCGCTGCCGCACCCGGCGCAGCACGCTGCCGATCACCCGTCGCAGCAACGACATCCGGGCCTCCTCGTGGTGGGCGCTCCTGCTCCCATCATGCCGGTTCGGCGGGCGACACACCGACCCCGCCGCCCCTACGGCGGCTGCGCCGACGCCTTCCGGTGCGGCGACCGGCTCCCGACCACCGGCGTTGTCCCGGCCTGCCGGGCCGGTCCGGCGCGTACCCGCTATGTTGTGCACGTGCAGGCGACGGAGGCGGAGCAGGTCCCGCGGTGATCCACTTTCCCGCGCAGCGGCGGGGCCCGCTGAGCGCGCTGAGCCTGCGCCTGGCCGCCGCCCTGGGCCTGGTCCTCGCGGTCGTCACCGCGGTCTACCTCGACCGCGACGGCTACCGCGACGTCAACGAGGACGGCCTCACCCTCCTCGACTGCTTCTACTACGCGGTGGTCTCCCTCTCCACCACCGGATACGGCGACATCACGCCGGCGGCGCCGTCCGCCCGGCTGGTCAACGTCCTGTTCGTCACCCCGGCCCGGGTGCTCTTCCTGATCATCCTGGTCGGCACCACCCTGGAAGTCCTGACCGAGCAGTACCGGACCGGCCGTCGTCTGACGCGGTGGAGGAAGAGCGTGAAGAACCACGTCATCATCTGCGGCTACGGCACCAAGGGCCGCAGCGCGGTCTCGGCGCTGCTGGAGAACGGCCTCGACAAGTCCCGGATCGTGGTGGTCGAGCGCAGCCCGGCGTCGCTGCGGCAGGCCACCTCGGCGGGGCTCGTCGCGATCGAGGGGTCGGCGACCCGCTCCTCCGTGCTCAACGAGGCGCACGTGCGCAACGCCAAGGCGGTGATCATCGCGACCGACAGCGACGACGCGTCGGTGCTGGTCGCGCTCACCGTCCGGCAGCTCACCGCCGGGCAGGTGCGGATCATCGCGGCGGCCCGCGAGGCCGAGAACGCGCCGCTGCTCAAGCAGAGCGGCGCGCACCACGTGATCGTCTCCTCCGCCACGGCGGGCCGGCTGCTCGGCCTGTCCACCTCCGCGCCGCCGCTGATCGACGTGGTGGAGGACCTGCTCACCCCCGGCCAGGGCATGGCCCTGGCCATGCGTTCGGCGGAGCGCAACGAGGTCGGCCGTTCCCCGCGCGAGCTGGACGACACCCTGGTCATCGCGCTGGTCCGCCGGGGCAAGGTGGTCACGCTCTCCGACCGGGCCGGCGCGGTCATCGAGACCGGCGACATGCTCGTGCACGTCCGCGACGACCGGCCCCAGCCCGCCGGCACGCCGGGCTGACCGCCCGCCGCCCGCCGCGCTCCACGACGAAGGGCCCGCCACCATTCGGTGACGGGCCCTCCGCTCGCCTGACGGGTCGTCCCTACGCGGGACGGATCAGAGGATCGTCCAGGTGTCGCCACTGCCCAGCAGGCCGGCGAGCTGCTGCTCCGGGGTCTCGGTGACCTTCGCCTTCGCCTCCTCGACCTGGGCCTGGACCACGCTGTCGTAGGACGGGCGGTCGACCGACCGGAACACGCCGATCGGGGTGTTGCTCAGGTCGAGCCCGGGCAGCCGGGACAGCGCGAACGCGTACGCCGGGTCGGCGACCGTCGCGTCGTGCACGACGATCTCCTCCGGGCGGACCGACGCGGTCTCCCGCACCTCCAGGCCGAAGCCGCCCGGCGGGTGGACGACGCAGAACCGGCCCTCGGCACCGAACGTGATCGGCTGCCCGTGCTCCAGCCGGATCAGGAAGTCGTCGCGGGTGGCCGGCTCCTTGAGCTGGTCGAACGCCCCGTCGTTGAAGATGTTGCAGTTCTGGTAGATCTCCACGAACGCCGAGCCCTGGTGCTCGGCGGCGGCCCGCAGCACCGACTGGAGGTGCTTGCGGTCGGAGTCGATGGTGCGGCCGACGAAGCTCGCCTCCGCCCCCAGGGCCAGCGAGAGCGGGTTGAACGGGGCGTCGGCCGAACCGGCCGGCGTCGACTTGGTGATCTTGCCGACCTCGGACGTCGGAGAATACTGCCCCTTGGTCAGGCCGTAGATCCGGTTGTTGAACAGCAGGATCTTCAGGTTGACGTTGCGGCGCAGCGCGTGGATGAGGTGGTTGCCGCCGATCGACAGCGCGTCGCCGTCGCCGGTGACGACCCACACGGACAGGTCCGGGCGGGACACCGACAGGCCCGTGGCGATCGCCGGGGCGCGGCCGTGGATCGAGTGCAGCCCGTAGGTGTTCATGTAGTACGGGAACCGGGACGAGCACCCGATGCCGGAGACGAAGACGATCCGCTCCCGGGGGATGTTCAGCTCCGGCATGAACTGCTGCACGGCGGCGAGGATCGCGTAGTCACCGCAGCCGGGGCACCAGCGCACCTCCTGGTCGGACTTGAAGTCCTTCGCGGTGAGCTTGAGGGCGACGGGCTCAGACATTCTTCAGGACCTCTTCCAGCATCGTCTCCAGCTCGGTGGCCGTGAACGGCAGGCCGCGGACCTGGTTGTAGCCGATGGCGTCGACCAGGTACTTGCCCCGGATCACCTGGGCGAGCTGGCCGAGATTCATCTCGGGGATGACCACCCGGTCGTAGGAGCGCAGCACCTCGCCGAGGTTGGCGGGCATCGGGGCCAGGTGCCGCAGGTGCGCCTGCGCGACGGGGAGCCCGCGCTGACGCAGCCGCCGGCAGGCGGCGCCGATCGGGCCGTACGTCGAGCCCCAGCCCAGCACCAGCAACCGGGCGTTGCCGTCCGGGTCCTCCACCTCGACGTCCGGCACCGGGATCGCCTCGATCCGGGCCGCCCGGGTGCGCACCATGAAGTCGTGGTTGGCCGGGTCGTACGAGATGTCGCCGGTCTTGTCGGCCTTCTCCAGGCCGCCGATGCGGTGCTCCAGCCCCGGCGTGCCCGGGATGGCCCACGGCCGGGCCAGGGTCTGCGGGTCACGCAGGTAGGGCAGGAACGTGCCGTCGTCGCCGTTGGGCGCGGTGGCGAACTCGACCCGCAGGTCGGGCAGGGACTCCACGTCGGGCAGCAGCCACGGCTCGGAGCCGTTGGCGACGTAGTTGTCGGAGAGCAGGAGCACCGGGGTGCGGTAGGTCAGCGCGATCCGGGCCGCCTCGATCGCCGCGTGGAAGCAGTCCGACGGGGACTTCGGGGCGATCACCGCGACGGGGGCCTCGCCGTGCCGGCCGTACAGGGCCATGTTGAGGTCGGCCTGCTCGGTCTTGGTGGGCATGCCCGTCGACGGGCCGGCCCGCTGCACGTCCACGATGACCAGCGGCAGCTCCAGCGCCACCGCGAGGGAGATCGTCTCGCTCTTGAGCGCCACGCCGGGGCCGCTGGTGGTGGTGACGCCGAGCGCCCCGCCGTACGACGCGCCGAGCGCCGCGCCGACCGCGGCGATCTCGTCCTCGGCCTGCATGGTGACGATGCCGAACCGCTTGTGCTTGCTCAGCTCGTGCAGGATGTCCGACGCCGGGGTGATCGGGTAGGCGCCGAGGAACACCGGCAGCCCGGAGCGGACGCCCGCGGCCACCAGGCCGAGGGAGAGCGCCGCGTTGCCGGTGATGTTGCGGTAGGTGCCCGGCACCATCTTCGCCGGCTTCACCTCGTAACGCACCGAGAAGGAGTCGGTGGTCTCGCCGAAGTTCCAGCCGGCCCGGAACGCCGCGACGTTCGCCGCGACCAGCTCGGGGCGCTTGGCGAACTTGCGCTCCAGGAAGCGCAGGGTCGACTCGTACGGGCGGGAGTACATCCAGGAGAGCAGGCCGAGGGCGAACATGTTCTTCGCCCGCTCGGCGTCCTTCTTGGACACCTGCTGGTCGGCGAGCGCCCCGACGGTCATCGAGGTGAGCGCGACGGGGTGCACCACGTAGCCGTCGAGGGAGTCGTCGTCCAGGGGGCTGGCCTGGTAGCCCACCTTGGCGAGGTTGCGCTTGGTGAACTCGTCGGTGTTGACGATGATGTCCGCGCCGCGCGGCAGGTCGGCCAGGTTGGCCTTGAGCGCGGCCGGGTTCATCGCGACCAGCACGTTCGGCGCGTCGCCCGGGGTGAGGATGTCGTAGTCGGCGAAGTGCACCTGGAAGCTCGACACGCCCGGCAGGGTCCCGGCGGGGGCCCGGATCTCGGCGGGGAAGTTGGGCAACGTGGAGATGTCGTTGCCCAGCTGGGCCGTCTCCGAGGTGAACCGGTCGCCGGTCAGCTGCATGCCGTCGCCGGAGTCGCCGGCGAACCGGATGACCACCCGGTCGAGTTGACGGATCTGCTTCGTCACGCCTGCCCCTCGCTTCGCTCGGCGCGGTCGCGCGGGCGGCTGAACATGATGGTGACCTCGCCTTGCCCGGCCACATGACCTCCTTGACACAGCGCTGCCCCGCACCGCCCGTGGGTGGTCCGGTCCGGTCTGGGTTCCTACCCGAGAGCCTACGTCGGATGGGATGTCGAGCTTGCCCAGTGGTCCGCCGACTGGGAACAGATTCCGGGCGCTTACGTCATGGTTTGGGGCTGTTTGCCCCGCCCGCCGTAATCAGAATCACCGGCCGCCGGACGGGCCGGTGAGCCGGCGACGCAGCGAGACGGTGGCCAACGCGAGCGCCAGCACCACCAGCAGCACCGAGATCACGATCAGGGCGACCGCGCCCCGCTGCGCCGTGCTGAGCCCGCCGCCGGGGCGGTCGCCGGCCCCGGCCGCGGCGAGCACCCCCTGGGAGCCGGCCGGGGCGGGCGTCGCGATCGGGGTGGCCATCGCGGCCGCCGCGGTGATCCGGAAGCTCATCTGCAACTGCCGGGCCTGCCCGCTGCGCGGGTCGAGGCGGCCGACCACGGCGCCGGCCAGCGGCGCGTCGCGCTGCGCCTCGGCGGTCGCGCTGACCGTGAGCCGCAGGGTGGCGGCCCCGCCGGCCCGCACCGCGCCGACGTCGCACCTGGTGCGGGTGGCGCTCAGCGCGGCACAGCCGGCCGGCGGGGCCGGGATCGTGACGCCGTCGGGCAGGACCACCTCGATCCGCCCGTCCGCGTCGACCTTGCCGGTGTTGCCCAGTCGGACGGCCAGCTCGCTGGCGCTCCCGCTGATGTCGAACGCCACCCCGTCGGCCCGCAGCGCGATGCCCGGCACCGGCGGGCCCGGCGGGAAGAGCACCGCGAAGCCCTCGTTGTCGTCGACCGACCCGGCCACCACCCCCGGGGCGGTGGCGCTCACCCGCACCGCGCCGCTGAGCGGCATCCGCCGCCACGCGTCGCCGTCGACCCGCACCGAGATCAGCGTGCTGAACCGCGCGCCGGCCGCCGTCGTCCACGCGCCGCAGCGGTGCCCGCCGCCCCCGGCCGGCGCGCAACCGGCGGTGCCCGCGTCGGTCATCCCGGCCGGCAGCGTGTACGAGAGCCGGATCTGCTCGGTGACATCGCCGGTGTTGGTCACGGTGATCCGCAGCGTGGTCGTGGTCCCGGCCGCGTTCCAGTACGCGTCGGTCAGCACGACGTCGTCGGTGCTCACCCGCACGCCGAGGCGGCCCGGTGCCGGGGCGCCCGGACCGGGGGCCGACGTGCGCACCGGCGGGGTGGTGGTCGGGGCCGACGGCCCGGCGGTGGTGGCCGGCGCCGTGGTGGTGGGCGGGTCGGCGGGGTCGGCCGGCGTGCTGGGCGCCGGCCCGGTGGTGGTGGGGGCCGGGGCGGTGGTCTCCGGCGGCGGGGGCAGGGTCGGCGGGGCCTCGGTGGGCGTCGGCTCGGCCGGCGTCGGCTCGACCGGCGGGGTCTCGTCGCCGGGGTCGCCGGCCGGCCCCGCCGGAGGGTCCGCCGGCGCGGCCGCCGCGCGGGCCGGGGGCGGCGCTGCCGTGGCCCAGCCGGGCAGCGCTGCGACCGCGGCGAGCAGCCCGACCGTCAGGGACGCGGCGAGCAGCGTCGCGAGACGTCGGTCGGTTGCCCGCCGAACGGGGCGTACGTCCACGCGGGCCAGCTCCTCCGCCAACAGTCGGTGACGGTTCAATAGTCGGTAACAGTTGCCCGGCGGCACTAGTCCCGCCGGGAAACAGTTCCGTAACGTGCGCCGGGCGCGGCACGGTAGGCTGACCCACCGTGACCGGTTACCTGGGCTCGTACGCGACGCTCGGGCTCCTGCTGCTCGCCGCAGCCCTCTTCTTCGTCGTGGCGTTCGCCGCGAACCGGGTGCTGCGTCCCGCCCGTCCGGCGGACCCGCCCGGCAAGCGGGCCGGCTACGAGTGCGGCCTCGACCCGGTGGGCGGCGACTGGGCCCAGATGCAGATCCGCTACTACGTGTACGCCTACCTGTACGTGCTGTTCGCGGTCGAGGCGGTCTTCCTGTTCCCGTGGGCGGTGGTCTTCGACCGGCCCGGCTTCGGGCTCGTCACGGTCGCCGAGATGGGCGTCTTCGTGGGTGTGCTGGCGCTGGGCATCCTCTACGCCTGGCGCAAGAACATCCTCCGCTGGACCTGAACGCCGACGCCGGGCCCGGCCGACGGTGCGGCGGGCACCCGGGCGGGCCGGGGCCGACGGTCAGGCCAGCCCGCGGCGGGTGACGGTCGGCGGGCGGTCGCCCCGGATCGACGCCACCATGTCCAGCACCCGCCGGGTGGGCCCCACCTGGTGGGCACGGAACACGCGCGCGCCCAGCCAGGCCGACAGCGCGGTCGCCGCCAGGGTCCCCTCCAGCCGTTCGGCCACGGGCAGGTCCAGCGTCTCGCCGATGAAGTCCTTGTTGGACAGGGCCACCAGCAGCGGCCAGCCGGTGGCGGAGAGCTCGTCGAGCCGGCGGGTGATCTCCAGGGAGTGCCGGGTGTTCTTGCCGAAGTCGTGCGCCGGGTCGATGAGGACGCCGTCGGGGCGTACCCCCAGGGCGACCGCGCGCTCGGCGAGGCCGGTGACCGTCGCGACCACGTCGGCCACCACGTCGGCGAACGCCGCCCGGTGCGGTCGGGTGCGCGGCTCCAGCCCGCCCGCGTGCGAGCAGACCAGCCCGGCCCCGGTCTCGGCCGCGACCCGGGCGAGCGCCGGGTCCGCCCCCGACCAGGTGTCGTTGAGCAGGTCGGCGCCGGCCGCGACCGCCTCCACCGCCACCTCGGCCCGCCAGGTGTCGATGGAGATGACCACGTCCGGGAAGGCGGCCCGCACGGCGGCGATCGTGTCCACCGTGCGGCGGATCTCCTCGGCCACGTCCACCTCGTCGCCGGGGCCTGCCTTGACCCCGCCGATGTCGATGATCTCCGCGCCCTCGGCCACCGCCCGCTCCACCGCGCGCAGCGCGCTGTCCTGCGCGAAGGTCGCCCCCCGGTCGAAGAACGAGTCGGGCGTGCGGTTGACGATGGCCATCACCACCAGCTCGCCCGGCGCGAAGGTCCGCCTTCCGAGCCGAAGCGCCCCGGCCATGTCGCCTCCCGATCTCCCGTAGCCGCCGATCCGTCGCGGCCACCGGTCCGTCGCGGCCGTCGATCCTTGCGGCCGCCGGTCTTCCGTAGCCGGCCGGGCGACCCGGCCGCCTCCGACGCTAGCCGGTCGTCCGGTGGTCCTTCCTGGCGGTACGACGGCACAGATCCGCACCGATCTGTGGGAGGACCGCCCGGCGGGGTCGCTCCGGGCCCGTTCGCGTGCCACGATCTCTTGCATGGGTCAGGTGCTGCTCCTGCTGGTCGTCGCGCTCACCGTCGCGGCAGTGGTCTTCGGGGTGACGGTGCTGGTCACCGGCCGCGATCCCGGCCTCGCGCCGGTCGAGCCGGACGGGCGGGCCGTTCCGCTGCCGGTCAGCCGGCCGCTGCGTGAGTCCGACGTGGGCGACGCCCGTTTCGACACGGCGCCGCGCGGGTACCGGATGTCCCAGGTCGACCAGGCGATGCGCCGGGCGGCCTACGACATCGGGTACAAGTCCGAGCTGATCGGCGTGCTGGAGGCGGAGGTCACCGCGTTGCGCGAGGGACGGGTCGCCGACGCCGACGCGCTGCGGCACACCCGCGAGCAGGCGGCGGCTGCCGCCGCCGAGCAGGCAGCGGGGGCCGACGCCCCCAGCACTGCCGCCGCCCCCGCCGCCGCTGCCGCTACCGGTGCGGCTGCCGCCGACGCCCCCACCGGGGACGCCGCCCCGGCCGCCGTCCCCGCTACCGGAGCCGACCTCACGGTGACCGCCGCCGCCCCCGAGGCCGGCGACCGCGAGCCGACCGACCGCCCCGTCGGGTCGGAGCCGGCGTGACCGGCTCGGCGGACGCCGAGGGCCTCCGCGAGGCGGCCCAGCCCGGCGCCGGCGAGGTCACCGCCACGGTGATCGTCAACGCGCCGGCCGAGCGGGTGTTCGCCGGCCTGCTGGCCTGGGAGCGGCAGTCCGACTGGATCCCGTTCACCACCGTCCGGGTCGTCGAGGGCGACGGCGGCGAGGGCAGCCTCGTGGAGGCGGTCACCTCGCTCGGGCCGGCGGTCCTGCGCGACGAGATGCGGGTGGTCCGGGTCGACGCACCGTACGAGATCGGCGTGGTGCACTGCGGCCGCCTGCTGCGCGGTCCCGGGGTGCTGCGCTGCACCCAGATCGAGGGCGGGCGCACCCAGGTCGTCTGGCACGAGTGGTTCCACGTGCCGGGCGGCGCGGCCGGGCGGGTGGCGTGGCCGGTGCTCTGGCCCGGCTCCAAGGTCAGCCTCACCCAGGCGTTGAAGAAGTTCGGCCGGCTGGTCGAGCAGGGCCGCCTGCCCTGACGGCCGCCACCGCGCCGCCCGGTGCGGGTCGGGTGCGGCCGGGGCGTTACCGCCAGGTCGCCGACATGGCGGGGTCCCGAGGGGGCGGATACCGCCACCACGCCGGCACGCCCTTGCCCGGCCGGCGGCTCGGGCTAGCGTGTGAGCCGTGACTGACCTGGTGATCGGCGCGGACGGGCTGGCCCGCTGCGCGTGGGGGGCGAGCACCCCGGACTACGTCCCCTACCACGACCGGGAGTGGGGGCGACCCCTGCGCGGCGACGACGCGCTCTACGAGCGGATGACCCTGGAGGCGTTCCAGTCGGGCCTGTCCTGGCTGACCATCCTGCGCAAGCGCCCCGCGTTCCGGCTGGCCTTCGACGACTTCCGCATCGAGGCGGTGGCGGCCTACGGCGAGGCCGACGTGACCCGGCTGCTGGCCGACGCCGGCATCGTGCGCAACCGGGCCAAGGTCGAGGCGGCGATCGCCAACGCCCGGGCCGCCCTGGAGCTGCCCGAGGGGCTCTCCGCCCTGCTCTGGTCCTACGCGCCGCCGTCCCGGGCCACCCGGCTGGCCTCGTTCGCCGAGGTGCCGGCGCTGACCCCGGAGTCGACGGCCCTGGCCAAGGCGCTGAAGAAGCGCGGCTTCCGGTTCGTCGGCCCCACCACGGCGTACGCGCTCATGCAGGCCACCGGCATGGTCGACGACCACCTGGCCGGCTGCCACGTCACCGGCGTGATGGGATCGACCCCATGACCGACACCGACGACCGCCCCGACAGCACGGTCCCCGAGCGCCCCGACGGCACGGTCCCCGCCGGGCCCGACCCCGGGCGGGGCGCCGCCGCCTGGGCCGTGCTCCTCCCCCCGGGGCGCTACGAGGCCGAGCGGCTCGTCCACCACGACACGCTGGAGCTGACCGGGTTGACCGGGCTGACCGGCGACGCCGCGGCCGGCGGTCCCGCCACCGCCGCCACTACCAGGGCCGGGGTCGGTGCCGCCGGGGCCACCGCCACCAGGGCCGGGGCCGCCGACGCCACCGCCGGTCCCCGGCCGGGTGACGCCGTGGCCGTGCTGACCGAGGACCCGCTCCGGCTGGTGGCCCTCGGCCGGGTCGCCCGGGCCACCGCCGAGCGCCGCGAGGACCCCGACGACCCCCAGTCCGACCCGGCCTCCGGCGCGTTCGTGGTCGCGTACACCCGGCGGGTCTTCGACGAGCCGGTGCCGGCCGACGGGCTGGCGCTCGACGGGCCGGTCACCGCCCTGCCCGCCGACGCCTACCGGGCGCTGGTCGGGCGGCTCGGCCCGCCGCCGGCCCGCCGGTCCTGGCTGGTCAGCCTGGACCTCCCGATCGAGGCGGCCACGCCGGCGGAGGCCGTCCGGCTGTTCTGGTCCTACGTGCGCGACCTGGGCCCCCGCGAGCTGCCCGCCTTCGTCTCGCCGTCCGGCGACGAGCTGGCGATGCAGGCGTTCGTGCTGGGGGCCGAGGCCAACCAGGACCCGGAGGAGGACGACTGACCCGGCCCCGGCGACCCCGGCCGCGTCCCGGCTGCGTCCGGCGGCGGGTGCGGCGGCCTACCGGGCGGCGGGTTCAGCGGCCCTCGAAGACGGGCTTCTGCTTGTTGACGAAGGCCAGGGTGGCGGCCCGGTGGTCTGCGGTGCCCCCGCAGATCGACTGGGCCTGCGCCTCGGCGGCCAGGGCATCGGCGAGGGTGCCGGCGTCGGCGATGGAGAGCTGCCGCTTGATCGCCCCGTACGCGACGGTCGGGCCGGCGGCGAGCCGGGCGGCCAGCTCCTGGGCGGTCGGCAGCACCTGCTCGTCGTCGTCGAGCAGGCGGGTCAGCAGGCCCAGCCGGCTGGCCTCCTCGGCGGCGACCGGCTCGGCGAGCATCAGCAGCTCGACGGCCTTGGCGTGGCCGACCAGCCGGGGCAGCGTCCAGGAGGCACCGGTGTCGGCGGCGAGCCCCACCCCGGCGAAGGCCATCAGGAACCGGGTCTTCGGCCCGCCGATGCGGAAGTCGGCCAGGAAGGCCAGCGACGCCCCGGCCCCGGCGGCCATCCCACGCACGGCGGCCACCACCGGCTTCGGCAGGTTGGCCAGCCGGGCGGCGATCGGGTTGTAGTGGGCCCGGACGGTGTCCAGCGGGTTCGCGTCCGGCGACTCCAGGATCTGCACGTGCTCGCGCAGGTCCTGGCCGGCGCTGAACGAGCCGCCCGCCCCGGCCAGCACCACGGCCCGGCAGGACCGGTCGGCCTCCAGCTCGGCCAGGGCGTCCCGGAGCGCCTCCTTGAGCGCCACGTCGAGCGCGTTCATCGCGGTCGGGCGGTTGAGGGTCAGGGTGACGACGGCGTCGGTGCGGTCGACGAGCAGCGGCTCGGTCACGTCTTGACGACCCTTCTCTCACGGTTGGTGGCGTCGAGGCACTGCTCGACGTACCGGTCGGCGGCCGGCCGCAGCCGGGTCGCGTGTCGGTCGAAGAAACTGGCCGCGGCGGTGCCGGGCCAGCGCTCGGGCAGCAGCGCCGGGGGGAGCTGCGGGTCCCGGAACAGGAAAGTACGCCATGCGTGCACGAGCCGGAACCGGGCCGCGTACGCCTCCTCGTCGTCGCTGCGCACGGTGACGGCGGCCAGCAGCGGGCGCTGCTCGGCGACGAACTGCTCGTAGGCGTGCCCGATCTCGGTGAGGTCCCAGGCGCGGCGGACCACGCCCATCGCGCCCGGGGTGCCGGCGGCGTGCGCGGCGGTGAACCGCTCGTACCGCACGCCGGCCTCTTCGAGCAGGACGTCGACGTCCTCCGCCGGCCGGGTGGCCACCCAGGTCTGCTCGTCGAGGGCGCCGTAGCCGAGGAAGCTCAGGTTGGCGGCGAGCCGCTGCCGCTCCCGGCGGGAGGCGGGGCTGTCCAGGACGAGCATGTCGAACCGTCCGTCCCAGCTGATCCGACCGGTCCGGTAGATCCGGGCGGCCGCCTCGTCGAGTCGCCGTGCGGCTTTCGGTGTGATCGAATAGCCCGGCCCCGAGGCCAGCCGGAGCGGGTCGAGCCAGCCCTGGCGGACCATCCGGCTGACCGCCGTGCGCACCGCCGGTGGGGCGATCCCGAGCGGCGCGAGCAACTTGACCAGGGCGGCGACCGGCGCGCGGCCACCCCGGGGTCGGAGGTGGTCGCCGTACAGGTCGAAGAGTGCCGACCGTGCCTGCATGACCGCACATTGTGACAGGCCTTCTCAAGATAAGCTAGGTCCTGTTACATCAATGCCTCTTCGGTTTGGGTCCGGCGGTGTTCATCAGGGAAAATCGTTGGTCGACACCGCCGTGCACGTCGCGGTGGGTGATGGCGAAGAGGCTGTGGGGCAACCCACCGACCCTGTTGCAGGTCTGAGGGGAGACAACATGGCGGCGATGAAGCCGCGGACGGGCGACGGTCCGCTGGAAGTCACCAAGGAGGGCCGGGGCATCGTCATGCGGGTCCCGCTGGAGGGTGGTGGCCGGCTCGTCGTCGAGATGACTCCCGACGAGGCCAACGCGCTCGGTGACGCACTGAAGGCAGCCGCCGGCTGACCGAGGAACGGTCCGCGCGGCGCTCGTCGCGCGGGCGGTTCACACCTCCCTGAGCCACCGGCCCCGCCGGTGGCTCAGGGCTTCACCCTGGGCTCGGGGCGCGTCCGGGCCCTCTTCCGACCCATCTGGAGGTCGTTCCAGCGTGCTTGCCATCCGCCTGGTGGGTGGGCCCGAGCGGTCCGACGCCCTGGCCCTGCCCATCCGACCCGCCGGCACGGCCGAGGACGGCGCGCAGGGGGCGACGGTGCTGCCCGGCCTGCCGGCGCTCGCCGACGACGTGCTGGCCGAGGCCGCCGCCCTGGTCCCGGCGGCCCGGGCCACCGGGCGGGCCGGCGAGGTGCACGTCCACCTGCGGCCGGGGCGGGTCCCGGCGCGGCTGTTGCTGGTCGGCGCGGGTGACGGCGACGAGTCCGGATGGCGGGCGGCAGGGGCCGCGCTGGCCCGGGCGGCGTCCGGTGAGACACATCTCACGATCATGATGCCGGTCGATGTCGAGCCCGACGCGGTGCGCGGCCTCGTCGAGGGGCTGCTGCTGGCGTCGTACCGTTTCCGGCTCACCGAGGCCGGCGAGTCCCCGGCGCTGGCCGGCGTCGACGTCGCCGTCGGTGACCCGACCGCGTACGCGGACGTGGTCGAACGGGCCGAGGTCACCGCCCGGATGACCCGCCTGGCCCGGGACCTGACCAACACCCCGTCCTCGGTGAAGAACCCGCAGTGGTTCGCCGAGCAGGTCGAGGCCGCCGTGGCCGGCCGACCCGACCTGCGGCTGCGGGTCCGGCAGCCCGACGAACTGGCCGCCGAGGGCTTCGGTGGCATCCTCGCCGTCGGCGGCGGCTCCGCCAGCGGCCCGCGCCTGGTCGAGCTGGACTGGCACCCCGCCGACGCGCGCACCCACGTCGTCCTGGTCGGCAAAGGGATCACCTTCGACACCGGCGGCATCTCCATCAAGCCGGTGCCCGCCATGAAGCTGATGCGCAAGGACATGGCCGGGGCCGCCGCCGTCGTCGCCGCCACGTTGGGCGCGGCCGCGCTGCGGCTGCCGGTCCGGATCACCACCCTGGCGCCGCTGGCGGAGAACGCGGTCAGCGGGTCGGCGTTCCGCCCCGGCGACGTCATCACCCACTACGGCGGCGTGACCAGCGAGACCACCAACTCCGACGCCGAGGGGCGGCTGGTGCTCGCCGACGCGCTGGCGTACGCCGTCGCCGAGCTCAAGCCCGACCTGCTGATCGACCTGGCGACGCTGACCGGGGCGAACATGGTGGCGCTCGGCAAGCGCACCGGCGCGCTCTACTCCGACAACGACGAGCTGGCCGCCGACGTGCTGGCCGCGATCGACGCGGCCGGTGAGTCGGCCTGGCGGATGCCGCTGCCGGCCGACTACGTCGAATACCTGGGCAGCGACGTGGCCGACCTCTACAGCGCCCCGAACTCCGGCGGCGGGTCGGTGCTGGCCGCGCTCTACCTGCGTGAGTTCACCGGTGACCTGCGGCAGCGCTGGCTGCACGTCGACATGTCCGCGCCCTCCTGGGCCGACGGCGACGCCGCCGAGCTGACCCGCGGCGCCACCGGCTGGGGGGTGCGCGGCCTGCTGCGCTGGCTGGCCACCCTCGGGTGACGTGCGCCTCCCCGGCGGCGGGGGCGGCTCAGGGCTTCGCGCGGCGGGCGGCGTGACTCAGCACTTCACGGCGGCGAGCAGGCCGTGACCGACCGGGAGCAGCGCCGGCGTCCAGTCCTCGGACTCCCGGAGCGCCTTGATCGTCTCCCGGGTGGTCACCGTCTCCACGTCCCGGGCCGCGGGATCGCCGATCCGGCCGTCGGCCAGCGTGCCGTGCAGGGCGAGCACCCCGCCGCGGCGCAGCAGCCGCAGCGCCGCGGCCACGCAGGAGCTGAAGTTGGTGGCCTCGGTGTCGACGAAGACCATGTCGTACGCGCCGTCGGCGAGCCGGGGCAGCACCTCCAGCGCCCGCCCCGTGATGATGCGGGTGCGCCCGGAGGGGAAGCCCGCCTCGGCGAAGATCCGACGGGCGATCCGCTGGTGTTCCACCTCGACGTCGATGGTGGTGAGGACGCCGTCGGCGCGCATGCCCCGCAGCAACCACACGCCGCTCACGCCGGTGCCGGTGCCGATCTCGACCACCGCCCGCGCGCTCCCGGCGGCGGCGAGCAGCCGCAGGGCCGCCCCCGTGCCCGGGGTCACCGCGTCGAGGCCCACCTCGCGGGCGAGGCTGCGGGCGGTCCGCAGCACGAGATCCTCGGTGACGTACGACTCGGCGAACTGCGACGCCGGGGTCGTCGAGCTGCCGGAACTGGCGGCCGTGGCGATGGGACACCTCCGTCGGGGGCGGGTTGGCGGTATGAGCCTAGAGGCGGGGGCGAACGGGCGCAGCCGCGAGTCCGGTGCCCGACGATCACGGTGGAACGTGCCCGATCGGGCGGTTCCCACCGGCCGGTCACGCACCGCAACCGCTGACTGCACTCGCGGCATTCGTGTAATCCTGGATGCGGTATCCCCGTCGTCGGACCGGCCAGCCCTGCCGGCCCGGGGCGAGGGGGCCGGGGACGACTGGGAGGCACCGACGTGACCGACGGCTGGGACTGGCGCCAGCCCGGGGGAGCTCCGACTCCGGCGGCACCGCCGGGGGCCGGTGCGCCGCCGGCCGGGCCGCCGACGGCGCCCGACGGCGTCCACCAGGGTTCCGCGACCTCGCCCTGGTGGTCCGACGCGCTCGCCGACCCGTGGCGCGACCCGTACGCCCCGGCGGCGGTGGTGGTGCCCGGCCCCGTCGACGGTGCCGCGGAGCCGGAGCCGGTCGTCGACCCGGACGCGCCGGGCCGGCCGACGCTGCGCCAACTGCTGCTCATCCCGCTGATCACCGCGCTGCTCGCCGGGACCCTCGGCGGTGCCCTGGGGTACGCCTTCGCGGTGCGCGGCGGCGCGGCCGGCGGCCCGGTGCTCGGTGCCGGTTCCGCCGAGGCCCCGGCGCTGGCCCAGCGCAAGCCGGAGTCGCTGGCCGGGGTAGCCCAACGCGTGCTGCCCAGCGTGGTCACCGTCCGGGTGGCCAGCCTGGGCGGGACGAGCGAGGGTTCCGGCTTCATCGTCAGCGCCGACGGCTACGTGATCACCAACGACCACGTCGTCGCCGGGGGCACCGGCAAGGCGTCGGTGGTGTTCAACGACGGCAGCACCGCCGCCGCCAGCGTCGTCGGCCAGGACCCGGAGTCCGACATCGCGGTGATCAAGGTGGCCTCCGCCACAAACCTGCGGCCGGTGGAGTTCGGTGACTCCGACGCCCTCGCCGTCGGCGACCCGGTGCTGGCCATCGGCTCGCCGCTGTCCCTGGCCAACACGGTGACCGCCGGCATCGTGAGCGCCCTGGACCGGACGATGCAGGCGGGCGACCCGGGCGGGCCGACCCGCTACTACGCGGCCATCCAGACCGACGCCGCGGTCAACCACGGCAACTCCGGCGGCCCGCTGGTGGACTCGGCCGGCCGGGTGATCGGGGTGAACTCGACGATCAAGTCGCTGGTGGCCGACGGGCAGGAGGCCGGCAACATCGGGCTCGCCTTCGCCATCCCGATCAACCAGGCGAAGCGGGTCACCCAGGACATCATCGGCACCGGCAAGGCCCGCCGTACGGTCATCGGCGCCCAGGTCGGCGGCACCGGCGCGGCCAGCGGCGGCACCGGCGGCGTACGCCTGGCGTCGGTGGAGCCGTCGGGCCCGGCGGCCGGGGCCGGGCTGCGGGCGGGGGACGTGATCCTGCGGCTCGCCGGCCGCCCGATGACCGACCCGACCGACCTGATCGCCCTGGTACGCAAGTTCGCGCCGGGGTCCGTGGTGACCGTGGAGTACCGGCGCGGTTCGAGCCGGCAGAACGCCTCGGTGACGCTCGCCGCGGACGTCAAGTGAGACCCACCGGCCCCTCCCCGAGGAGCCTTCACCTGCGTACGCTTGGCCTGATGCCCACGAGGAGGCCCAGCAGTGTTCGAGAACCTCAACTGGTGGGAGATCGCCGCGCTGCTGCTCCTGGCGCTGCTGATCTTCGGTGACCGGCTGCCCAACGTGATCAGCGACGGGCTGCGCATGGTCCGTAACCTGCGCGCCATGGCCCGCAACGCGACCGGCGACCTGAGCCGTGAGCTGGGCACCGACATCCAGCTGGAGGACCTGCACCCGAAGGCGTTCATCCGCAAGCACCTGCTCAGCGAGGAGGACGAGCAGGCGATCCGGAAGCCGCTGCAGGGCGTCTACGACAGCCTCCGCGCGGACGTCACCGCCGTGCACGACGACCTGAAGGACGTGGCCAAGGCGGTCGACCTGAAGTCGACGGCCTCGGGCGGCGCGGTCACGGCCACCTCCGGCGGCACGGCCCCGGCCCCCCGCACGGCCAGCTACGACGACGCCACCTGACCCCGGCCTTCGTCGCCGGTGGGGCGCGCCTCCCGGTCGGAACCCCGCCCCCGGCCTCCGGCCCGCGTGGCGGCCGATGCACAGGTCGGCGCATAGGGAGCTGAGTCAGATACGACATCACCGCCCTGCCGCCGGGACCGGGTGATCAGAAGGATCGTGCCGGCGGTCCGCCGGTCGACCCACGCTGTCCCGGCGAGATCGGCTGATGTCGTATTCGACTCAGCTCCCTATGCGGCGAGACGAGTCATCCCGCCGGGAGCGCCGAGGGGCCGGCCCGCCGGGTGGCCATCGCCACCGGCGGAAACGGCCGACCGTCAGCGGCCAGCCGTCAGCGGCCGACCGTCAGCGGCCGGCCGGCTTCAGGCCGAGGGGCTTACCGAGCAGCGACTCCCGCCGCACCGCGAGCCGGTCGGCGACCTGACCGAGGGCCTTCGCAGCCGGCGAATCCGGCTCGGCCAGCACGATCGGGTTGCCGGCGTCGCCGGCCTCCCGGACCCGGGTGTCCAGCGGGATCTGCCCGAGCAGCGGCACCTGTGCCCCGATCGTCCGGGTCAGCGACTCGGCCACGGTCGTGCCGCCGCCGGAGCCGAAGACCTCCATCCGGGAGCCGTCCGGCAGTTCCAGCCACGACATGTTCTCGATCACGCCGACCACCCGCTGGTGCGTCTGGAGGGCGATCGCGCCGGCCCGTTCGGCCACCTCGGCGGCGGCGGCCTGCGGCGTGGTGACCACCAGGATCTCGGCGTTCGGCAGCAGCTGGGCCAGCGAGATGGCCACGTCGCCGGTGCCCGGGGGCAGGTCGAGCAGGAGCACGTCCAGGTCGCCCCAGTAGACGTCGGCGAGGAACTGCTGCAACGCCCGGTGCAGCATCGGGCCGCGCCACACCACGGCCGCGTTGCCCGAGGTGAACATGCCGATCGAGATCACCTTCACGCCGTGCGCCTGCGGCGGCATGATCAGGTCCTCCACCCGGGTCGGGCGACCGTCCGCGCCGAGCATCCGGGGCACCGAGTGGCCGTAGATGTCCGCGTCGACGACGCCGACGTTCAACCCCCGGGCGGCCAGCGCGGCGGCCAGGTTCACCGTGACACTGGACTTGCCGACGCCGCCCTTGCCGCTGGCGACCGCGTACACGCGGGTGCGGGAGCCGGGCTGGGCGAACGGGATCACCGGCTCCTCGGTGGCGGAACCCCCGCGCAGCTTCGCCTGGAGACCCTGGCGCTGCTCGGGGCTCATCACCCCGAACTCGATCTCCACCCCGGTCACCCCGGGCACCGCGCCGACGGCGGCGGTGATGTCGGCGCGCAGCTTGTCCTTCAGCGGGCAGCCGGCCACGGTGAGCAGCAGCTCGACCCGGACCACGCCGTCGTCGCCGACCTGGGCGGAGCGGACCATGCCGAGGTCGGTGATGGGCCGGCGGATCTCCGGGTCGTCGACGGTGGCCAGGGCGGCCTGGACGGCGTCCTCGACGGTGCTGACGGGTGCTGACATGCCCGCAATGCTACGTCGGGGGCGATAGGTGCCGGCCGTCGGCGGGCCCCGGTGTGAGCGAATCGATGGCCCACCCGGCCTGGTCAGCGCGCCCACCAGCCCTGTTCACCAGGCCCGGCAGGCTGGTCAGCGCCCGCCGGTCGACCCCTCCGGACGGCCGCCCCGGGCGAAGTCGCCGTCCAGCTCGTCGAGGGGCTCGTCGAGGTGCGCCCCACCCCCGCGCGGCGGCGGGCGCTCCTGCGCCGGACGCTCCTGCTGCCGGCGTTCCAGCTTCTGCCGGCGCTGGGCGGCCTCGTCCAGCTCCTCGGCCAGTCGGGCCAGCTCCGAACGGAGGAAGTCCCGCGTCGCCACCTCGCCCAGCGCGATCCGCAGCGCCGCGACCTCCCGGGCCAGGTACTCGGTGTCCGCCTTCTGCATGGTCGCGCGCCGCCGGTCCTCCTCCAGCGCCACCCGGTCCCGGTCCGTCTGCCGGTTCTGCGCGAGCAGGATCAGCGGCGCCGCGTAGGACGCCTGGAGGGAGAGCACCAGGGTCAGGAACGTGAAGGTGTACGGGTCGAAGCGCAGGTCCGCCGGGGCCAGGGTGTTCCAGCCGAACCAGGCGGCGATCACCACCGTCATGTAGACGATGAAGTTCGCCGTGCCCATGCCCCGGGCGATCCCCTCGGACCACCGGCCGAACGCCTCCGGGTCGAACCGGGGCAGCTTCACGCCCCGGGGCTCGCGCGGCTGGTCCAGCCGCTCCGCCCGCCGCTGCTCACTCATCGTCGCCGTCCAGCACCTCGTGCACCGGCGCGGGGGCGGTCGGGGCGTCCCGGTCCCGCCAGTCGCGCGGCAACGAGTGGTCCAGCACGTCATCGACGGTCACCGCGCCGACGAGCCGGTTGTTGCGGTCCACCACCGGCATGGCGACCAGGTCGTACGTGGCCATCCGGCGGGTGATCTCCGGCAGCGGGGTGGCCGGGCGCAGCGGGTCGATGTCGTTGACCACCACCCCGCCGAGGAGGTCGGCCGGTGGCTCCCGCAGCAGCCGCTGGAAGTGCACCATGCCCAGGTAGCGGCCGGTCGGGGTGGTCAGCGGCGCACGGGTCACGAAGACCTGCGCGGCCACGGCCGGGGAGAGCTGCTCCTCCCGGATCCGGGCCAGCGCCTCGGCGACCGTGGCGTCCGGCGGGAGGATCACCGGCTCGGAGGTCATCACGCTGCCCGCCGTGCCCGACGAGTACTTGAGCAGCTGACGGACCGGGTCGGCCTCGCCGGGCTCCATCAGGTCCAGCAGCACGTCCTGCTCGGTCGGGGGAAGCTCGTTGAGCAGGTCGGCGGCGTCGTCCGGGTCCATCTCCTCCAGCACGTCAGCGGCCCGCTCCCGGTCCAGCGCGGCGAGGATCTCCACCTGGTCGTGCTCGGGCAGCTCGCTGAGTACGTCGGCCAGCCGCTCGTCGTCCAGCGCCGCCGCCACCTCGTTGCGCCGGCTGTCCGGCAGGTCCTGCAGGGCGTTGGCCAGGTCGGCCGGGCGCATGTCCTCCAGGACGGCGAGCAGGTTCGCCGTACCCCGGTTCTCGCCGATGCCGCTGAGGCCGCGCACCCGGTCCCACTCGACCTGGTGCAGGTGGCCGCGGCGGGTGAGCCGGCCGGTGTGCTCGCGGACGGCGACGCGGGTCAGCGACCACTCGCCGCCCCGGCTGCGCTCCATGGCCACGTCGACCACCGACCCGGGCTGGCCGCCCGGGTCGAGCTGCACGCGCCGGTCCAGCAGCTCCTGGAGCACCAGCAGCTCGTTGGGGCGCTTCTCGAACCGGCGCAGGTTGAGCGTGCCGCTGCCGAGCACCACCGCGTCGGCGTCGATGGTGGTGATCCGGTTGATCGACAGGAAGATCCGCCGGCGCATCGGCATCTCGGCGACCAGACCCACCACCTCCGGCGGGCGCTGGGTGGGCCGGAGCCGGGCCACCGCGTCGCGCACCCGACCCACCTGGTCGCCGTTCGGGTCGAAGACGGCGACTCCGGCGAGTCGGGCGATGTAGACCCGGTTCGGCGTGCTCACGGGCACCAGCCTAAGCGCCTACTGTTTATCAACATGTCGACCTTGGCCTACGAGATCGTGGACGTCTTCACCGACCGCCCGTTCGCCGGCAACCCGCTTGCCGTCGTGTTCGGCGCCGAGGGGCTGGCCACCGAACAGATGCAGTCGCTCGCGTTGGAGTTCAACCTGTCCGAGACGGTGTTCGTGCTGCCGCCGACCCAGGTCGGGGCCACCTACCGGGCGCGGATCTTCACTCCCACCGACGAGCTGCCGTTCGCCGGCCATCCCAGCGTCGGCGCGGCGGTGACCGCGAGCCGCCGGGGCCTGTTCGGCGTGGGGCAGATCACCCAGGAGTGCGGGGCCGGGGTGCTGCCGATCGAGGTCACCGCGCACGGCGCGACGCTGACCGGCGGCGTGCCGACGCTCGGGCCCGAGCTGGACCTGGAGCCGCTGCTGGAGATGGCCGGCCTCACCGCCGCCGACCACGCCGGCCCACCGCCCCGGGTCGCCGGGTGCGGGCTGGAGTTCCCGTACCTGCCGGTGCGGCCGGACGCGGTGGCCCGCGCCCGGGTCGACCCGGCGGCGGCGCAGCGGTACGGCCTCGAACACATCAGCGTCTTCTCCTGGGACGCCGACTCGCAAACCGCGCACGCCCGCGTCTTCGTCCCCGGGCACGGCGTGCCGGAGGACCCGGCGACCGGCTCGGCCGCCCTCGGGCTCGGCGTGTGGCTGGTCGCCAGCGGGCTGCTCCCCGGCGAGGGGCGCTCCTCCTACACCGTCCGGCAGGGCGCCGAGCTGCGCCGCCCGTCCCTGCTGGCGTGCACGGTCACCGCGGCCGGCGGTGCGGCGGTCGGTGCGACGGTGCGCGGCGACGTGATGCCGGTGGCGCGCGGCGAGATCGCCGTCCCACCCTTCGTCGGCTGAGGTGTAAGGAAGGGCCCCCTGTTAACGCCTGCGGTAGAGAAGGGAACCCCTCTCACCAGCGATGGGCGGGACGGCGTCGCCGTACGCTCGCGCGGGCAGGTGGGCATGCGGGAGGATGCCGGGGTGACTGACGAGGTGGACGGGCGAATCGGCACGCCCCTGGTCGACGAGGCGGTGAAGAAGGCCGCCGTCGCCTGGGTGGGCGTCGCGGGCGGGCCGGCGCGGGCGCTGTGGTGCGTACCGTCGCCAGGGTCGCTCCTGGTCGTGAGCGGCCCCGGCGAGCAGGCCGCGCCCGGGCTCGCGGAGGCGGCCGAGGCGCAGGTGACGCTGCGCGGCGACCACGGCGGCCGGATCGTCACCTGGCCGGCCCGGGTGACCCGGCTGGCCCCGGGCACCGAGGAGTGGACGGCCCTGGCCCCGGCGGTCGCCGCCAAGCGGCTCAACGCCCCCGGTTCCGCGGCCGACCTGGTGCAGCGGTGGGCCGCCGACGACTGCGCCCTGGTCCGGCTCACCCCGGCCGGCGAACCGGCCGCCGGGGACCGGCTGCCGGACGCCTCGCTGGCGGAGCCGCCCCGGGCGACCCCGGTGGTCCGGGCCACCCGCCGACCGTTCCGGCTGCACCGCGTCCGCCGCCGCTGACCGGCCCGCCGCAGGCGGGTCAGGCCGGCACGGCGACCGGGTCCACCAGGTCGAGGACGTCGCTCAGCGAGCCCAGCTCCGGCCCGTCCCAGGCCGGTTCGGCGTTGAAGACCATGTGCTCGGCGAGGTCCGGGGCGGCCAGCCGCACCGCCGTCATGCCGGCCCGCCGCGCGCCGGTGAGCTCCTGGCTGCCGCCGTCGCCGACGTACAGGCAGTCGCCCGGGGACAGGCCGAGCGGGCCGCACGCCGACAGGTAGAGCGCCGGGTCGGGCTTGCAGCGCCCGAGCTGCACCGAGAAGACCCGCACGTCGAGCAGCGGGGCCACGGCCAGCTGCGGCAGGAACTCCGGCAGCTCGTGGGTGCAGTCGCTGACCAGGCCGGTGCGTACGCCCGCCGCGCGCAGCGCCGTCAGCACGGGCACCGCCTCGTCGCGCAGCCGGGTGTCCGCGCGGACCGCCCGCTGCCGGGCGGCGACGGCCGCGCGCAGCGCACTCTCCGGCGGGTGTACGCCCGCCTGCGCGCACACCCAGCGCAGGGTCGCCACGGCGTCGCCGAACCGCCCGCTGGCCCGCTGGTAGTAGCTGCGGTCGAGCACGTCGACGAGCGCGTCGACCGGGCAGCCGAGCAGCTCGGCGGTGGACCGGTGGGCCGCACCGCGTTGCACGCAACGGGTGAGCGTGCCGAAGAAGTCGAACAGCACCGCACGAAAAACGGGCATGGGGGAGTGCCTCCGGACGTCGAGGGGGAGGGTCGCCGGCGGATGTGACGATCGTAATCGAACGCTGACGTTCTGTGGTGACGGGTGGTCGTCGCGCTGCTCGTGTAAGGATTGCTTCCCGTGCCCGTCCCTCACCACCACCGCCCGGTGGGCCCCCTGACCGGCGGGGTCCTCGCCCTGGCCGTCCTCGCGGTCTCGTCGTCCGCGCCGCTGGTCGCCTTCGCCGCCGCGCCCGCCCTGGCGATCGCCTTCTGGCGCAACCTGCTCGCCGTCGGGGTGCTGGGCCCGTTCGCGCTGGCCCGGCGGCGGGCGGAGTTCCGGGCGCTGACCCGGTCGGGCACGGGTCGCGAGGGGCTGGCGGGCGCGGGCCGCGAGGGGCCCGCAGCTACGGGCCGCGACGGGCGCGCACCGGCGGTTGCCGGCCGGCGCGAGGGCTGGTTGTGCGTGTTGTCGGGGGTGGCGCTGGCCGCCCACTTCGCGACCTGGATGCCGAGCGTCCAGCTCACCTCGGTCGCCGCCGCCGTCGCCCTGGTCGCCACCCAGCCGGCCTGGCAGGGGCTGATCGCCCGGGGCCAGGGCCGGCGGCTGCCGCCGGCCGTCTGGGTCGGCATCGCGGTGGCGGTCGCCGGGGCGGTGCTCGCCTCCGGGGCCGACTTCGCCGTCTCCGGCCGGGCGTTCGCCGGCGACCTGCTCGCGGTGGCCGGCGGCCTGTTCGCGGCGGTCTACACCGCCCTCGGGGAACGGGCCCGGGTCACCGTCAGCACCACCACCTACACCACCATCTGCTACGGGGTATGCGCGCTGATCCTGCTGGTCGTCTGCCTGGTCGGCGGCGTGCCGCTGGGCGGCTACGACACCGGCACCTGGCTGGCGATCCTCGGCCTGGTGGCCGGGGCCCAGCTGCTCGGCCACTCGATGTTCAACTATGCGCTGCGGCGGGTCTCCGCGACCACGGTCAGCATGCTGATCCTGCTGGAGGCGCCCGGGGCGGCCCTGATCGCCTGGGCCTGGCTCGGCCAGCTGCCCCGGGTCGGCGCGCTGCCGGGGCTCGCGCTGATCCTGGCCGGCGTCACGGTGGTGGTGCTCGGCGGGTCCCGCGCCGGTCGCCGCACCGTCCCCGCCCCGCTCCCGGTCGCCGCGGCCCCGCTGGCAGCCGACACCGGCACGGGGCCTAGCCACGCCAAGCAGTAGCCCCGGGTCACGGCTCGACGCCGACCGCCTTCGCGCTGGCCTCCCAGAGCCGGGCGGCGAGCTGCGGGTCGGTGGCCTTGCGCAGCGGTCGGCGGGGTCGACGGTCGGCGTAGTAGCCGCCGTCGACCAGCCGGGCCGGATCCTGGTTGGCCAGCCAGACCAGGGTCTCCGCGCCCTTTTCCGGGCTGCGGAACGGCATGATCCGCATGCCGAGGGCGACCAGCCGGCTGTCCGCGCCGAACCGGGTCCGCACCACGCCCGGGTGGAAGCAGTACGCCGGGATGTCCGGCCAGCGCCGGGCCGCCTCGCCGGTGAACAGGATGTTCGCCTGCTTGCTGGTGCCGTACGCGCGCATCGAGCGGTAGCCGCGCAGGGCGGCGTTGAGGTCGTCGGGGTCGAGGACGCCGCTGCGGTGCGCGCCGGAGGCGGTCACCACCAGCCGGCCCACCCGGTCCCGCAGCAGGGTGCTGAGCAGGAACGGCGCGAGGTGGTTGGCCTGCATGGACAGCTCGAACCCGTCGACCGTGGTCACCGGGCGCAGCACGATCGCGCCGGCGTTGTTGGCCAGCACGTCGATCCGGTCGTACGCGGCGCGCAGCCGCTCGGCGAGCCCCCGCACGTCGTCGAGGACCGCGTAGTCGGCCCGGAACAGCTCGGGCCGCTCGCCGCTGGCCTCCCGCACCCGCTCGCCCGCGGCCTGGAGCCGGGCCGGGTCCCGCCCGACCAGCACCACCCGGTCGCCCCGGCGGGCCAGCTCCACCGCGGCGGCGAGGCCGATGCCGGAGCTGGCGCCCGTCACCACCACGGTGCGCCGCCCCGTGAGATCCTCCACAGGCCCATTCACCCCAGTCACGGCACGAGGCTACCGTGGCGTCACAAGCACCTTTGCGATCGTTCAGTCATCCGCTTGCCGAACAGGTGGCGTCGGCCTGCCCGCCGCGCCGGAAGGAGGCTCCATGACCGCCGCCGGTCGTCCCCGCCGGTCCTGCCTCGCCGTGCCGGGCTCCAGCGTCAAAATGCTCGGCAAGGCCCAGGGCCTCCCCGCCGACCAGGTCTTCCTCGACCTGGAGGACGCCGTCGCGCCGCTGGCCAAGCCGGACGCGCGCAAGAACATCGTGGCTGCCCTCAACGAGGGCGACTGGGCCGGCAAGACCCGGGTGGTCCGGGTCAACGACCTGACCACCCCGTGGACGTACCGGGACGTGATCGACGTCGTGGAGGGGGCCGGCGCGCACCTGGACTGCGTCATGCTGCCCAAGGTGCAGGACGCCGCCCAGGTGCAGTGGTTGGACCTGACGCTCACCCAGCTGGAGAAGACCCTCGGCCTGCCGGTCGGCCGGATCGGCATCGAGGCGCAGATCGAGAACGCGGCCGGGCTGGTCAACGTCGACGCCATCGCCGCCGCCTCGCCCCGCGTCGAGACGATCATCTTCGGCCCGGCCGACTTCATGGCCTCGATCAACATGAGGTCGCTGGTGGTCGGCGGGCTCATGCCGGACTACCCGGGCGACCCCTACCACTACATCCTGATGCGCATCCTGATGGCCGCCCGGATGCACGACCTGCAGGCCATCGACGGCCCGTTCCTGCAGATCCGGGACACCGACGCGTTCCGCGAGGTGGCGAAGCGCTCGGCCGCGCTGGGCTTCGACGGCAAGTGGGTGCTGCACCCCGGCCAGATCGACGCCGCCAACGAGGTCTACTCGCCGGCCCAGGCCGACTACGACCACGCCGAGCTGATCCTCGACGCGTACGAGCACTACACCTCGGAGGCCGGCGGCCGGCTCGGCGCGGTCATGCTCGGCGACGAGATGATCGACGAGGCGTCCCGCAAGATGGCCCTGGTGATCGCCGCCAAGGGCCGGGCGGCCGGCATGACCCGCACGTCGCGCTTCACGCCGCCCGCCGAGTGACCCGACGCCGCCGACCGCCCCGTCGAGGGACCGACGCTCCGTGAGCTGAGAGCCGGCGGGCTACGGTGCCGCCCCCGACCGGGGACGGCACCGGGCCGGTCAGTAGCCGTAGCTGGTTCCGCTGCCGGAATCGCTCGTGGTGATGGCGATGACGATCAGCACCACGTAGAAGAGGATCGCCAGCACCATCAGGCCGGTCAGGATCCAGCCGACGATGATGGCCGCCTTCGCCATCCCCTCGCCGCCCTCGCCCGTCTCGCGGATCTGCTTGCGGGCCACGTGCCCGAGGATCGCGCCGATCGGCGCGGTGATGCAGGAGCCGATGCCGACGAGGGCGAGCACCAGCGCCGCGATGGCCATCCCGTTGGTCCTCGGCGGCGGCGGGTACCCGTACCCCGGGTAGCCCGCCGCCGGGTAGCCGGCCGGGGCGTAGCCGGGCGCGGCGTAGGGGTCGGCGACCGGCGCGGCCTGCTCCATCTTCATCCCCGCGTACGGGTCGGCCGGCGCGTACGGGTCACCGCCGATCGGCTGCCCGCTCGTCGGCAGCGTCGGGTCGACCGGCGGTGTGGACGGCTGGGACCAGGGGTCGCTCGGACCGTCGGCCGGTGGGGGGTAGGTCATGGCTTCTCTCCGCGTCTCGTCGAGGGTGCGCGGTCAGGGTAGCCAGGACCACCCAAAACGCGGCGTCCGTCACCGGGTGCCGCGTTGCCCGGAGCAGGGCGAACCGGCAGGATCGCGGCATGGCAATCGACGCGCGCGCCGCGGACCGCTCCGGCAGCCGACCACGACGGGACGTGAGCCGCCCGGGCATGACCCGGCGCAGCCGCCCCACCACCGGGGCCGGCCCGGCCGACGAGGACGCCCCGGTGGCGCTGCCGGAGCCGGTCACCATGCGGCTCGACGGCCGGGTCGCCCTGGTCACGGGCGCGGGCAGCCCCGACGGCATCGGGTACGCCACCGCCCGCCGCCTGGCGGACCTGGGGGCCCGGGTGGCCATCGTCTCCACCACCCGGCGCATCCACGAGCGGGCCGGCGAGCTGGGGGTGACCGGGTTCGTCGCCGATCTCACCGACGAGTCGGAGGTCGGCGCGCTCGCCGACGCGGTGGCCGAGCAGCTCGGCGACGTCGAGGTGCTGGTCAACAACGCCGGCCTGGCGAGCCGGGCCAGCCCGGAGGTGCTGCGCCCGGTGGCCCAGCTCAGCTACGACGAGTGGCGCGGCGAGATCGACCGGAACCTGACCACGGCGTTCCTGTGCAGTCGGGCGTTCATCGGTGGGATGGCCGAGCGCGGCTGGGGGCGGATCGTCAACCTGGCGGCCACGGCCGGTCCGGTGAACGCCCTGCCCACCGAGGCGGCGTACGCGGCGGCGAAGGCGGGCGTGGTGGGGCTGACCCGGGCGCTGGCGATGGAGATGATCGCCGACGGGGTGACGGTGAACTCGGTGGCCCCCGGCACCATCCACACCGCCGCCTCCACCGTGGCGGAGATCCGGCAGGGCCTCGGCACGCCGGTGGGCCGCCCTGGCACCCCGGACGAGGTGGCCGCCGCGATCGCCTTCCTCTGCTCGCCGGCCGCGTCGTACATCACGGGGCAGATGCTGGTGGTCGACGGTGGCAACAGCGTCCGGGAGGCGCAGTTCCGCTGACCGCCGCCGGGCTCCGGCCGGGGCCGTCGACCGCCGCCGGGCTCCGGCCGGATCAGTTGTAGGAGCTGCCGTCCGTGGAGCCGCCCCAGAAGACCAGCCCGAGCCAGCCGCAGCAGGCGATCAGGCCGATCACGGTGAAGATGTAGCTGAGGATCAGGCCCCAGGTGGCGAGCTGGTCGCCGTCCTCGCCGGTGCGCCGGATCTGCCGCTTGGCCACGTGGCCGAGCACGATGCCGGCGGGCGCGAAGACGAACGCGAAGACCAGCGACAGCACGGCGAGGACGTTGGTGCCCCGCCCCTGACCGGGAGGCGGGCCGTACTGGCCCTGCCCCGGCGGGCCGTACTGCCCGTAGCCCGGGGGCGGGCCGCCGTACTGTCCGGGCTGCGGTGGCTCGTACCGGGCGGCCGGCGGCGGCTCGTACGGCGATGGCGGTGGCTCGTACTGGCCGGGCGGCGGTGGCTCGTACGGGGATGGCGGTTCGTCCGGCTCGCGCGGTGGATAACTCATCCGGCACCTCCCGCTACCCGTCGTGACCTGGCCCATTGCGGACGCTACCCGCAGCGGTGAACCTTTTCACAGCGCTTGGGTGGACTGGTCGCCTTGGCCTCGCCGCCCCGGCGGTCGATACTTACCGGGCGTTCAGTTACCCACGAGTAACGCGTCGATGAGTGATCCCCGGAGGCTGAGATGGCCAGACTCGCCCAGACGCCCGGCCTGACCGACGTGCAGCGGTCGATCCTGGAGACCGTCCGCGAGTTCGCCGACCGGGAGATCATCCCGCACGCGCAGCGGCTGGAGCACGCCGACGAGTACCCCACCGACATCCTCGACGGGATGCGCGAGATGGGGCTGTTCGGCCTCACCATCGCCGAGGAGCACGGCGGCCTGGGCGAGTCCCTGCTGACCTACGCCCTGGTGGTCGAGGAGCTGTCCCGGGGCTGGATGTCGATCTCCGGCATCGTCAACACGCACTTCATCGTGGCGTACCTGATCTCGCAGCACGGCTCCGCCGAGCAGCGGGCCCGGCTGCTGCCGAGGATGGCCACCGGCGAGGTGCGCGGCGCGTTCTCCATGTCGGAGCCCGAGTGCGGCTCGGACGTCTCGGCGATCAGGTCCAAGGCGGTCCGTGACGGCGACACCTACGTCCTGAACGGCCAGAAGATGTGGCTGACCAACGGCGCGTACTCCTCGGTGGTCGCCACGTTGGTCAAGACCGACACCGGGGCCGACTCGGTCTACGGCAACATGAGCACCTTCCTGCTGGAGAAGGAGCCCGGCTTCGGCGAGACCGCGCCCGGCCTCACCATCCCCGGCAGGATCGACAAGATGGGCTACAAGGGCGTCGAGACCACCGAGATGGTGCTCGACGGCGTCGCCGTCCCCGCCTCCGCCGTGCTCGGCGGCGAGGGGCAGGTCGGCCGGGGCTTCTACCAGATGATGGACGGCATCGAGGTCGGCCGCGTCAACGTCGCCGCCCGCGCCTGCGGCATCTCCATCCGCGCGTTCGAGCTGGCCGTCGCGTACGCCCAGCAGCGCAGGACCTTCGGCCAGCCGCTCGCGAAGCACCAGGCGATCGCGTTCAAGCTCGCCGAGATGGGCACGAAGATCGAGGCCGCGCACGCCCTCATGGTCAACGCCGCCCGGCTCAAGGACGCCGGCCAGCGCAACGACGTCGAGGCCGGGATGGCCAAGCTGCTCGCCTCCGAATACTGCGCCGAGGTCGTCCAGGAGGCGTTCCGCATCCACGGCGGCTACGGCTACTCCAAGGAATACGAGATCGAGCGGCTGATGCGGGAGGCCCCGTTCCTGCTCATCGGCGAGGGCACCTCGGAGATCCAGAAGACCATCATCTCCCGCGGCCTCCTGCGCGACTACAAGCTCTGACGGTGCACGGAAGGGCCGCCGGCTAGCCGAGGCGCGTCAGGTCGGCGGCGGCCCGCTCGATGATCAGGCAGCGGTCCTCGACGTAGTCGACGCCGGCCTCCTCGGCGATCCGCCGCGCCTCCGGCGAGACGATCCCGAGCTGCAACCAGACCGCGGGCGCGCCGATCGCCACCGCCTCGCGGACCACCCCGACGGCGTCCCGGGCCGGGCGGAACACGTCCACCAGGTCCACCGGGTGCGGGATGTCGGCCAGCGACGCGTACGCCCGCTCGCCGAACAGCTCGTCGACGGTCGGGTTGACCGGGATGATGCGCCAGCCGTACCGCTGCATCTGCGCCGGCACCCGGTGCGCGGCCTTGCCGGGGTCGCGGGACGCGCCCACGACGGCGATCACGGCGGAGTCGGCGAGGATCTGCTGGGCGCTGCGCATCCCGCGACTCTAGCCCGCCGCCCGGCTCAGAGGAGGGTGAGCTGCTCGGCCGGCGGCGGGCCCGGCTCCGCGACGGGCCGCCGGCCCTCGCCCGCCCCGGCGCGCAGCAGGCCGTGCCGGCGGGCGGCGATGCGCACCCGGGCGGCCAGTTCCCGTTGGTACGCCTGCGGCGCGTACGCGCCCGCCCGGTAGAGCTCGCGGTAGCGGGGGATAAGGTGCGGGTGCTCCCGGCCGAGCCAGCGCGCGAACCACTCGCGGGCACCGGGGCGCAGGTGCAGGGCCAGCGGCGTCACGCTGGCCGCCCCGGCGGCGGCGATGGCCGACACGGTGGCGTCGATCGACGCCTCGTCGTCGCAGAGGCCGGGCAGGACGGGGGCCATCAGCACGCCGACGGAGAAGCCGGCGTCGGTCAGCGCGCGGACGGCCGCCAGCCGGCGGCGCGGGCTCGGGGTGCCCGGCTCCACCGCCCGCCACAGCGCCTCGTCGACGAACCCCACCGAGTACGCCAGGCTGACCCGGGTGGCCTCGGCGGCCCGGCGCAGCAGCGGCAGGTCCCGCAGCAGGAGGGTGCCCTTGGTCAGGATCGAGAAGGGGTTAGCGAAGTCGCGCAGCGCCGCGATGATCTGCGGCATGAGCTGGTATTTCCCCTCGGCGCGCTGGTAGCAGTCCACGTTGGTGCCCATCGCCACGGGCGCGCCGCGCCACCTCGGCGCGGCCAGCTCCCGGCGGACCAGCTCGCCCGCGTTGACCTTGACGATCACCTGCCGGTCGAAGTCCGCCCCGGCGTCGAGGTCGAGGTAGGTGTGCGTGTGGCGGGCGAGGCAGTAGACGCAGGCGTGCGAGCAGCCCCGGTAGGGGTTGATCGTCCACTCGAACGGGACGCGGGACGTGCCCGGCACCCGGTTGATGATCGATTTCGCCCGCACCTCGTGGAAGGTCATCCCCGCGAAGCCGGGCGTGTCGAAGGTGCGGGTGACCGCGCCGGGCAGCGCCAGCGGCAGGGGTGGAGCCGCCGGCGCTGCCCGCTCGGAACCGGCCTCGTCCGGGGGAGCGGAGAGGTTGTCCCAGCGCATGGACCCCATTCGAACACGCGTACGAACAAAGTGCAAGTGACGTGCCGGACACCGGCGCACGGCGGGATGGACGCCGGGGGAGGATGGGGGTATGGAGAGGTCGACCTTCGTCTACGACGGCGACTGCGCGTTCTGCACGAAGTGCGCGGAGTTCATCGAGCGCCGCATCCCCACCCGGGCGCGGGTGCTGCCCTGGCAGTTCGCGGACCTCGACGCGCTGGGCCTGACGGAGGCCGAGTGCACCGAGGCCGTGCAGTGGGTCGGCGCGGACGGCTCCCGGGCCGCCGGGCCGGACGCGATCGAGCGGCTGCTCGGCGACAGCGGGCCCCTGTGGCGGGTCGCCGGGGCGGGGCTGCGCTTCCCGCCCGCCCGTGCGGCGGCCTGGCCCGCGTACCGCTGGGTGGCCCGCAACCGGCACCGGCTGCCGGGCGGCACGGCCGCCTGCGCCGTGCCCTCGGCCCAGCGGGACTGATCCTCACCACGCCCGCAGCGCGGAGAGCAGCCGCTCCAGCAGCTCCAGCGAGGGCCGCCCGTCGTGGGACGGCAGGTCCCGCACCTCGACCAGCCCCGCCCGGCGCAGCCCGTCGAGCAGCACGCGGACGGCACCCACCGGCAGGTCCAGGTCGGTGGCGATCTCGGCGACCGACAGCGGACGCCGGCACCGCCGGACGATCCGCGCCTGCTCGGGGCTGAGGCGGGGCAGCCGGCCCGTCCCTGGCCGGGCCAGCACCAGGGAGGCGAGGTCGAGCTGCTCGGCCTCGGTCGCCCCGCCGGCCGCGCCCGGGGCCGGCGGCGCGGCGGCCGCCGCGAGGAGGGCCGGCCGGATCCGGCCGGGCGCGGTGGTCCCGGCCCGGACGACCGGCCCCGACCCGGGCGGCACAGGCATCGGAATCGCCGCCCCCGACCCCGACGGCACGGGTGCCGGCAGCGCCGCCCCCGACCAGGGCGGGACGGCGGGCGTCGGCAGCGCCGCCCCTGGTGCGGGCGCGTCGGGCGGTGGGTGCGGCTGCGCGGGAAGGTGCCGGTCGGCCTCCGTCACGAAGCGCGCCACCTCGAACTCGATGTCGGCCGCCCGGGACTGTTCGCCGGTGTGCAGGGCTAGGACGACGCCGGTGCGGATGCCGGTGACGTGCAGGAGTGCCCCCGGCATCCGGGTGACGATCCGTCGTGGCTCGGCATCGGCGCAGAACCGGGCCGTGGCCGCGCCGAGCGCCCACAGGCCGGCGACCATGCCCGAGACCTGCTCGGCCACCGCCGCGTCGGTGCCCCGGGAGGCGCCGAGCCGGAGCCCGTCGGGCGAGAGCAGCACGGCGAGGCGGGCCCCGGGCACCCGGTCGACCAGCGCGTCCAGTGCCCGCATGAGCGCGTCGCTCCCGGCCGCCGCGCCTGCGGGCCGGGTGGCGTGGGCGGCCGGTCCGGCGGTGGGCTGGCCGACCGTCCCCGGATCGCCGAGGGCCGGCGCGGTGCCGCTCGGCGTGGCGGCAGCCGGGCCGGTCGCTGCCGGACCGGTGCCGGGTGGGGCGTCCGGGCAGGTCGTCGTCATGTGGTCGACCGTTCCCGCCACGCCCCACCGGCTGTGACGGCCATCCGCTCCGCGACGAGGGTGCGCAGCAGGGCCAGCAGTTCGGTGCGGTTGGCGCAGTTCAGTCGCGACCGCATCCGGGCCACGTGGTGCTCCACGGTCTTGGCGGAGATGAACAACCGGTCGCCGATCTCGCGGTAGGTCAACCCGGCCAGCACCAGCTCGGCCACCTCGTGCTCGCGTTCGCTCAGCTCGCTACGGGGCACGGCGTCGACCTCGGCGGCCGGTGGGGCCGCGCCGCCCGGGGGACGCTGCCCGCCCCTGGCCCCGCCGGGCCCGCCCTTCCCGCCGGTGGTCCCGCTCCTCGCCCCCGCGTGCCGGCCCTGGAACACCCGGGCACAGTCCAGCAGGGCGGTCATCGCCCGCCGGTCCGCCGTGCGGATGGCGGCCTGCCCGGCGAGCCGGGCGGCGTCCCAGCAGAACCCCGCGTCGTACAGGCCACGGGCGGCGGCCTCGACCCGGGCCGGGTCGACCGTGCCCCGCAGGACGTCCACCCAGCTCGCGGCGGCGGTGGCGGCCACCGCCGCGTACCGGCTGTGGTCCGCGGCGGCGGTCAGGGCCGCCACGTGTTCCTCGGCCGCGCCGGGCCGGTCGGCGAGGATCGCGGCGTGCAGCCCGCTCCAGTGCAGCGGCGCGCTCCACAGCGGCGGGTCGCCCAGCCGGCCCAGCAACGTCCGGGCCAGCTGCAGGTGCGGTTCCAGCCGGTCGAGTTCGCCCAGCCGGGCCGCCGCGATCGCCAGCTCGCCGAGGGGCAGCAGGGTGAACAGGTCGACGGGGTGCCGGACCACGGCGTCCAGCGCGTGCCCCCAACCGCGCTGCAACGCGCCCAGGTCGCTGTTGCGGCGGGCCACCCCCAGCTCCAGGGTCGTGGCGAAGAGCAGGTCGCGGGACTCCAGCAGGCCACCCGAGGCGGTCGCCACCGCGGCGGCGTCGGCCGCGGCGGCCGTGCGGCCCCGTAGCATCAGGATCCACGCCCGCAGCAGCAGGTGGCGGCGGGCCAGCAGGGGACCGCCGATCCCGCTGGCGGTGGCCCGGTCGAGCACCCGCTCGGCGATGTCCAGCTCCCCGCAGTGCACCCCGGTCAGCGCGGCCAGCGCGGCGGGGCTGTCGGGCAGGAGGACGGTGCGGCCGTCCGGCTCCAGCAGGGCCGCCGCCTGCACCAGGGTGGACAGCGCGGTGGTGGGCGTACCGTCGATGCTGGCCCGGACCCCCTCGGCCATCAGCCGGGCCGCGCCGGCGCCCAGCGTCGGCGGACCGCCGGTCGCCGGGCCCACCGACCCGGCGTCGCCGGTCGGCGTCGCGGTGGCGAGCGACCCGACCTCGGCGAAGGCCGCCGCCGCGGGCGTGCCCGACCACCGGTAGAGCTCCACGCTGCGGCCGGTCTGCCCCCGGTGCGCCAGGGCGGTCGCGGCGACGGCCGCAGCCTCGGCCCGGTCGTCCGGCGCGGCACCGGCGAGCAGCCGGTCGGCCAGCCGCAGGGCGGTGTCCAGGTCGCCGGCGAGCAGCGCGGCGACGGCCTGGCGGCCGAGGGCGGACGAACCGGTGGCGGTGGCGGCGGCGAACAGTTCGGCCGCCAGCGCCGGCTGTTCGGCCAGCGCCTCCTCGGCGGCCATCCGCAGCGCGGGCGCGGGGCAGTCGCCGAGGGCGCCGACGGTCCGCAGCGCGGAGACCAGCGGCAGGACCGGGCCGCCCCGGCCGAGCCGCTGGTCGACGAGCCGGTGCCAGACCGCCGTCCGGTCGGTGGGCGGGCTGAGCGCGACGACCGCCCGCCGGACGAGCGGCGTGATCCGGTGGTCGGCGGTGAGCAGGCCCGCCGCCCGGGTCGCGGCGACGAGTTCGGCCACCGCGCCGGGCGTCCGGTCGAGCAGCGCGCCGAGCAGGTCGACCGTCAGGGGCACGCCAGCGGCGAGCGCGAGCAGCAGGCTCCGGGCGTCCGGCGTCAGCCGGTCCAGGTCCGGCCCGAACTCCACGAGGGCCGACTGCGGCGGCTCGCCCGGCGACGCCGCCCCGCCCGGCCCCGGCGCGGCCGAGCCCAACAGCAAGCCCGGCGCGGCCGGCGGGGTCGGGTCCGGCGCGGCGGACAGTGCGCGTACCAGCCGGTCCACGTCCCGGGGCACCCCGGCGGTCTGCGCGTGCACGTGGTCAGCCAGGCGGGCCGCCTGCGGTGCGGCGGCGCACCGCGCCGCGGTCTGCTCAGGGTTGAAGGGGACGAGCAGCACGGGGTCGGCGTGCCGGCGCAGCGCGTCGGCCAGCTCGACCAGCGCCGGGCACCGTGGCCAGGGGCGGTATCCCACGACGATCCGGTGCCGACCGGTGTCCACCAGCGCGCGGAGCGCACCGAGCCGCGTGTCGTCGAGCAGGTGCGCGTCGTCGACCAGCAGCACGGTGCCGGGCTCGGGCGGCTCGGTGGCCGCCGACACCGTGGTCAGCACGGTCTGCCCGGCCTGCCGGCAGCGGCGCGCCACCTCGCCGAGCAGGGCGGTCTTGCCGTGGCCCCCGGGGCCGGTCACGGCGAGCGCGAACGGCGCGGCCGGGTCGGCGGCGAGCCGGTCGAGCAGGGACCGCCGCTCCCGGCTGAGCAGCAGCGGGCGCTCGATAGTC
Source organism: Micromonospora sp. DH13 (assembly GCF_020873825.1). Taxonomy (NCBI): domain Bacteria; kingdom Bacillati; phylum Actinomycetota; class Actinomycetes; order Micromonosporales; family Micromonosporaceae; genus Micromonospora; species Micromonospora sp. DH13. Next base: position 234,873 of record NZ_JAHWGR010000004.1, read on the forward strand.
ATGATCATCGTACGCTTCCCTCGCGGCCACGCCGGCGCAGCGACGCCAGGCGGGACGCTCTCGGCAGCTCCAGTGGGGCGATCCGGACCGGGGGCCGGGGCGGTGGCGCGCCCGGGAACCCGTCGTCGCCGTGCTCGTCGTGCCGGGGGCCGCGCCCTCCGGCCGGCACCCGGGCGACCGCCGCCGCCCTGCCCACCCGGACCCCGGCGACCCCCACCGGCTCGGCCCCGGGTCGCGGGGCCGGCACGCGGGGCCGGGGCGCGACCACCTGGCGCGCGGCCAGCGCCGCCCCGGCCGCCGCGACCAGCTGTGGATCGGGGGCGACCTGCACCGGGCCCGGCAGGGAAACGTGGAGCAGCTCGGCGACCAGCGGAACCCGGGTGGCGCCGCCGGCGAGCAGGACGCCGTCGAGGCGCGCCGGCTCCAGCCCGGCACTGTGGACGGCCCGCAGCAGCAGCTCGACGGTCGCCCGTACGGCGGGTCGGATCATCTCCTCGAACTCCGCGCGGCTCACCGGCACCCGCGCCGGCCCGGTCGGCAGGTCCAGCACCACGTCGGCCTGCGGGGCGACGGACAGCTCGTGGGCGGCCCGTTCGCACGCCGACGGCAGCTCCCGCGCCGCGGCGTCGGCCCACTGCCCGTCGAGGGCGGACAGCTCCCGCGCCAGCACGGCCCGGACGTGGTCGGTCAGCTCCGCGACGAACTCCGCCCCACCGCAGCCGGGAAGGCCCAGCGGCAGGCCGAGGGGCGCGTACGTGCCGTCGTCGTTCCGCCGGACCAGCGCGCCCTCGAAGGTCTCCCCGCCGAGCGCGTACACGGCCGCGAGGTCGCCGGCGAACCCCCGCGCGGCGTGCCCCTCGGCGACCGTCACCGGGCAGGGCAGCAGCGTCACCCCGGGCACCTCGAACTCCCACAGCGCGCGCCGCAGCAGCTCCCGCCGGTGCGGGCCCCAGCCCGCCGGGTGGCTCACCACCACGGCCTCGGCCGGGCCGCCCTCGGTGGCCCGCACCTGCTCCACCACCCAGCCGGCCAGCATCGCCGTCAGGGTCTGCGCCGGGTACGCCTCGCCGCCGAGCACCACGGGCACGTCGTCGCCGACGCGGCGGACGAAGCCGCGCACGGCGCGACCGCCACCGTCGGAGGTGGACGCGCCGACGGTGAGGTCACCGTGGGCGGACAGGCGCAGCACGGAGGGGACGGTGGCCGCCCCGGCGTCCAGCGCGACGGCCTCGGGGTGCGCCCAGTCGATGCCCCGTCGCCGGACGACGCTGGCGGTGGTCGTGGTGTTCCCGATGTCTATTCCCAGGACGTACGGCATCGTCTCTTCCTCACCAGGAGTTGGCCGACCGGCGGCGACGGTGTCGGGACGTGCGGTGCCCCGGCCCGGCAGACCCCGTGGGTTCATACGTTCGTACCAGAGATCGAAGCTGAACCGGGACCCTAACTTCGGGCTGCCGGATTCCCCCCATCCCCCTAACGGACGGCGGGGGTGGGGCCCCGATCCGGCGGGGGCGGTTTCGGGTCGTTCCCCGATGCCCGTCGTCGGCTCCGTCCGTAGCGTCACCGGTCACGGTCGACGTCCGTCGACGCCGGTCACTGTCGACGCCCGGTCGACGCCGGCGACACGTCCGAGGAGAAGCGGCTCATGGAACCGAACCAGACCCTGCACGACTTCGTGCTCAACCTGCTGACCGACCCCGATGCCCGGTCGGCCTTCGACCTGGACCCGGAGGGCGCGTTGCAGGCGGCCGGGCTGCAGGACATCACCGCCGCCGACGTCCAGGACGTGGTGCCGCTGGTGGTCGACTACGCGCCGGTGCAGGGACTCACCTCGCTGGCTCCGGCGGCGCAGTTCGGCCTCGACCCGCTGCCGGCTGACGCCACCGACGCGGTGGGCCAGTTGCAGCACGTGGCGCAGCAGATCGGCGTCACCGGTTCCTCGGCCGGGGTGGACGTCAAGGCCGGGGTGCTGGGCACCATCGCCGTGGACCCGGCCACGGTCTCGGCCGGGGTGACCGTGCTGCCGGGGGTCGGGCTGGGCGTCGGGCGCGGCGGCCTGGACACCGACCTGACCGGGGTGGGCGACGTGGCGCACACCCTCGACGACGGGGTGGTGCCGGGCCTCGACGCGACCGTGGACCCGGTGGTCGGGGGCGTCACCGGCGCGGTCGGCGGCCTGCCGGGCGCGCCGGACACGGGGGGCCTGGACGACTCCGACGTGCTCGACGGGGACCTCGGCGGCGTCCTGCCCGGCGTCCACGGTCAGGTCGGTGGGCTCGTCGACTCGATCGGCGTCGACGACGCCCTGGGTGGCCTGGGCCTGCCCGGCGGCGCGGGTGGCGCGGTGCCGCCGGTCGACGTGCCCGGCGCCGTGTCGGGGGTGACCGACCACGTGGACGACACGGTTTCCGGGACGCTGGGTGGCGTCACGGGCGCGGTCGGTGGCATCACCGGTGGCGTGACGGGCGGCCACGGCGGCGCGCCCGCCGGCACCGACTCCGGCCTGCTCGGGCTGGGCGACGGGCTGTTCTGAGCGGCCCCGGCGGCGGACGGGACCGGGGCACGAGGGGGTGCCCCGGCCCGGTCCATCGTTCATCACCTCTTGATAATTTCTCCGCAATCGGCACACTTGGTCCCGTGATGGCGGGAATCTGGCTGGACGTGCTCGACGAAATCGCCCGGACCTGCACCGCCCACGGGCGTGCCGACCTGCTCCGCACGGTCCACCACAAACGGGTCCAACTGCTCGAGCCGGCGCTGCGCGTGCTGGTCGTCGGCGAGCCGGGCCAGGGCAAGAGCCAACTGGTCAACGCTGTCGTCACCGCGCAGGTCTGCCCAGTCGGCGACGGGCGCACCACCGTCCTGCCGACGGTGGTGCGGCACGCCGAGACGGCCTGCGCCGCCGTGGTCCGGCACCCGGTTCAGCGCGAGCGGCCCGCCGGCTCGGACGGGGCCGCCGCCCTGGCCTCCGCCGGGTCCTCCGTCGCGCCCTACGCGGCGGCCCCGGCCGTGTCCCCGGCCGCCGAGCGGACGCCGCTGCCGCTGGACCGGCTCGCCGCCGGCGTCGCCGGGACCATCGCGCGCGGCGCCGGCCCGGCCCACGTCGAGGTGGGCGTCCCCCGGGCGTTGCTCGCCGACGGTCTGGTGCTCGTGGACACCCCGGCCGGCGACGGCACGATCCCCGCCTCCGGCACGCCGGAGGCCGCGCTGCACCGGGCCGACCTCGTGCTGCTGGTCTCCGACTCCACCCGGGAGCTCTCCGTCGCCGAGCTGAACCTGCTGCTGCACCTCACCCGGTCGCACCCGAACGTGGCGGTGGTGCAGACCAAGACCGACCTGGTGCCCGACTGGCGGGCGGTCGCCGAGCGCAACCGGCAGCACCTGCACGAGGCCGGCGTACCGGCCGCGCTGATCCCGGTCTCGGCGGCGTTGCGGCTGCGGGCGGCCGTCGCCGACGACCACCCGCTCAACGCCGAGTCGGGCTTTCCCGTCCTGATCGCCCGGCTCCGCCGGGACCTCGCCGGCAAGGGCGACGCGCTGGCCCGTACGGCCGTCACCATGCTCGCCCGCACGGTCGTCGAGCAGCTCGCCGCCCCGCTGCGCGCCGAGCTGGACAGCCAGCAGGTCGAGGAGCAGGCCGGGCCGATCTCCCGGCTGCACGCCGCCCAGCGCGAGGTGGACGAGCTGCGGCGCTGCTCCACCCGCTGGCAGAACACGCTGTCGGACGAGATGACCGACCTGCTCTCCGACATCGAGTACGACCTGCGGGAGCGGACCCGGCAGATCCTGCGCGAGGTCGACACGGCGTTCGACACGGCCGACCCGCTGACCGGCTGGGACGTCTTCGAGGAATGGCTGGAGCGCAGCCTCGCGGCGGCGGCGCGGGAGAACCGCGAGTGGCTGGTCCGCCGCTGCGACTGGACCGCCCGCCGGGTGGCCGCCCACTTCGGCCGGTACGGCCACGACGCGCTGCCGGAGTGGTCGACGGCGGTGCCGGAGGACCCCGCCGAGCGGCTGCCGCACTTCGAGCGGCCGGCGATCGACCGGTTCACCGTCACCCAGAAGGTGCTCAGCGGCATGAAGGGCTCGTACGGCGGGATGCTGATGTGCGGGCTCGCGCTGACCCTGGCGGGGATGCCGATGATCAATCCGGTGTCGGTCGGGTTCGGCGCGCTGCTCGGGGGCAAGGCCATCCGCGACGAGAGCCGGCAGCACCTGCGGCACCGGCAGTCGGCGGCGAAGACGGCGGTCCAGCGGCACGTCGACGAGTTCTTCCTCCGGGTGACGAAGGACTGCCGGGACACGGCGCGCCAGGTGCAGCGGCTGCTGCGTAACCACTTCACCGCACTGACCGAGGAGCTGCAGGAGGACATCGTCCAGTCGCTGCGCAGCGCGAAGCAGGCCGCCGACACCGACGCGGCGGCCCGCGACCGCCGGCAGCGGGAGATCCGGGCGAGGATGGCCCGGCTGGCGCGGCTGCACGAGCAGGCCCAGGGGCTGACAGCCGGGCGCGGCGCCGGCCCGGTGCTGCTGGAGCAGCCGGCATGACGTCCGGGCGGGGGCTGGAGGACGCGGTGTGGGCCCTGCTGCACGAGGCCCTGCACCACTACCGGGACCACCCCTGGGCCGCCGACCGGCTGCGGCACGAGCTGGCCAGGCTGGAGGAGCCGCTGCGGGTCGCCGTCGCCGGCGGCTGGCGGTCCGGGAAGTCGACGCTGCTGAACGCCATCATGGGGGAGCAGGTCGCGCCGGTCGCCGGGGTCGACGGCGAGGACACCTTCACCTGGTACGAGGACGGGCCCGCCCCGGGGGCCACCGCCTGGTCGACCGACGGCGTGCCGCAGGAGCTGGCGGTGACCCGGTCGGCGACCGGCCTGCGGGTCGACGGGCCCGGCTGGCGGCCCGGCGAGCTGCGGGACCTCGTCGTGCGGTGGCCGACCCGGGCCCTGCGCCAGCTCACCCTCATCGACACGCCCGCCGTCGCCGACCCGGACGAGCGGGGGCGCGCCCCGGTGGTAGAGCGGGCCCTGCGCGACGCCGACGCCCTGCTCTACCTGACCCGCGACGGCCGCGACAGCGACCTGCGGGCACTGGATTCCGAGCGGGACGGGATCGTCGGCCAGGCCGGCGCGGTGCACGTGCTCCTGGTGCGCTCGCGCGCCGACGAGACCGGCGGCGGGCGGATCGACGCGCTGCTGACCGCCCGGCAGCTCGTCCGGCGGCAGCAGCGCGACCCCCGGGTGGCCGCCCGCTGCGTGCACGCGCTCGCGTGCAGCGGCACCGTGGGCCTGGCCGGCCGGACGCTGGGCGAGGCGGACTTCGCCGCGCTGGCGGAGCTGGCCCGGGTGCCGCGCCCGGAGCTGGACGCGCACCTCCTCTCCGCCGACCGGTTCGTCCGGGCCGGGCTGCCCGTGGGCCTCTCCGCCGACGCGCGGGCCGCGCTGCTGGAGCGGCTGGGGCTGTTCGGCGTCCGACTGGCCACCACGCTGGTCCGCACCGGCTGCGACAGCCGGGTGAAGCTCTCCTCCGAGCTGATCCGGCGCAGCGGCCTCACCGAGCTGCGGGAGTCGGTCAACCGCCTCTTCGTCGACCGGCAGGGCACCCTGAAGGCCCGGTCGGCGCTGGTGGCCGTGGAAGGGCTGCTGCGCGCGGAGCCCGGCCTCGGCACCGGCGAACTGCTCGGCGCCGTGGAGCGGATCGTGGCCGGCGCGCACGAGTTCGCGGAGCTGCGCCTGCTCGCGGCGCTGCGCGCGGGCCGGGTCGGGTTCGCCGCCGAGCCGGCCGCCGAAGCGCAGCGGCTGGTCGGCGGCGAGGGCACCGCGCCGGCGGCCCGGCTCGGGGCGGAGCACGACGCGACCGCGCGGCAGCTGTGGGAGCTGGCCGTCGACGCGCAGTGGCGGTGGCGGGAGCGCGCGGAGGACCCGACCCTACGGCTGGTGCAGCGGCGCGGGGCGGAGGTCGTCGCCCGCAGCTGCGAGGGGCTGATCGTCGAGCTGGCCGGGCCGCCCCGCCGGTCCACCCCGGCGTAGCCGTCCCGCCGGCCCGCCCCCGCCGAGCCGGCGCAGCCAGGCCACGGGGCGTACCCGCTCCAGCGGCAGGAAGCTGGCCATGGCCACCAGGTGCGGGGCGAACGAGATGGTGATCGTCGCCATGGTGACCAGGTGGAACGAGTAGAAGAAGCCGACCGTGGCCAGCCGGGCGCGGGCCGGCAGCACGAAGACCACCGGGCTGAGCAGCTCGAAGGCGAGGATGCCGAACTGCGCCACGAGCAGCAGGTGGGGCACGCCGGCGATCAGGTCGGCCAGGTCGGTGCCGCGCCGGATGATCGCCTTGGCGAGCACCGAGCCGGTGGCCCAGTCGAGGCCACCGAACCGGAACTTCGCGAAGGCGGCCAGGAAATAGGTGCAGATCACCGCGATCTGGGTGACCCGCAGCGCCCAGCCACCCGCCTCGGTGCGGGTCGGGTCGCCGTGCCGGGCCCGGCCGGCGGTGGGCAGCGCGGCGAGCGCGACGAGCAGGCCGAACCGGTCGTGGTCGACCTTGCCGTAGCTCATCGCGATGATCATCCACTCCAGGTAGAGCGCGAAGACCGACCAGCCGAGCAGGCGGTGGGCCCGGCCTGTCGCGGCGAGCAGGGCGAGGGCCAGCAGCACCCAGAAGATCACGCCGACCAGCGCCGGGGTGGGGGTCGGCAGCGGGAGCACCCGCCCGACGAGCAGCGGCTGGTAGAGGTCGCCGGGGACGCTCGCGCGGGCGCGTACCCAGGGGGTGAAGAACACCAGGTCGGCGGCGACGAAGAGGTAGACCAGGGTGCGGAAGGCGGCCACCCGGCCCCGGGGGACCGCCTCGGTCAGCCAGCGGGTCACCCGTCCGCCCGCCAGCTCACCACGGTCTCGTCCGTCCAGCGCCCGGTCGGCCGGGCATCGGCGATGCCGTACCAGCGGATCACGATGCGCACCTCGACCAGCGCGGCGGCGTCGGGGTGGCGTTCGGCGTACGCGTCGGCGACCCGGCGCAGCCGGGCGGGGTCCTCGACGTACCGGCTCTGCTGGCCCTCGATCTCGGCCCGGCGGATGCCGGTGGCGTCCTGGCCCAGGTCGACCACGGCGCCGGTGCGGTCGACGCCCTCGACGCGGGTGTCGGGGGCGGCGGCGTCCGGCGGGTCGGACGTGGAGTACATCCGGAACGGCCCGAACGGGAAGTCGTCGTCGCTGCCCCAGACGGTGCCGGCCAGCAACACGACGAGGCCGAGCGCGGTGGCGGCCAGTCGGGCCCCCCGGCCCCGGCGGGTCAGCGTTTCCATCGGTTTCCGACGGTACGGGATGAAGGGCGCCCTTCGGGTCCCTCCGTCGGGTGGCGTGCCCCAACCGTACCGGTGACGCGGGGCCGGTGCCGCCCGCCGAAGGGCCGGTGACGCGGCGGCGGCCGGACCCCGGGTGGGGTCCGGCCGCCGGCTGCGCGGGCTCCGTGGTGCCCGGCGCTCAGTGCTTGTGCTCGGCCAGCTTCTTGCGGACGTCGTCCATGTCGAGGCCCTGGACCTGCTCGATGAGGTTCTCCAGAGCCGACTCGGGCAGCGCCCCCGGCTGGGCGAAGACGATCACGCCGTCCCGGATCGCCATGATCGTCGGGATCGAGCGGATGTCGAACTTCGCGCCGAGCTCCTGCTGGGCCTCGGTGTCGACCTTGCCGAAGACGATGTCGGGGTGCTTGTCGGAGGAGCGCTCGTAGACCGGGGCGAACCGCTTGCACGGGCCGCACCACTCCGCCCAGAAGTCGACGAGGACGATGCCGTCGCCGCCCGCCACCTCGTCGAAGTTCGCCGTGGTCAGCTCAACGGTTGCCATGTGGACTCTCCGATCACCGCGGAATCACGTACGCCTCCTGGAACCAGGACGGGACCCGGCGCATTCCCGGGCGTCCGCCCCCGAAACCCGGCGGGGCCGGGGCACGGGGTGTCAGCGTATCGATTCATATCTGTTGCCGGCAGCCTTGCTGGGTGCACTTGCATGACGCATTTGCGTGACGGGACGTGATGGGAGCGTTTCCACAGGTGGGGGCCCCGATTGCTGATCAACTTCGATGATCTGATGCCTGACTAGCGGCGATTCGACCTGCGGTGATCGCTCCCACACTTCATGATCGTCACTCTTCGTATTGTTACGAAAAGATAAATGTGACGCCGGTCTCTGTTGATCGGGCCTCGTCGTGCGGCAGAATCTTCCCCATCAGAGCGTGGGCGGCGGGTGCCGGGGAGGGCCCCGCCGCTCATTGCGTCTCCCCCCGGGAGCGCGGCCGGTGTGACATTTCCTCGCCCGGCTGCGGCCCGCGGCCCCGCCTTAACCCTCGATAAGGCATGCTGGCCCGAACTCCGTCGCCCGTCCGTGGAGGGGACCCCGATGCAGTTCGGCCGCTACTACGAGGAGTTCGAGGTCGGCGCGGTCTACCGGCACTGGCCGGGCAAGACCGTCACCGAGTACGACGACCACCTCTTCTGCCTGCTCACCATGAACCACCACCCCCTGCACCTCGACGCGCACTACGCCGAGTCGGCGAGCCAGTTCGGCCGCAACGTGGTGGTCGGCAACTACGTCTACTCCCTGCTGCTCGGCCTGTCCGTGCCCGACGTCAGCGGCAAGGCCATCGCGAACCTGGAGGTCGAGTCGCTGCGGCACGTCGCCCCGACCTTCCACGGCGACACCATCTACGGCGAGACCACCGTCCTGGACAAGCGCGAGTCCTCCTCGAAGCCCGACCGGGGCGTGGTGTCGGTGGAGACCCGCGGCTACAAGCAGGACGGCACCATGGTCTGCGTCTTCCGCCGCCGGGTGATGGTCCCCAAGCAGGCATACGCGGCCGCGACCGTGCCCGAGGGCGTCGACCCGGAGCGGCCGAGCTTCCCCGAGCCGCGCTGACCCCACCCGGGCGTCGGCGGGCCCGCGCCGCGCGGTTGCGGCGAAGGGGCCCGACGCGCCGTACGGGGTCATATGCTGGCGCCGGAGGTCCCCATGAGCCACTCCGTCGCCGGAGAGCCGCCCTCTGCCGGCCGCCGCGCCGCACCGCTGACCACCGCCGCCTACTCCGCCGCCGAGTGGGACCTGCTCACCGGCCTGCCCGGCCGGGTGCTCGTGGCCGCCGCCGCACCCGACCCCGGCGGCCCGTCCCGGGGCGTCGTCGCCGGGCTGGCCGGCCTCGACGCCGTGGCCGCCGGGCGTGCCTCCGACAGCGACCTGGTCCGCGCCGTGGTCGCCGCCATCTACGCCCGGCACGACGGGGCGACCGCCCCCGAGGACCGGCTCACCGACCTGGTCGACCTGCTGGCCGCCTGCCGCGCCACGGTCCGGGTGCTGCGTCGGCGGGCCGACCCCGCCGACTCGGCCGCGTACCGGCAGTGGGTGCAGTCGGTGGCGGCCCGGGTGCGCCGGGCCACCCCCGGGGCCCCGGCGGGCGGGGGCGTGACGCCGACCGACCGGCGGTTCCTCGACCGGCTCGGCGGGGCCCTCGGCCTCGGCTGACCCCGCCCGACCCGGCCGGGTGGCCCGGCGCACCCGACGCTGCGGGGCGACCGGGGGGTCCGTACCCTCTGGAGACCGTGACCGGTGATCAGCTTGAGGTCGGCGTGGGCCCGTGGGCCGGCGACCCCCCGGCCGACCCGCGCTACGACCCGCAGCTGCTCGCCGAGGGCGACCGGCGCAACGTCGTGGACCGGTACCGGTACTGGCGGCGGGAGGCCGTGGTGGCCGACCTCGACCGGCGTCGGCACGACTTCCACGTGGCGATCGAGAACTGGCAGCACGACCTCAACATCGGCACCGTGGTCCGCAACGCCAACGCCTTCCTGGCGGCCGAGGTGCACATCGTGGGGCGGCGGCGGTGGAACCGACGGGGCGCCATGGTGACCGACCGGTACCAGCACGTCCGGCACCACGAGACGATCGAGGAGTTCGCCGCCTGGGCCGGGGACCGGGACCTGCCGGTGGTGGGCATCGACAACCTGCCCGGCTCCCGGCCGCTGGAGACGACGGGCCTGCCGCGCCGCTGCGCGCTGCTGTTCGGCCAGGAGGGACCGGGGCTGTCCGAGGCCGCCCGGTCGGCCTGCGACCAGCTCTTCTCCATCGCCCAGTACGGCTCGACCCGGTCGATCAACGCCGGGGTGGCCAGCGGCATCGCCATGCACGCCTGGATCCGCGCCCACGCCGGCCCGCCGCCCGCCTGACCTCCGCCCCGCCCGCCGCGCTCTGCCCGCCGCGCCCCGCCCGCGTCGGTCGGTCGTGCGCCGTGTGCGTTGGTCGGTCGTGCCGCCGTGTCGGCGACATGGCGGTGTCCAGGGCTCCCGGACCGCCCAATGCCGGCGACATGGCGGGGCCCGTTCCCTTCCGGACCGGGGCAGGCCGGCGGGGGCGACGCGCCGGGGATTCGGCCGCTCCACTTGACTGGGCGGCGAGCCGGGGCGACGGTGGAAACGTGAGTGTCGCGGTGAGTTGCCCCAGGTGTGGTGGATCCGTCCGGGAGCCGGACCTGATGCACACGGAGTGGCGGTGCGCGCGCTGCGGCCCCGTGCCGCCGCTGCACGTCCCCGAGCACATCGGCGCGGAGATCGTGGCCAGCGTCGTGGGCCGGGTCGCCGCCGCCGGGCCCCCCGACGGCCCCGCCACGCCGGTCTGGTGCCCGTGGCCCATGCCGCCCGGCTGGACCCTCACCGGCGTGGCGTACGCCGGGGACGAGCGCGCCGGGGTGCGCGCCACCGTCGTGGCCTTCGCCGGGCCCGAGCCGCTCGGCGGCGGCCCGGCCGACCTGGTGTTCGTGGCCGAGGAGCCGGGCGTCGGGCTGGGCACCCGGTTCGCCGGCATGGCCGGCCCCGACCCGGGCCCGCAACTCGCCGAGGCGCTGGACGATCCCGGCCCCGGGCATCCGGGGCATGTCGGGCAGGCCAGGATCCGTGTCGCCGGCCACCCGACTCCACTGTGGCTCGTGAATTCTCCGACGGATCGAAGCGCGTACGCCGGCGAGGCTCGGGGATTGTGGCTTCATGCGATAGCCTGGCCGGCGAGTGCGGGGCATCTGCTCGCCGAGGACGTGGAGCTGCACGACCTCACAGAGTGGACGCCGTCCGAGCTCGTGTACGGCGCTCCGTCTCCGTACCTGCACGGGAAGGCCTGACTAGCCGAGAGGCTTGGCAAGTCTCCCGTTCTGTCGGAGAACGGACGCAGAGATTCACTGTACGACACCTTACTGATACTCTGGGTGCCGCTGCGGTAAATGGACCCGGCGCCGCGCGAGAGGATGGCCCGCCATGGTCAAGAAGGTCCTCACCTGGGCCGGTATCGCATTCTTGATCTTCTTTGTTGCGTACCGGCCGAACTCCGCCGCAGACGTCTTCAAGTCGATCGGCGGCGGCATCATGGACATCGCCCAGGGGTTCGGCGACTTCTTCACCAGCCTCATCGCCTAACCGCCGATGGGCAGCCCCTCCGGTCCGCCGTTCGACCCCGACGACCCCGACCGGGAGCGCCGGGACCGAGACACGGAGCCGATCCCCCGGGTCAGGCCCGACGACGTTCCGGGCTCAGGCCCGGGGCAGGGCTTCTCCGACGGTCCGCCCTTCTCCGACGACGCCGGCTACGGCGACGGTCCCTTCGGCGGCCAGGCGCGCTCCGGGCGGGCCTGGGTCCGCGATCCGGAGGCCGACTACCAGCCGCCGCAGATCTCCGAAGAGGAGCTCGCCGGGCTGCGGGTCGACGCCTCCGGCATGCCGCTCGGCCCCCGACGGGTCCTGCCGCTGGAGGACGAGCCCAGCTCGCTGGTGGCGCGCTACCTCTTCCCCACCGAGCGCTACCGGGGCGAGTGGAAGCGGCACTGGATCCACCTGACCACGCCGATCCTGGTGGGCATCGGGGCGACCTTCGTCCTCGGCTACCTCTCCGGCTTCCTCGCCGGGCGGGACGTGGGCGCGCTGACCACCATCGCGGTGCTGCTCTGGTTCGCCGTGATGGGCTGGGTGGCCTGGAAGGTCGCCGACTGGTGGTACGACCGGTTCATCCTGACCAACAAGCGGGTCATGGTGGTCAACGGCATCGTCACCCGCAAGGTGGCGATGATGCCGCTCGCCCGGGTCACCGACATGAAATACGAGCAGAGCCCCACCGGCCGCGCCCTCAACTACGGCACGTTCGTGCTGGAGTCCGCCGGCCAGGACCAGGCGCTCCGCGAGATCAAGAACCTGCCCAACCCGAACGAGCTCTACCTGCGCGTCGTCGAGGAGATGTACGAGCCGCAGGCAGTCGAGGCCCGACTGGGCAAGGAGGCGGACGAGGCCAAGGCCGACGACGGGGCGTGAAACTTTCCGTCCGAACATCGGAGGAAGCCCGCACCTTTCGCCGTCGCCCGGTCCGCCCCCGGCATGACAACCTGCCATGCAGGCACGGGGGTGCGGGAGGTGAGCGGTGGCCGCGAAAGACCCGCTGGAGGAGGAGTTCCGCGAGTTCGTCGCGGCCCGCTCCGGGGCGCTGCTGCGCACCGCATACCTGCTGACCGGCGACTGGGCCACGGCCGAGGACCTGCTCCAGACCGCGCTGACCAAGACCTACCTCGCCTGCAAGCGGCTCGGCGGCATCGAGGCGATCGAGCCGTACGCGCGCCGCGTCATGGTCAACACGTCAACGAGCTGGTGGCGGCGGCGCTGGCACGGTGAGCGGCCGACCGAGGTGCTGCCCGAACGCGCCGGGGTCGACGAGATCGAGCAGCAGCTCGACCGGGACGTGCTGTGGCGGCAGCTCAGGGCGCTGCCCAGCCGGCAACGTGCGGTGCTGGTGCTGCGCTTCTACGAGGACATGTCGGAGGCGCAGACCGCCGCGCTACTGGAGATCTCGCCGGGCACCGTGAAGAGCCAGACCTCCCGGGCGCTGGCCACCCTGCGCCGACGGCTGGGCGCACAGGCCGCCCTCGACCTGACCGACGCCGCGCCGCAGCCGCAGCCCGACGGGCGGGCGGGCAGCCGTCCCACCCCCCGGACGCGGCCCGCGGAGGCCGCCCGCCTCCGGCCCGCCAGACAGGCCGAACCCGCCGCCGCCCGTCCCGCCCCGGCGACCCCGTCCCGTCCCGCCCCGACGGTGCCCACCGCGCCGCGCCCGGCCCGGGCGGGGGCGCCCGCCGCGTCCACCACGAGCGGAGCCGGCCCTCGTCCCGCCCCGGCCGGCGGCGCGCCGCTCCCGGTGCCCGTCGAGCCCGTCGGTGCCCCGGTGCCGGCCGAGGCCGTCGGCGCGGAGCGGAGGTGAGCGGGGTGGCCGGTCCCGGTGACAACCGGACGCCCGTTCCCGCGCGTCCAACAGTCGTGACGGCGGACGAGCTGGAGCGTGCGCTCCGGGAGACCCTCTCCCGGCAGGCCGCCGCGCCGCTGCCGTGCACCGTGGACCCGGCCGGCCTGGCCATCCGGCGGGCCACCCGCACACGCCGCCGCCGGGTCGTCACCGGCACCGCCCTGGCCGGGATGGCCACGGTGCTGGTCAGCGCCGGCGTGGTGCAGCTCAGCCCCCAGGCAACCCAGCCCACCCCGCCGACCGTGGTGCTCGGCGACCCGCGCGGCTCCTCCTGGACGGTCCCGGAACCGGTGCCGAGCCCGTCGGGCGGATCACCCCGAGCGGCCCTCGGGCCGGCCGGCGGCGCGGTCGACCTGGTCGTCGACGGCACCCTCTACACCGCCGGGAACACGAACATCCCCCTCGGGGTGGCCGACGCCGACCGGGCGCAGCGCGTACCGGACAAGGGGGGTTGGCTGGTGGTGGGCGCGCCCACCGTCGCCGGCCGGGCCCTGCTGTCCGTGCACGCCGACGGCAGCACCAGGGTGCTGCTCGCCGGCGCGGAGGCGATCGCCGTCGCCCCCGACGGCGGCCAGGTCGCCTGGCGCGACGGCGACCGGCTCTCCATCGCCGGGATCGTCGGCGACAAGCTCGTCGCGGTCGCCGGCACGACGGCGCCCGGCGCGGCCGTGCCGGTCGGCTTCGCCGGCAACTCCGTCCTGGTGCGCCGCGATCCGGCCCGACCCGGGTACGCGCTCTGGCATCCGGCCGCGGGCGGGCTCCCCACCGCGGGCTGGCGCGACGTCCTCGCCGTCCACGGGGCGCTGCCGGACGGCCGGCTCGTCGGCCTCGTCTCCGCCGGCACGCCCCGACGCCCCTGCCTGGCGCTGCTCGACCCCAACCGGGCGCTGGCGACCATCCGCTCGGCCTGCGGGCCGACCCTCAGCTCCGACGGGCTGGGCGGGGTCTCCGCCGACGGCCGCTGGCTGCTGCTGAACGGCCGCACCGGCTCGTCCGACGTCACCGGGGCGCTCCTGGTCGACCTCGCCACCCTCGGCGGCACGTTGGTCGCCCGTCCCGCCGGCCCGACGCTGGCCGGCGCGGTGTGCTGGACGCCGGCCGGCACCGCCTGGTATGCCGACGCCCGGGGCGGGCTGGTGCCGGTGCGGCCCGACCGCGTGGTCGCCGGAGAGCGGGCCGCCGCCAGCCCGTTGACCGGCGTCGAGCCGGCCGGCCGGCCGGTGATCGTCACCGACCCGGCACCCTGACCGGCCGGCGGCGTCGACCCGGCACTCTGGCAGGCCGGCGGCACCGATAGCGTCGGGCGATGACCCCGCCCCCGGTGCCGGCCGCCGCCCGGATCGACCTGCACGCCCACTCGACGGCCAGCGACGGCACCCTCACGCCGGCCGAGCTGGTCCGGGCGGCCGGCGAGGCCGGCCTGGACGTCGTGGCGATCACCGACCACGACACCACCGCCGGGTGGGCGCCCGCCGTGGCCGCGTTGCCGCCCGGCCTCACCCTGGTCCGGGGCGCGGAGATCTCCTGCCGCTGGCACGGTGCCGACCCGCCGGTGGCGCTGCACCTGCTTGCGTACCTCTTCGACCCGGCGGAGCCGGAGCTGGGCGCGGAGCTGGCCCGGGTGCGGGCCGCCCGCGAGGTGCGCGGGGAACGCATCGTGGCGCTGCTGCGCGCCGACGGCGTCGAGCTGAGCTGGCCGGAGATCCTGGCCGGGGCGGGCGGCGGGACGGTGGGTCGCCCGCACATCGCCCAGGCTCTCATCCGCGCCGGGCTGGTGGCCACCACCACCGAGGCGTTCGGGCCGGAGTGGCTGGGCGAGCGGTACCGGCTGCCCAAGGACGACATCGACGTGTTCCGGGCGGTCCGGCTGGTGCGGGCCGCGGGCGGCGTGCCCGTGTTCGCCCACCCGAGGGCGAGCCGGCGCGGCCGGATCGTGCCCGACGAGCTGATCGTCGAGCTGGCGGCGGCCGGGCTCGCCGGCCTGGAGGCCGACCACGAGGACCATTCCCCGGCCGAGCGGGCGCACGTGCGGGCGCTCGCCGCCGAGCTGGGCCTGTTCGTCACCGGCTCGTCGGACTTCCACGGCACGCACAAGACCGTCCGGCTCGGCGCGTTCACCACCTCGCCCGAGGTGTACGGGCGGATCGTGGCCGAGGCCACCGGCGTGACCCCCGTCGCTTCGGCCTGATCCGTCTCCACCTGCGCGGCTACCCTCTCCGGGTGGATCTGAAGCTCTTCGGTGAGGTCTTCGTGACCCTGCTGGTCATCGTCGACCCGCCGGGCATGATGCCGATCTTCCTCGCGCTCACCGGCCCCCTGGCCGCCCGGGACCGCAACCGGGCCGCCTGGCAGGCGGTGGCCCTGGCGCTCGGCGTGATCGTGGTCTTCGCCGTGGCCGGGCAGACCCTCCTCGCGTATCTGCACGTCGACCTGCCGGCGCTCCAGGCGGCCGGCGGGCTGCTGCTGATCCTCGTCGCGCTGGAACTGCTGACCGGCAAGGCCGACGACCCCACCCAGCAGGCCACCTCGAACATCGCCCTGGTGCCGCTGGGCACCCCGCTGCTGGCCGGACCGGGCGCGATCGTGGCGACCATGCTCTTCGTCCAGCAGGCCGACCGGGCGCTCGACTACGGCGCCATCGCCGCGGCCATCGTGGCGGTGATGCTCACCGTCTGGGTGGTGCTGCGCTTCTCCGGCGGGATCGTCAAGATCCTGCGCCCGGGCGGGATCGAGGTGCTCACCCGCATCGCCGGCCTGCTGCTCGCCGCGATCGCGGTGCAGCTCATCGCCGACGCCATCGCGGCCTTCGTCACCCAGTACACGAGCGCGACCTGACCCGGGACGCGGGCGTGGCCTGAGCCGGGGCGGCGGGCGGGCCCGATCCGTGCCCGCGCCCGGCCGGAGCCGGTGCCCGGTCGTGACTGATCCGGCGGTGCGACCCGCCGGGCGGGTCGGAGCGGCTGTCGTAGCCGGGTGGCAGGATCGCGGGGTGCGACCAGCCTCCTCATCCGGCCGCCCCGCCGGTCGACCCGCCGCCGGGGCGGGCCGGACCCCGCGCCCCCGCGCCGGCCAGCCCGCCCAGTCCCGCCCGGCCGCCCAGCCCGAGCAGCTCGGCTTCGACGGCATGCCGGAGCGGCTGTTCGTCTGCACCCCCAGCAAGCTCGGCGCGTACGCGGACTGCCCCCGCCGCTACCGCTACTCGTACGTGGACCGGCCCGCGCCGCCGAAGGGCCCGCCGTGGGCCCACAACTCGCTGGGCGCGAGCGTGCACAACGCCCTGAAGAACTGGTATGCCCTGCCCGCCGACCGCCGCCGCCCGGAGGCGCTCGCCGGGCTGCTGCGGGGCACCTGGGTACGCGACGGGTTCCGCGACGACGAGCAGGAGCGCGACGCGTACCGGCGGGCGTTGGCCTGGCTGGAGTCCTACGCCGAGACGCTGGACCCGCAGGCCGACCCGGTCGGCGTCGAGCGGGTGGTGGCGGTCAGGACGGCGGTGCTGGCGTTCAACGGGCGCGCCGACCGGATCGACCTCCGCCCCGGCGCGAGCGGGCCGGAGCTGGTCATCGTCGACTACAAGACCGGCCGCACGGGGCTGGACGCCGACGACGCGCGCGGCTCGCAGGCGTTGGCGCTCTACGCGTACGCCGCCGAGCGGGTGTTCCGTCGGCCGTGCCGCCGGGTCGAGCTGCACCATCTGCCCACCGGCACGATCGCCGCCCACGAGCACACCGTCGAGTCGCTGGCCCGGCAGGTCACCCGCGCCGAGGAGACGGCGCGGGACATCATGGCCGCCGAGCGGGCCGTCGCCGACGGGTCCGACCCGGACGACGCCTTCCCGGCCGAGCCGGGGCCGCGCTGCGGCTGGTGCGACTACCGCCGCGCCTGCCCGGCGGGCGCGCAGACACCGGGGAAGGATCCCTGGGCGGCCATGGACCGCCGGGACTGACCCCGGCCTGGCCCGGGCCGGCGGGCCCGCCGACCCGGGCCGGCCCGATCGGCCTCGGGCGCGCGGGGCGGGCGTGTCATGTCGGGCTGATGGCGGTATCCGAGCGGCGGGATGCCGCCATGTCGGCGACATGACGCCGAGCCCTCGGCCCCGGGCAGGCCCGGGGCCGAGCGGGCGGGGCCCGACCGAGGCCGGCCCGCGGCGGGCCCCGACCGGTCAGCGCGGAGTCAGGCGGGCGGCCCGTTCCTTCGCCGCCTGCTGCAACGGCCCCTCCCGCCAGCGCTGCGGCAGGGCCGCCAGCGCCAGCCGCAGGGCGCGGACGGTCAGGTCGGCCGACAGCTCGGTGGTCGGCAGCCCCAGGCCGCCGTACAGCCGGCGGGCCCAGGGCGGCAGCAGCGCGAACGCGGTGCCGGCGACGCCGAAGTACGCCAGCCGGGCCGGCCCGAGGTTCAACCCGACCCGGGCCGGGAGGTTGAGCTTCCACGGCAGGGGCGGGGCGGTGAGGAAGACGGCCGTCTCCGCCGCCTCCCGGGTCATCCGCAGCGCCGGCCGGATCTGCCGGTAGTAGTCCGCGACCTCGGCCGCCGTGCCGGGCACGTCCGCCGGGTCCAGCCCGACCAGGGCCGCCGCCCGGCGCTGCTCGGTGTAGTAGCCGTCGACCTCCGCGTCGGTCAGCGGCAGCCCGGCCCGGCGGGCGGTGCTCAGGAACGACTCGACCTCGGTGACGTGCACCCAGCGCAGCAGCTCCGGCTCGTCGATCCGGAACTCCTCCCCGGTGTCCGGGTCGGTGGCCCGCATCCGGCCGTGCAGCCGCCGCAGCCGGGCCCCGGCGGCCTCGGCCTCGGCCGTGGTGCCGTAGATGGTGGTGGCGACGTAGGTGGCCGTCCGGACCAGCCGGCCCCACGCGTCGGTGCGGTAGTTGCTGTTCTGGGCCACCCCGGCCATGGCCCGGGGGTGCAGCGCCTGGAGGTAGAGCGAGCGCAGGCCGGCGACGATCAGGATCGGCTCCTCGTGCACCTTCCACGTGACCGATCCCGGACCGAACAGGCCGAGGTCATCGGAGTCCACCCGACCAAGGGTGCCACGCCCGGCCGCGTGCCCGGGCGGGGCGGGACGGCGGTGTCAGTCGTCGGCGCTGCGGCGGGCCTGGCAGGTCGGGCAGAGCCCCCAGAAGGTGACCTCCGCCTCGTCCACCTCGAAGCCGTGGGCGATGTTCGGGTCGAGGCAGGGCTTCTCGCCTACCGCGCAGTCGATGTCGGCGATCTCGCCGCAGCCCCGGCAGACCACGTGGTGGTGGTTGTCGCCGGCCCGCGCCTCGTACCGGGCGGGACTGCCGGCCGGCTCGATCCGGCGGGACAGCCCGGCGCGGGACAGCGCGCCGAGGACGTCGTACACGGCCTGGGTGGAGACGGAGTCGAGGCGTTCCCGCACCCGCCGGGTGATCTCGTCGACCTCCAGGTGACCGCCGGCGGAGAGGACGTCCAGCACGGCGAGGCGCGGCCGGGTGACCCGCAGGCCCCTCGACCGCAGCAGTTCCTCGCCACCGGACATGAGGTCAATGACAGCATGGGGTGCACCGGGCGACAAGCGAGCTCCTGACCTGGGTGGTCCGGGCCACAGCCGCCGGGGCGGCGTACGCTGACGCCGCGGGGATCACGTCCACGGCCGGAGGTGTCGGTGTTCAGGGAGATCAACGGGCTGCCAAGCCACATCCTGGTGATCCACGCGGCGGTGGTGTTCGTGCCGCTGCTCGCGTTGCTGGCCAGCGCGTACGGGCTGGTGCCGAGGTGGCGTCCCCGGCTGGGCTGGGCGGTGGCCGGCCTCGCGGTGCTGACCCCGATCGTCACCTGGGTGTCGACCGAGACGGGCGAGGCACTGGAGGAAGCGTTCGAGGAGAAGGGCTTCGACCAGGCCCTGCTCGCGCAGATCCACGAGCATTCGGAGTACGCCGAGACGCTGCTCTGGTTCACCGTGGGGCTCGCCGTGGCCGCCATCGCCCTGCTGCTGGTGACCCGCAACGACGACCGGATCTCCCGGCTGCCGTCCTGGGCGCCCCTGCTGCTGACGGTCGTGGTGGTCGTGCTGGGCGTGGCCTCGCTGGTCTACGTCTTCCTCACCGGGGACTCCGGCGCCGAGGCGGCCTGGGGCCGGGTGCTCTGAGCCGACGCGGCCCGGGCCGGACGGGGCAGGTCAGCCGGCCCGGGCCGCGCGGCCAGCGGACGCCCGAAGCGGTCAGCGGACGCGCGGAAGGGCCAGCGGAACGCCCACGAGCGGTCAGCGGACCACGCGAACGGTCAGCGGACGCCCGGGAGCCGCGGTCAGCGGAACGCCCGCGAGCAGAGCAGGCAGAGCAGGGCCAGCAGCACCACGCCGGCGACCGCGCCGACGCCCCAGGTGACGTGCTGGGCCTGCTGCTCGACCGCGTCCAGCCCGGCCATGTCCTGCGGCGGCAGCTGCCGGGGCGGCGCGGCCCGCACGTGCAGCGGGGGACGCCACCCGGGTGGCGGCGGTGTGGTGGGCGGCGGCCCGCCGTAGCCGGTGGGCGGGTCGACGCCGGCCGGGCCGGGCCCCGGTGGGCGCGGCGGGTCGTCGGTCGCGCCGCCGTCGGCCGGGTCGGGCGGGCGACGCCAGTAGTCGTCCTCGGGGCGGTCACCGCTGGGCGTGGTCACGCCGACCGACGCTACCAACCGTCCGGCCGGGTGGCCGGTCGGACGCGGGCCGGAACCCGGGTAGTCTTGCCGCTCGTGAGCATCGACCCGGGGGCGCAGGCGCGCGGCGACGACGACCGCGCCGTCGACCTGAGTGAGGACTTCGTGGTGCTGCCCGAGCAGACGGCCGACGACACGGACCGGGGCTGGGGCGAGACGTCCGGCGGCAACGACGACTGGCTGCTCGCCGAGCGCCCCCCGCACTGGAGCTGAGCGCCGCCGAGGCATCGCGTCGGAGGTGACGGCGGCCCACCCCCCGCGCCGGAGTTGACGGCCGGCCCCCCCGCGCCGGAGCCTGCGGCCGGCTCCCCGGGCCGGCTGTGCCCGACCGGTCGGCCGGCAGGGGCGTCATCCCCGCACCACGATCGCGAAGCGGCTGCCCTCCGGGAGCCCGACGGCGCGGTGCGCCTGCTCGGGCCGCAGCGCCAGGTAGAGCGCCGAGGAGCCGTCGGTCGCGCCGGCCCCGACCACATCGAGCACCAGCGCCCGGGGTGCCAGCAGGTCGGCGTCGCCGGCCTGTCGACCGGCCGGTACGGCGAGCAGGTCGACCCGGGCCCCGGGGCGGACGACCGCGAGCGCGGCCGGCTCGGCCAGCCGGATCGGCACCCCCACCGCCCCGTCGGGCAGCGGCAGGGCGGCCGGCGACGCGGCGGGATCGGAAGCCGCCTCGGCGGGCGGTGGCGCGGCGGGGCCGGGGGAGCGGTCGCCGGTCGGCGGCGGGCAGCCGGACGGGGTGTGCAGGACCGCCGCGGCGAGCCCGAGAAGGGCGGCGACCAGCGCGGCGCGCAGCAGCGTCGCCCGCCCCGGCAGCCGGGGCCGGCGCAGCGGCCGCAGTGATCCCGTGTCCGCCCCGGCGTTCCCCATCCGGCCCTCCCGCCCGCCCCCGGCACCAGTGCGGTGCCGGGAGCAGCAGGTTAGGCCGCGCGGGGGCCGTCCCGCCCGGCCCGGGCCGGGACCTGTGGACAACGAGGCGGCCTGTGGACAACCCCCACCCGGGCCGATGATCTGCTATGGCACGGCCACGGCGTGAATCTTGGAAGATTCCGGCCCCCGGAGGGGCCCGCTTCTTCCAAGATCTCCTATGTCCGGAGCGTCAGGAGGCGCTGGAGGCGGGGGCCTTGGCCGTGCCGCTCGACGAGGACGAGCCCGACGACCCCGACGAACCGGAGGCCCCCGAGGAGCCCGACGCCGAGCCCGAGGACCCGGACGAGCCCGACGACGCCGAGGAGTTGGCGGACGAGCCGCCCGACGTGCCCGACGAGCCGGAGTCGCCGCCGGAGGACGACTCCGAGGCGGCCGGCTTGCCCGAGCCGTTCTTGGCCGCGTCCGAGCCGGAGCGGGAGTCGGTGCGGTAGAAGCCCGAGCCCTTGAAGACGATGCCGACGGAGTTGAACACCTTGCGCAGCCGCCCCGCACACGCCGGGCACTCGGTCAGCGGCTCGTCAGAGAAGGACTGCACCGCCTCGAGCTGCTGGCCGCACTCGGTGCAGGCGTACTGGTACGTGGGCACGGTCTCCTCCGGATCTGGCACAGCCGGTTGGCACTCGACTCATTCGAGTGCCAATGGTGCGTCATCGGACCCGGGTTCGTCCAGCGGAAGTGCCCGGACCGACACGGAGTCGCCCGTCAGCGTACGCAGCCCGCCGGAGGGGCTCACCACCGCGCGGACGGGCCGGTCGTGCGGCTCGGCGGGCAGCCGCGCGACCAGCTCGCCGTCGTGCAGCAGGGCCACCGTCAGGGCGTCCGTGCCGACGCGGGCCAGCGCCCGGTCGTAGCTGCCGCCGCCGCGCCCCAGCCGCCGCCCGCGCCGGTCCACCGCCAGGGCGGGCACCACCACCAGCCGCGCGTCGGCGACCGCCGCCCGGCCGAGCCGGGGACCCGTCGGCTCCCGCAGGCCGCGTCCGGCCGCGACGAGGCAGCCCGGCCCGGTGTACGCCGCCCAGTCCAGGTCGAGGTCGTCCCGGAGCACGGGCAGCAGCAGCTCGCCGCCCGGCGGCAGCGCCGCGCGCAGCGCCTCCGGCAGCTCCGGCCCGCCCGGCTCCGAGCCGACGGGGACGTACGCGGTGACCCGGGCCGGGCGCAGCCGGCGTACCAGATCGGTCAGGGCGGCCCGGACGCGCGCCGCGGCCGCCGCCCGCGTCGGGGCGGGCAGCGCGCGGCGGCGGGCGAGCAGCTCCACCCGCGCCTGCCGCTTCGCCTCGTGGGTCACTTCCGCTTCATCAGAAAAATCCGGCACGCAACACTCCTGACGCAACGTTTGTCTCGCGGTCGCACTGTGTCAGCATCGCTACATCGGGCGCGGAACTTCCGGGGGGAGCGTTGACGCTACGCGGGCGGTTGACGGCGGCCTTCCTCACGGTGGTGCTCGGCCCGGTCCTGCTCGGGGCGTTCTTCGTCGGCCTGACCATGACGACCGTCGACCGCAACCGGGCGGCCGAGCGGCTCGGCCTGGCCGCCGCGACCGTGCGTACCTCGGTCGACGCCCTCTGCCAGCAGCTTCGCGCGGCGGCCGACGCGGTCGCCCTGGCCCCCGATGCGGCCGGACGGGCGGGCACGGCCGGGCAGGTGGTCGGCCGGGGCCTCGCCGCCGCCGTGCTCGTCACCGACGTGGCCGGCGTCCCGACCTACGCCACCCCCGGCGCCCCGGCCGCGCCCTGGCGGGACTGCGGTGCCGCCGACCCGGCCGCCGGGCCGGTCGCGGCGCTCGCCGCCCGGGTGGCGCTGCGCGACCGGGCCGGCGGCGACCTGGGCGCGGTCGTCACCGCCCAGCCGGTCGACCCGGGCCTCGTCGCGCGGCTCGCGGCGGTCACCGGCGTCGCGGTCACCCTCCTCGACGGCGCGCCCGGCTCCGTCGGGGCCGCGCACACCACCGAGGCCCCGGCCGTACGCGACGGGGTGCTCGCCGCCGCGCGCCGGGCCGCCGGCGACCGGGTCGCCGCCACCGGCGATGGCCGGTACGTCCGCCGCGTCCTCCCCGCGCCGGGCCAGCCGCTGCCGCTGGTGCTCTCCGTCCCCAGCGAGCAGCCCCCCGACCTGTACGCGGCGCTGGTCGGCGCGGTGCTGCTGGCCGGGCTGCTGGCGGTGGCCGCCGCCTGGCGGCTGGCCCGGGTCACCACCCGCCCGCTCGTGGAGCTGGCCGGCGCGGCGGACCGGGTGGCCCACGGCGACCTCGCCACCCGGGTGCCGGTGCGCAGCCGCGACGAGCTGGGCCGGCTGGCCGGCGCGTTCAACCGGATGACCCGGGAGACCGGCATCTACGTGCAGGCGCTCACCAGCAGCCGGGACCAGCTGCGCGGCCACCTCGCCGTGCTCGGCGACACCCTGGCCAGCACCCACGACCTGCAACGGATCCTGCGGGTCATCCTGCACAGCGCGATCGCGGCCACCGGGGCGCGGGCCGGTGCGGTGCTGCTGGTCGACGGCGGCGTCCTGGTCGGCCGGTGCGCCGAGGGGCTCGACGGGCGCTGGTCGCCCGACGCCGGTGCGGAGGCGGATGCCGTCGGCGCGGCCGGCCTGCGGGTGCCCGTCGGCGCGGGGATCGTCGGCGCGGTGGCGGCGACCGGCCAGCCGCGCCGGGGACGGGCCGACCCGGTGGCGGAGGCCGCCGGGGAGCCGCGCTGCGAGACGTACGTCGCGGTGCCCTTCGCCGCCCCCGGCGGCCCGGCCGACCCGGGCATCCGGTCCGGCGTGGACCCGGGCACGCCCGGCGGCCCGGCGGCGGCGCTCGGCGTGCTGGTCCTCTACGACCGGCTCGGCGGGGACGAGTTCGACGACGCCGACCTGGAGACCCTGCGGACCTTCGCCGGGCACGCGGCGGTGGCGGTCGACAACGTGCGGCTGCACGAGGAGGCCCAGCGGTTGTCGCTGACCGACCCGCTCACCGGGTTGTGGAACTACCGCTACCTGCGCGAGTCGATCCGCCGGGAGGTGGAGCGGGCCAGCCGGTTCGGCCGGATGCTGAGCGTCCTCGCCCTGGACCTGGACCGGTTCAAGGAGGTCAACGACACCTGGGGGCACGCCGCCGGGGACGCCGTGCTCGTCGAGTTCGCCCGCCGGGTGCGGGGCGAGATCCGCGAGGTGGACCTGGCCTTCCGCCAGGGAGGGGAGGAGTTCGTGGTGCTGCTGCCGGAAACCGACGCGCGGGGCGCGGCGATCGTCGCCGAACGGCTCGGCGCGGCGACCCGGGACACCCCCGTTCCGGTGGACTCGGGCGGCGGGGCGCGGATCCGGGTGACCGTCTCCGTCGGCATCGCCGTCTACCCGGACCACGCCTCCACCGGCGAGCAGGTCCTCGACGCGGCCGACGACGCCCTGTACGCGGCGAAGGCGGCGGGCCGGGACACCTGGCGGCTGGCCGAGGCGCGGCCCTGGCCGCCGGTGGAGGAACTGGCCGTGCCGGCCGGTTCGGTCAGCCCGGCCGACGGCCTGCCCCGGGCCGGCGGCGCGTCTTCCGGTCCTCACCCGTCGCAACACGGCCTTGGCCGATAGTCTCGCGACATGTCGGAGCACTCAGCGAACCCCTCAGCGGCCACCGCAACCGGTCGTTCCCGCGCGGTCAAGGCCGTCATCCCGGCCGCCGGCCTGGCCACCCGGTTCCTGCCGGCCACCAAGGCGGTGCCCAAGGAGCTGCTGCCGGTCGTCGACCGGCCGGTCCTGCAGTACATCGTCGAGGAGGCCACCCAGGCGGGCATCGGCGACGTGCTGCTGATCACCGGGCGCGGCAAGACATCGATGGTGGACCACTTCGACCGCCGGCCCGACCTGGAGGCCCGGCTGGAGTCCAAGGGCGACGCCGAGCGGCTGGCCGCGGTGCGCCGCCCCAGCGAGCTGGCCGAGATCTACACGTGCCGGCAGCCGGAGCAGCTCGGCCTCGGCCACGCCGTCGGCTACGCCGAGTCGCACGTCGGCGACCAGCCCTTCGCGGTGCTGCTCGGCGACGAGTTCGTCAAGCCGTCCGAGCCGCTGCTGCCGGCGATGCTGGAGCTGCAGGCCCGCACCGGCGGCATCGTGCTGGCCTTCTTCGAGGTCGACCCGGCCGAGACCAAGCGGTACGGCATCGCCTCCGTCGAGCCGGCCGAGCCGGAGCTGACCGACATCGGCGAGGTCGTGAAGGTCACCGGCATGGTCGAGAAGCCCAAGCCGGAGGAGGCCCCCAGCAACCTCGCCGTCCTCGGCCGGTACGTGCTGCCGGGGCGGATCTTCGACGCGATCCGGCGCACTGAGCCGGGCAGCGGCGGCGAGATCCAGCTCACCGACGCGATGGAGCTGCTGCGCACCGAGGGCGTCCCGGTGCACGCGATCGTCTACCGGGGCACCCGCTACGACACGGGGATGCCGCTGGGCTACCTCCAGACGGTGGTGCAGCTCGCCTGCGAGCGCGAGGACCTCGGCGCGGAGTTCCGCAAGTGGCTCGCCGAGTTCGTCAACAACGGCGACGAGACCGTCACCGACATGATCCTCAACGGCATGCGCGACTCGTCGGGCGGTCCTAATACATGACCGCGACGGCCGACGCCGAGGCGGCCGCGAACGAGTTGACGCCGCTCGCCGACTACCTGGGCAGCGTGCTGCGCAGGTTACGCGCGCTGCCTCCGCTCGACCTCGACCTCACCCAGGCGTACGGCAACGTCCTCGCCGAGGACGTCGTCGCGCCGCACTCCTACCCGGCCTTCGACCAGGCGGCCGTCGACGGGTACGCGGCGCGCTGGGACGACCTCTCCGGCGCGGGCCGGGCGGCGGGCGGATACGCCGGCCGCTCCGGCCCGTCCGGGTCCCGCACCGTGCGGCTCAACGTGGTCGGCGACCTCGGCGCGGCGAGCTGGCGGCCGGTGCGGCTCACCCCGGGGGCCTGCTTCTCGGTGGCCGCCGGCGCCCCGCTGCCGATCGCCGCCGACGTGGTGGTGCCGGTGGAGTGGACCGACCAGGGCATGGCCGCCGTGGAGATCTTCCGCACCCCCAAGCGGGGGTACGGGGTGCGCCGCGCCGGTGAGGAACTGCCGGCCGGCACGCTGCTCGCCCGCGCCGGCACGTACGTCTCCCCGGCCCTGGTGGCCGTCTTCGCCGCCACCGGCATCGGGCACGTGGTGGTGCGGCCCAGCCCCCGGGTGGTCATCGTGGCCACCGGCGACGAGCTGGTCGACGTGGGCCGGGGCAGCCAGCCCGGCCAGGTAGTGGACGCCAACTCGCACGCCCTGACCGCCGCCGCCGCCGAGGTGGGCGCGCTGGCGTACCGGGTGGGGATCTGCGACGACGACCCGGAAGGGCTGCGCGGGCTGCTGGAGGACCAGACCCTGCGGGCCGACCTGATCATCACCACCGGCGGCACCGGCACCGGGCCGGGCGACATGGTGCGCCGCATCCTGTCCCGCCGGGAGGGCGGCCGGGCCGGGCCGGTCACCTTCACCGAGGTGGCCCTCTATCCCGGCACCGCTCTCGGGTTCGGTACGGTCGGCGCCGAGGAGGTGCCGGTGGTCTGTCTTCCTGGTGAACCCGGCGCGGCGCTGATCGGCTTCGAGGTGCTGGCCCGGCCCGCCATCAACCTGTTGGCCGGGGCCGAGCCCGTGTTCCGGCCGAGCGTGCGCGCGCACCTGCTGGAGACCATCACCTCGCCCGGCGGGCTGCGCGAGTTCCGCCCCGCGCACGTCGCCGAGCGGCGTGGCGGCGGCTACACCGTCCAGCCGCTGCCGGGCGGGAAGTTCACCCTGTCCGGCCTGGCCGAGGCCAACGGGCTGATGGTGCTCGGCGAGCGGGTCACCACGGCCGCCGCCGGCTCCACCGTGGACGTCCTCCTGCTGGACCGGCGCCGGTGAGCGCGAGGAGTGAGCTTGCGGGCCCCGCAGTCGCGAGCGAAAGGTCGGCTCGGTGAGCGCGAGGAGTGAGCTTGCGAGCCCCGCAGTCGCGAGCGGAGGACCGGCCCGGTGAGTGGACTGTGGTCGGGGCGGTCGCCGGGGTGGCCGGTGGTGCTCGCGGACGGCCCGGTGCTGCTGCGACCCTACCGACGCTCGGACGCGGCGGCCTGGTCGGAGGTGCGCCGCACCAACCGGGCCTGGCTGGCCCCGTGGGAGTCGGCGCTGCCCGGCAACTGGGACGAGCTGAACTCCCCGGCGGCGTTCCGCTGGGTCCACAAGGACCAGCGCCGCTCGGCGCGCACCGGCGAGGGGATGCCGTTCGCCGTCTGCCTGCGTGAGCACGGCGGGGAGCGGCTGGTCGGGCACCTCAACGTGGGCAGCATCGTCCGGCGGGCGTTCTGCTCGGCGTACGTCGGATACTGGGTGGACTCCCGGGTGGCCGGCCGGGGCGTCATCCCCACCGCGCTGGCGCTCGCCGTGGACCACGCGTTCGGCCCCGGCGGGCTGCACCGGATCGAGGTGAACATCCGGCCGGAGAACAAGCCGTCCCGCCGGGTGGTGGAGAAGCTCGGCTTCCGCGAGGAGTCGTACCACGTGCGTTACATGCATATCGACGGTGCGTGGCGCGACCACATCGGATACGCCATGACCAGCGAGGAAGTCGCCGCCGAGGGCGGCCTGCTGGCCCGCTGGCACCGGCTGCGCGCCACCGCGGGGTGAACCGTCCCACCCCCGCCTGATCGGCGCGGCGCACAATCAACGTGGTCGGCGGCCCGTAACCTCAAGTAACTGCAAGCTGCGGCAAGCGCTGCACGACCGCATGTTCGACCGCCCGGAACGGGGTCCGTCGAAGATCCTGCGGTCGTACGGCGGTTGCCCCGAACTTGGTGACGGGAGGGGTGAGGGTGCCGACCTCGGTGCTCCTCGCCGTCCTCGCCGCCGCCGGTCTGCTCGCCCTCGCGCCGGCGCTCGTTCGCCGGTACGACGCCACCGAGCGGCTGGTGGCGGAGCGGGCGCAGTCGACGGCGCGGGTGCTCCAGCGCCGCCGGCGGCGACGCACTGTCCCCGGGCGCCGGCCGGTCAACCCCTCCCGCTCCCTTGTTGTCACCCTCAGTGAAGACGCGAGTACGGGCGGTCTCTCCGCCCCCGTCTCCGCCCCCGTCTCCGCCCCGCCCGCCCCGACGCGGCGGCGGGGCCGGTTGCGCGCCGTGCCCCCGGCCGCGAAGTCCCGTCGACGGGCCGCGCCCCGCCGCCGGCCGCACACCCCGGCGATCTACCGCAGGCGGCGGGTGCTCGCCGCCCTGCTGCTGCTCAACGTCGTCGAACTGATCGGGGTTGCCGTCGTCGGCCCCGGCTTCTGGATCGGCTTCTCCGTCACGGCCACCCTCCTGGTGACGTACGTGGTGCACCTGCGCAAGCGGGCCCTCGCCGAGCGCCGCCGCCGACGCGCCCACGCCCGGGAGGCCGCCTGGCTGGCCGCCCGGCAGGCCGAGGTGCGCCGGGAGCAGGCTCGCCGCGCAGCGGCCCGCCGGGAGGCCCAGCGCCGCCTAGCCGCCCAGCGCGAGGCGGTACGCCGCACGGCGATGGGCCTGGACCGTCCCGCCGACCTGCCGCCAGCAGCCAGCAGCGGCGGCTCGGTGTCGTACCGGCGGGCAGGCGGGCTGCGGGGCCGCCCGTACCAGTCGGGCCGCACCTCCCACTCGGCCTGACCGCCTTGATCGGCTCCACGTCGGCGCGGCCTTGATCGACTCGCGCTTGATCGACTCCATGTCGGCGACACGGCGGTATCCCGGCCCCTCGGACCCCGCCATGTCGCCGACATGGTGAGCGTCGACCGGGCCCGTGAGCAGGCATCGGCCGGGTCGGCGGGGTGGATTCGCCTGGCGGGCGGGTGTGCTGTTAGTCTTGTCGCCGGCCCGCCTGGTGCAAGCCAGGTGGGACCGAAGCCGGTTCGCCGGCGGAGGGGCTGTGGCGCAGACCGGTAGCGCACCTCGTTCGCATCGAGGGGGTCAGGGGTTCAAATCCCCTCAGCTCCACCCAGTTCAAAGGCCGTCTCCGTAGTTCGGAGACGGCCTTTTTCGATTTTGTGCATCACGTCCGCCTCCGGCGGTGCTCAGAGGGCGTGTTGCGGTCGAGCAACCTTCCCCGGCGTTGTCCGGGGTTTGACCGGTTTCGATCTGTGGGCTGGACGCCGCAGCTCCGGACCGGAAACATGAACGCCGTCCGTGAGCGAAAGGGCATCGTTGCGTGAGGAGAGGCTCCGGTATGCGCGTTTCTGTCAGGATCTTCGGTGTCGGGGTGGCTTCGGCCGCGCTGCTGGTCGCCAGCCCGATGCCCGCCATGGCCGAGGACGGTTCCGTCTACGCGCGGGTGTGGACGTACCCGTCCGGCGGCAGCGGCGAGGGCGGCGAGACGCGGGCGGACCTGAACTTCACCTCGGCACGTTCGGTGACGTACAACAACTGGACCATCAACGACATCTGCCCCGGTGACAACTACCGCGTCATCGCGCGGGCGCGCGCCCAGCTCCGGGACGGCTCGTGGGCAAACGGCACGTGGCACGAGGACGACGGCACGTGCGACAGCGACGCCTGGGGCCCGTACGACGGCAAGGAGCTGAACACCTCCCGCGACATCATGAAGGCCGGGCTGCAGGTCTGCGTCGACCTCGGCCCTTCGCTGAAGTGCGAGGCGGAGTACCGGGACAACGGCCACACCTCGTAGGTGGCGGCCCGGATCGGCCCGTGGGTCGTAGCCGAGGCCCCCGGCTCCCCGTCGACCCTCCGGTGAAGCCGGGTGGTCGACGGGAGCCGGGGCCCGGGTGCTGGCGCTCGCTCAGCGGGTCAGCAACGCGCGGATCTCCCCGGCGACCAGGCCGGGAGCCTCCTCGGCCATGAAGTGGCCGCACGTGACCGGGACGTGGTGGAGGTCCGGGGCCCACGCCTTCCACAGCCCGGCGGCGTCGAAGCCGAGCATGGAACCCCAGTCCTGCTGGAGCACGGTGACCGGCATGGTCAGGGTGCGACCGGCGTCGCGGTCGGCCTGGTCGTGTTCGATGTCGATGCCGGCCGAGGCCCGGTAGTCGGCGACGATCGAACCGATGGCGGCACGGGCGGCGTCGAGGTAGGCGCGGCGGATGTCGGCGGGGATGGCCTGCGGGTCGTTGGTCCACAGATCGAGGAAGTAGCCGAAGAAGTCGTCGGAGGCCCCGGCGATCATCTTCTCGGGTAGGCCGGGCGGCTGGGCCATCAGATAGAGGTGGAAGCCGACCTGCGCGCTGACTCCGTGCATGACGTTCCACATGTCGAGCGTCGGCAGCACGTCCAGCGACGCCAGGTGCGTGACGTGCTCCGGGTGGTCGAGCCCGGTACGGATCGCGACCAGCGCACCCCGATCGTGCCCGACGAGGGCGAACCGGTCGTGGCCCAGCGCCTTCGCGACGGCCACCACGTCGGCGCCCATGGTCCGCTTGGAGTAGGTGTCCGGCCCGTCCTCGGCCGGCTTGTCGCTGGCGCCGTACCCACGCAGGTCGGGACAGATCACGGTGTGCTCCACGGCCAGGTCGGCGGCGACGTGCCGCCACATCAGGTGGGTCTGCGGGAAGCCGTGCAGCAGGACGATCGGGCTGCCCGAGCCGGCCACGGCGGTGTTGAGCTCCACGCCGTCGGCGACGGGGACGCGTACGTAGTCGAACTTCATGATTCGCACCTTTCGCTCGCGGGTCGACAACCACTGTCCGAGGTTCGGATGAGCAGCGGATGAGCGCCGGGATAGCGTGGCTCCGTGCGCCGTGGGCCTGTCACGTTCGGCGTTCTCGGCCCGGTGGTCGCCGAGGACGCACAGGGGCGTCCCGTCGCGTTGAAGGGCCCCATGCACCGCGCGGTACTGGCCCGACTGCTGGTGGCCCGCCGCCGGGTCGTACCCGTCAGTGATCTCGTCGATGATCTGTGGGTGTCGCCTCCGGACGGCGCGGTGTCCGCCGTGCGGACCTTCGTCGCGGCGCTGCGCAGGGCGGTCGAGCCGGACCGTCCGCCGCGGGCACCGGCCACCCTGCTGGTCACCCAGGGCCTCGGGTACGCACTGCGCTGCGAGCCCGACCAGGTGGACGCCTGGCGGTTCGAGCGGGCCGTCACCAACGCCGGCACCATGGACGCGGCCGCAGCGCTGGTCCGGCTGGACGAGGCGCTCGCCTGGTGGCGCGGTCCCGCGTACGCCGACTTCCCGGACGCCGCCTGGGCGCGGGCCGACCGCTCCCGACTCGCCGAACTGCGCCTGCAGGCCGTCGAAGGGCGGGCCCAGGCCCGGCTCGACCTGGGGCGGGCCGCCGAGGCGGTCCCCGACCTCGACGAGCATGTCATCGCGCATCCGTGGCGGGAGCAGGGGTGGCGGCTGTTGGCGCTGGCCCTGTATCGGTCGGGTCGGCAGGGCGATGCCCTGGCCGTCCTGCGTCGGGCCCGTGAGCTGCTCGCCGGCCACCTGGGCGTGGAGCCCGGCCCGGCCCTGCGCGAGCTGGAGACCGACATCCTGCGGCAGGAGCCGCGCCTGGCCGGGCCCGCCCGACCCGATCCGGCCGGGGAGGTGTTGATGCGGGCCGTCGCCGCCTACGACCGGGTGCTCGCCGGTGGTGCCCGGGTTCGGCTGGAGTCGGCGGTCGGCCTGCTGCGCAACCTCGCGGTGACCGGAGCGGGTGGCCTGGTGGCGGCCCGGGAGCAGCGCGCGGCGACGATCGCCGCCGCCGAGCAGCTCGGCGACCCGGCGTTGACCGCGCGGGTGATCGGCGCGTACGACGTGCCGGCCAGCTGGCCGCGCGCCGACGACCCCGCGCATGCCGCCGGCATCGTCGCCGCCGCCGAACGGGCCCTCGCGGTCCTCCCCCCGGGCGGCCCCGACCCGGTCCGGGCCCGGCTGTTGGCCACGATCGCGATCGAGTCGCGCGGCACCCGTGACCTGCGGCCACGCGAGTACGCCCAGGAGGCCGAAGCAATCGCCCGCGAGTTGGACGACCCCGCGCTGCTCGCGTTCGCGTTGAACGGCGTGTTCATGCAGAGCTGCCACGACACCGGTGGCTCCGTGCATCGCGACCGGATCGGCGCCGAGCTGGTGCGCCTGGCGCACCGGCACGGCCTGGCCTCCGCGGAGGTCCTCGGCCACCTGATTCGGCTGCAGTCCAGTTGCGCGACGGCCGCGTTCGACCGGGCCGACCGGCACGCGGAGGCCGCCGACGACCTGGCCGGTCGGCACGAGCGTCCCCTGGTCGGTGTGTTCACCCAGTGGTATCGGGCACTGCGCGCCGACGTCGCCGAGCGGGCGTCGGTCGCGCGGGCCGAGGCGCTGTACCGTGGTGCGGCGGCCCGGCTGGACGAGGCGGGAATGCCCGGCATGCGCGACGGCCTGCTGCCGCTGGCGCTGCTCGGCCTGCGCCTGCGCCGTGGCCTGCCGCTCGCCTCCGCGGACGACCAGTGGGGGCCTTACGAGCCGTGGGTGCGTCCCCTGCTCGAACCGGGTCGAACCGCGCTCGCCGACGTGCCGGACCCACCTGCGGACCTGCTCGCCGAGGCGCTGTGGTGCCTGTTCGGGCGGGCCGCGATCGCCGCAGCCGACCGGGCCGCCATGGTACGGGCCAGGCGGGCGCTCGCCCCGGCAGCGGCCGAGTGGGCCGGCGCGTCGAGCGGGGCACTGACGGTCGGCCCCGTCGCGGATCAGCTGGCGGCGCTGGACGCGGCGCTGCGACCCGGCTGACTCGTCAGAGGTAGGCGATCTCGCTGAAGGTGAGCGGGATGAAGCTGGTGGGACCGCCGTAGGTCCAGGTGATGTAGGCGTCCGCGCCGGTGCGGTATTCGCCGGACATCCGGGGGTATTCGGTGTCGGCGCTCGCGGTGGTGGTGCTGTAGCTCGTGTGGGTGTTGTAGGTGACCTGGCTGCTGTAGCGGAACAGGGCGACCTCGACCTGGATCGCGTACACGGGCTGGGTGCACCGCACGGTCGCGATGCCCTCCTCGCCGCCGCCGTACGGGCCGCCGTAGTAGACGAAGGGCTTGGACGGGGTCAGCGTGCAGGTGATGTCCAGCGCGCCCACCTTGGCCGTCGCGACGAGCGGACCGCGAGCGGTCGTGGCCTGCGCGGAATAGGTCGCGGTGCCGGCGGAAAGTGGGGAGCTCTGGTTCTTCGCCGCGCTGCCCGCGGCCTGGCTCGGCCCGGCGACCGCGAGCAGTGCGGCCGACAGAGCGACGGTGGACAGTGCGGCGCAGGCCCGGAGGGCCCAGCTTGGACGTACTTTCGTCATTACGCGTCCTTCTGTGTCGTAATCGAGCGGGTCGGGGAGGTGCTGGAGTCGGCCGGTTTCGACGAATGCGGCAGATCGGTTGCTCTATTCCGTGGCACCGGAATGATGCACGCATATTTGCGGGCGTGCGCGGGGAAAAGGGGCATGATGAGTATTCGGCTAATCTGCCGCGTGTCGAACCCGCCTGGTCAGAGTCTCGCAGTGGCCCGACTGTCACGCAAGATTGTGGCGCGCCCGCCGATTCGAGTGTCGCAATTCTGTCCGAGTTAATCGATTAATTGTTTCGGATCGCGTTTGCGGCGCATGGGAAAAACGGTATTGCGGGAATCGCAATTCCCGTTGGCTGGCCCGCGTCAGCCGAGGCCGAGCCGGTGCAGGGCGAGCGCCATGAACCCGCGTACCGACCGGTCCCAGCCGGGCACCTCGGCGTCGAAGCCCGCGCTGTGGGCCTCGACGAGGACGTCGAGGGCCCGGTCGGGCAGCCGGTCGCCGAGCCGACGGGCCAGTGCGACCGCGGCGGTGACCCGGACGACCGCGGTGTTCGCCGAGAGCAGCCCGCTCAGGCGGGCGTCGGTCCCCGCCGAGTCGACCGGACAGTGGCCGAGGGTGAGGTTGGCGCTGGCCCGGGCGGCGGCGTGGGCCTCGTCGGCGGAAACCGCGACGAGCCCGGCCAGGGCCGCCTCGTCGGGCGCGAACCAGGCGAGCAGCTCGGCGGCGTGCCCGGCGAGCTGCGGGTCCGGCTCGGCGAGCCAGCGGACGTACCGGTCGGTGTGCCTTGCCCCGGCGTGGAAGGCGTCGGCCGCCCAGCGGACCGCCGCGTCGCCGGCCAGGCCCGCGATCTCGTCGTGTTCGCACAGGTCCCCGGCCGCCAGGTGGCGGGCCACCAGCGTCGCCTGGTCGTCGGTGATGCCGTCGGCGGCGGCAAAGGCCCGGCGCGGGTCGAATGGCAACGCGTCGTCGCGCCGGTCGCCGAGCACCACCGCGCGGAGCAGGCCGACCACCTCCGCCCGGTCGCCGGTGGTGGGGTCGTCGGCGAGCGCCGCCAGGAACGGCACCACATGGCGGCTCGCCTCCCACCGCGTGCCCTGGTGGTGGACGGTGCCGGACAACTCGGACCGCGCGCGGCTCCGGGTCGGCGCGTCCGCCGACCGCAGTGCCCGCAACTGGCCCGGTACGTCGGCGGCCGGCCCGTACGCGTGGTGCAGCGACCCCCACGGGATCCGGTCGAGCCCGGCCAGCGGGTCGGTGGACCCGGCCACGCCCGTCAGCGTCGTTCGAGCGTGAGCAGCGGCTCGGACAGCGGCGGCGACGGCGCGTCGGGGTCGGCGGCCACGGCCTCCTCGATGCTGCGCAGGCCGGCCTCCACCTCGTCGGGGTCGAGCTGGGAGAAGAACGAGAGCGCGCGCAGGCGCAGCCGGTCGAGCACGTCGGCCCGGGTGCCCTCGGACGGTTGGGTGACCGTGCCGAAGCCGGTGACCCGCCAGCCGGCCGCCGTGAACATCTCGATGACCTCGTGCAGCGGCTGGAACTGCGCGAGGTCCGCTTCGAGGCCGCGCGGGAAGTGGTCGAGCCACCAGGGCTCGGGGTGGTGGTCGCTGAAGTTGCCGCGCAGCAGCAGCCGCCCGGCCGGCCTGAGCACCCGGGCCAGCTCCCGGACCGCGCGGGGCTTGTCCTGGACGTGGTGCCAGGACAGGAACATGAGCGCGTAGTCGGCGCTGCCGTCCGGCACGGGCAGGTCCTCGGCGGAGCCCGCCAGGTAGCGCACGTCGGGGTGCGGGGGCTGCGCCTGGGCCACCTCGCGCATGCGTACCGAGGGTTCGACGCCGGTGACCGGCCCGAACGCGCGCGCCAGCGCGGGGGTGAACCGGCCGGTGCCCGACCCGACGTCCAGCCCCACCAGTGGCCGCCGCTGCGGCAGCGCGGCGGCGAACGCGCTCAGCCACGCCCCCAACTGCGGCTCGGTGAGCGCCCGGCCGCGCGCGTAGTGCTGGTGCTGCTCCCGGTCGTAGTCGACCCGCCTCATGCGCCGCTCCCTCGCCAGTGCCGGCAGGCCGTCCCGGCGAGCCCGACCCGCCAGTCAGACCTGTGTCCGATGTATCGAGACGATACATCGGAACGATACTGAGCGGTGCCCGACAGGACCACGAGCGGCGGGCCGGAACCGCCGGGCCACCAGGCCCGGTGGCCCCGGCCCGCCGGGTCAGCTGGCGCAGATGCCGTACGCGTTGAGGCTCCACGAGCCGGCGAAGCCGTCGGCGTCCTCGTGCGCCCCCACCCGTACGGTGGTGCCCCCGGTGATGTTGACGGCGCTGAGCAGCACCTGACCGTTGCCGGCGTTGATGTCCGCGCCCGCGCTGT
Source organism: Micromonospora sp. DH13 (assembly GCF_020873825.1). NCBI lineage: Bacteria > Bacillati > Actinomycetota > Actinomycetes > Micromonosporales > Micromonosporaceae > Micromonospora > Micromonospora sp. DH13. The sequence goes on from NZ_JAHWGR010000004.1 coordinate 270,329, forward strand.
AGAGCCCCTTGCCGGCCGGGCACGACTTGAAGGTGCTGTCGGACGGGTCGCTCGCGCCCGTCCCCGTCACCACGATCCGCTCCAGCCCGGCGGGCGCGGTGGCGCAGACCGCGATCGCGGTGGCGCTCCAGCCGGCCGGCGAGGTGCCCTGCACGGCGACCGCCCGGACGGTCACCGAGGTCAGGTCGAACGACGGCACCACCTGGTCGAGCACGACGTCGCCCAGGCCGCTGTTGACCCGCCCGCCCATCCCGATGACCTTCTTCGTCCCGCAGCTCGCCGTCACGTACTCCGTGCCGGCCGCCCCGGTCGTGGCCACGACCTGGTAGCCGGCCGGCGCGGTGGCGCACTGGGCGAGGGCCTGGAGCCCCCAGTCGCCGGCGAAGTTGACCGGCCCGACCTCCCGCATCGTCGCGATGAAGCCGGTGCCGTTCGCCAGCGGCTCCAGCCGGTCCAGCCCGACCCGACCGGCGGCCGACGAGCCGGCGGGGAGGAAGCCGCCGCCCCCGGTGACCACCTTGCCGACCGGGCAGGACGCGAGCGCCGACTTGTCCACGCTGCTCTCGGCCGCCGACTGGGTGACCGTCTCCAGCCCGGCCGGCGTCGCCGAGGCCGGCGCCGCCCAGCCCATGGCGGCGATCACGACCGCCGTCGACGCGACGACCGTCAGCGCGCCCTGTCCCCTGGTAACTCGCATGTCGCTCTCCCTGTCCACCGTGGCCGACGTCGTGCCGGCCCGTCTCTCGCCGCACCCGTGGGCCGGCGGATGGGGAGAGCCTGGCCGGGGCCGCTTGTCGTCCGCTATCCGACCGCTTGTCGCCGGCCGCGCCGCCCCCGCCGTCCATAGACTGTGGTCGTCCGATCACGACTGACGAGGAAAGCCATGCGGTGGTCCCTCCTCGGCCCCGTCCAGGTGACCGCCGGGGGGCGGGTCCTTCCCATCGACCGCCCCCAGCAACGCGCCGTGCTCGCGCTGCTGCTCCTCAACGCCGACCGCCTGGTCCCCGCCGGGCAGCTCGTGGCGGCGCTCTGGGCCGACGACCCGCCGGCCAGCGCCCGGAACCAGGTGCAGGTCTGCGTATCCCGGATCCGGTCGGCCCTGCGGGACGCGGGCGCGGGCGACCTCCTGGTCACCCAGGGCGGGGGCTACCGACTCACCGTGCGCGGGACGGAGCTGGACCTGACCGAGTTCGCGGAGGCGGTCGAGCGGGCCCGGGCCGAGGAGGCGGCCGGGCGGCCGGCGGAGGCGGCGCGGCTGCTGCGTGCGGGCCTGGCGCTGTGGCGCGGGCCGGCGCTGGCCGGCGCGGCCGGGGCCTTCGTCGACACCGCCGCCGCCGGCCTGGACGAGCAGCGGCTGCTCGCCTGCGAGCGGCTGGCCACCGTGGAACTCGGCCTCGGCCGGTTCGCCGCGACCGCGCGCGCCCTGCGCCCCCTGGTGGCCGAGCATCCGCTGCGGGAACCGCTGGTGGCCGGGTATCTGCTCGCCCTGGCCGGCTGCGGCCAGCGGGCCGCCGCGCTGCGGGTCTACGCCGAGACCCGGCGTCGCCTCGTCGACGAGCTGGGCGTGGAGCCCGGCCCCGAGCTGAGCGGGGCCCACCTGCGGGTCCTGCGGGGACAGTGGCCGCCCGGGCCCGTACCCCCGGAACCGCCGCCGCCCGCCGGGCCCGCAGCCCCGGAACCGCCGCCCGCCGGGACCGCGCCCCCGGAGCCCACGCCACCCGCCGCCGGGCCGCCCCCGACGCAACTGCCCGGCCAGCCCGCCTGGTTCACCGGGCGGGCGGCGGCGCTGCGGCAGCTGGACGCCCTGTTGCCGGCCGACGCGGCCGACGCCGACCCGGGCGGCGGCGCGGGCCGGGCGGTGGTGATCTCCGCGATCGCCGGCACCGCCGGGGTCGGCAAGACCACCCTGGCGGTGCACTGGGCGCGCCGGATCGCGCACCGCTTCCCCGACGGGCAGCTTTACGTCAACCTGCGCGGGTTCGACCTCGACGGCCGGGCGGTGCCGCCGGGCGAGGCGCTGCGCGGCTTCCTGGAGGCGCTGCACGTGCCGCCCCAGCGGGTGCCCACCGACCTGCCCGGGCAGGCCGCCCTGTTCCGGACCCTGCTCGCCGACCGGCGGGTCCTGGTGCTGCTCGACAACGCCCGCGACGACGAGCAGGTGCGCCCCCTGCTGCCGGGCTCGCCGGGCAGCCTCGTCGTGGTGACCAGCCGCAACCGGCTCACCGGCCTGATGGTCACCGACGGGGCCCACCCGGTGGCGCTGGACCTGCTCCCGCCGGCCGAGGCGCGGGAACTGCTGGGCCGCCGGCTCGGCCGGGGCCGCGCCGACCGCGAGCCGGCGGCGCGGGACGAGATCGTCCGTCGCTGCGCCGGCCTGCCGCTGGCGCTGGCCATCGTGGCGGCGCGGGCCGTCGGGCAGCCCGCCGCGCCGCTGGCGGCCCTCGCCGCCGAACTGCGGGACACCGACCCGGACCGGCTGACCGCGCTGGCCACCGGCGACCCCGCGACCGACGTACGGGCGGTCTTCTCCTGGTCGTACCGGGCGTTGGACGCCGACTCGGCCCGGCTGTTCCGGCTGCTCGGGCTGCACCCGGGTCCCGACGCCGCGCGGCCGGCGGTGGCGAGCCTGACCGGCCTGCCGCCGTCCCGGGTGGGCCCGCTGCTGGCCGGGCTGACCCGGGTGCACCTGCTCACCGAGCGCACCCCCGGCCGGTACGCGATGCACGACCTGCTCCGCGCGTACGCGTCGGAGCTGTGCCACGGGCTCGACCCCGAGGCGGAGCGGGAGGCCGCCCGGCGTCGCCTGTTCGACCACTACCTGCACGCCTCGCACGCGGCGGACCACCTGCTCGATCCGTACCGGCTGGCCCGGCCCGCCGCGCTGCCGCCGCCGCAGCAGGGGGTGACGGTGGGCGACCGGCCGGACCACGCCTGGGCGACCGGGTGGTTCGCCGCCGAGCACCACGTCCTGCTGGCCTGCGTGGAGCAGACGGCGGCCACCGGCCTGGACCGGCACGCGTGGACGCTGGCGGCGGCCCTCACCACGTACCTCGACCGCAGCGGGCACTGGCCCGAGTTGGCCGCCGCGCAGCGGACCGCCCTGGCGGCGGCGCTGCGCCGGGGTGACCTGGCCGGGCAGGCCCTGGCGCACCGGGGCCTGGCCATCGCCTGCACCTGGTCGGGCGACCACGAGGCGGCGCACCGGCACTACCGCCGCGACCTGGAGCTCTACCGGGAGTTGGGCGACGACACCGGCCGGGCGCACACGCACCTCGGGGTGAGCTGGGTGCTGGCGCGGCAGGGCCGGCTGCGGGCCGCCCTGGCCGAGACCCGACTGGCCCTCGACCTGTACCGGGCCGCCGACTACCGGGTCGGGCAGGCCAAGGCGCTCAACAACCTGGGTTGGATGCACGCCAGGCTGGGCGAGCCGGTGCCGGCGCTGCGCTGCTGCCGGGCGGCCCTGCGCCTGCACGAGGAGAACGGCGACCGGCACGGCGCGGCGTTGACCTGGGACAGCCTCGGCTACGTCCGGCACGGCCTCGGCGACCACGACCGGGCCGCAGACTGCTACCGGCGGGCGCTGGCGCTGCACCGGGAACTCGGCGACCGGTACGACGAGGCGGAGGTGCTGGACAACCTGGGTGACAGCCTGCGGGCCGCCGGTGACCTGGACGCCGCGCGCCGGGCGTGGCGGGAGGCGTTGGCGATCTTCGACGAGCTGCGCCATCCGGACGCCGACCGGCCCCGGGCCAAGCTCGCCGCCCCGGCCGCCGGCTCCCCGGCCGCCGCAGCGCCGGCGGGTGCCCCGGCGTCGTCGGTGGCCAGCGCGGCGGGTGCCTCGGCGGCGTCAGTGGCTGGCGGCGAGCTTTAGCACCAGGTCGGCGGCCCGCCCCACCCCGCCGGCCCGGCGGCACTGCTCGCCCCAGTGCCGGCTGCGTTCCCGGAAGCTCTCCTCGGTGAGCAGCCGGCGCAGCTTCGCGGCCACCTCGCCCGCGTCGACGTGCGGTGGACGGTCGAGCGCCAGGCCGACGCCGGCGTCGACGGCGCGGGCCGCGATGTCGTAGCAGTCCAGCCAGAACGGGGTCATCAGCATCGGCTGCCCGAAGTGGACGCCCTCGTGGAAGCCGTTGGCCCCGCCGTGGCAGACGAACGCCCGGACGTTCGGGTGGGCCAGCACGTCGAGCTGGGACGGGATCCACTCCTCGACCCGCACGTGGGGCGGCAGCGGGCCGGGCAGCAGGTGCCGCTGCCCGGCGGGCAGCTTCCACAGCACCTGGTGCTCGGGCCCGATCGCGGCCAGCGCCTCGGCGAACGCCCGCACCTGCGGGCCGGTGAGCCGGGCCAGGGTGCCCAGGCAGGCGTAGACGACCGAGGTCTGCCGGTCGAGCCAGCCGATCAGCTCCGCGCCCTGCCCCGGACCGCCTGACGGGCTCCTGCCCGGGGCGGGTTCGCGCGGCGGCACCATCGGACCGAGCAGGTGCAGGTGCTCCGGCGCGGGGAAGGGATATTCCAGCCCGAACACCGTGTAGCCGAAGACGGCCGTCGCGGCGGCACTGTATTTCTCGGGGTCGCCGAAGGCGTTGTCGATCCGCTGGGCGCGGCGGTGCCGGGCCTGCCCGGCGAGCGCGCGCAGCAGCGACAGCCGCAGGCGGGCGCGGAAGGTCAGGTTGGTCCACCGCTGCCGGGGGCCCAGCCGGCGGGGCAGCCCCGAGGTGGGCGTCGGATAGTCCCACGGCAGCCGGCTCAGATAGACGTTGCTGGGCGGGAACGCCAGGCTCAGCACGTACGGCACGCCCCGCGCCAGCGCCGCGTCGAGCGCGCCCAGGTTCAGCATGTCGATCACCATCAGCGAGGGCCGGATCTCGTCGATCTGTTCGAGGGTCCGCGCCCGGACCCGGTCGGCCACCTCGGGGATCCGGATCTGCCGGGCGAGGCCGACCAGGCCGGCGGTGGTCATCGGCCCCCGGGTCATCGCGGCGTACAGCTCGTCGTCGACGCGGAGCACGGTGTCGCCGGTGGAACGGAAGCGCAGCGGGCTGCCGGTGGCGTGGGCCGCCACCCGGTCCCGCGCCTCCTCCTCGGCGGCGAACCACAGGCCGGGCTCGCCGCGCCGGGACAGCTCCCCGGCGATGGCGAGCAGGGGGTTGAGCTGCCCCGGGTGCGCGGGGCTGGCGAAGAGGACGGAGCGCATGGGTGTCCCTCCTACGGCCGGAGCCGTACCGGCAACTGGTCGTACCCGCGCAGCACCCGGGTCGGGCGGCGGCGCGGCACCCCGGCCAGCGCCGCGTCGGGGTAGCGCTCGAAGAACGCGGCCAGCCCGACCTGGCCCTCCAGCCGGGCGAGCGCCGCGCCGAGGCAGTAGTGCACGCCGCTGGAGAACGAGAGGTGGTCGCGGGCGTTGGCGCGGGTGACGTCGAAGCGGTCCGGGTCGGCGAAGACGGCGGGGTCCCGGTTCGCGCCGCCCATCATCGGCACCACGACCTCCCCGGCGCGCACCCGTACGCCGACCACCTCCGTGTCGGCGAGGCAGTAGCGGGCGGTCGTCTGGGCGGGCGAGTCGTACCGCAGGATCTCCTCCACCGCGTTGGCCCACCCGTCGGGCCGCCCGCGCAGCGAAGCGAGCTGGTCGGGGTGGCGGATGAGCAGGTGGATGCCGGTGCCGAGCAGGTTGACCGTGGTCTCGAACCCGGCCACCAGCAGCAGGCCGGCGAGGGCCAGCAGCTCCTCCTCGGTGAGCCGCTCGCCGTCGCTGTCGAGGTGCACGAGGCGGCTGAGCAGGTCGTCGCCCGGGTCGGCCCGCAGCCGGGCGAAGTGCCCGCGCAGCCACCCGTTGAGCTGCCCGATGGCGGCCTCGGCGGCACGGTACTGCCGCAGCGTCAGCCCGAGGTCGAGCGTCGGGGTGGCGGCCTCACCCCAGGCCAGGAACCGCTGCCGCAGGTGCTGCGGCACGCCGAGGATCTCCGCGATCACGGTGAGCGGCAGCAGGCTCGCGTAGCGCCCGATCACCTCCACGGTGCCGGCCGCGTCCGGGGAGAGGTCGTCCAGCAGGGCCGAGGCGTGCCGCTCGATCCGGGGCCGCAGCCCCTCGATGGCCCGGGGGGTGAAGACCTTGGCGACCAGGCGGCGGTAGCGGGTGTGCGCCGGCGGGTCGACGACCAGCATCGACGGCGGGTCGGCCGGGCCGATGGGCCGCCCGCTGCGGCCGAGGCGGCGCAGCACCGCGAGCGGGCCGGGTGCCGGCAGCGAGCCGGGGTCGCTGCTGAACGCTTCGCCGCGCAGCACCGCGACGACCGCGTCGTGCCGGGTGGTGCTCCACATGAGCCGGCCCCGGACCAGCGCGCCGGCCTCGCGGACCTCCCGGTAGAACGGGTACGGGTCGTCGCGGATCGCCGGGTCGAAGAAGAGCCGGGCCTGCGCGTCGCCCCGGCGGGCGGCGAGGCCGATGCCGAGCCGGGCCAGGCCGTGCCGGTCGACCCAGCGCACGAGGGTCCCCGGTCTGGTCAGCTCCACCCGAACCTCCCGCCATCAGCCATGTCGGACGCCCGTGCAATTCCCATCATGGCCATGGCGCGCGTCAATTCCTATCAGCGCGGGGGATTTGCCGAGGTGATCTCGAAAAGAACTTATACCCCAGCCGGAGACGTCGGCGCAACGACCTCTTTCTTTGCATGAGAATTCGATGTGAAGGTGCCGAACTCGCTGACGTAAACGTCGTAACTCCGGTACTGTCCAGCGCCATGGCAGCGACGAAAGTCGATCAATATTGTCATGTGACGGCGCGTCGGTCGTGCGGTTCGGTCGTGAGGGGTGAGCAGTGAAGAATGTCGACCGGGCACCGTTGACCACAGTTCAGGCCGACATCTGGGTAGCTGGTCGACTATGTCCGGAGCTGCCCCAGTTCAACGTCGGGGGATACCTGCGGTTCACCGGGCCCGTCGACCTCGACCTGATGCGTACCTGCATGAATCGGGCCGTCCTGCGGAACGACGCGTTGCGGCTGCGTTTCGAGGAAGAGAACGGTGAGCCCTATCAGTGGGTCGAGGACGAACCACCGGTAATTGCCACCATCGACTTCTCGGAAGACGCCGACCCCCGTGCGGCCTGCCATTCCTGGATGGCCCGGTCGTTCGACCGCCCGTTTCCGCTGCGCCGGAGTCGAATGTACGAACTGGCCCTGCTCGTCGAGAGCGAATCGGTCACCTACACGTACCTCAATGCCCATCACCTCGTCACCGACGGCTGGGGCGGGCGGCTGCTGCTGCAGCAGGCGAGCGAGGACTACGCCCGCCTGCTGCGCGCCGGGGCGAGCGCCGAGGAGCCGCCGCCGTCGTCGTACCTGGCCGTGGCCCGCGCCCGCGCCGAGCGCCCGCGACCGGCCCCCGGGGAACGGGACCGCGAGCACTACCGCGCCGCGCTGGCGGGCGTCGCGCCGGCCCTGTTCCCGCGCCGCGCGACCGCCGACCGCCCGACCGGCGACAGCGCCTCGACCGGTGGCACCCGCTCGGTCGGCGGCAGGCCCGCCACCAGCGGGCGGCACAGCTTCTCCATCGACCGGGCCCTGGTCGACCGGATCACCGCCCGGGGCGAGTCCCCGTTCACCGTCGTCGCCTCTGCCCTCGCCACCTACCTCGCCCGGATCCACCGCACCGACCGGGTCGTCCTCGGCGTACCCCTGCTCAACCGCCGCACCCACGTCGAACGCCGCACCGTCGGCCACTTCGCCAACGAACTGCCCCTGCCGGTCCGGATCGACGGCGCGCGACCGCTGGCGGACCTGGCCGCCGAGGTGCAGACGACCCTGCGCGCGCTCTGGGCCCACCAGGGACTGTCCCGGGGCGAGCTGCTGCGCGGCGTGGCCCTGCCCGACGGCGGGCGGCAGCTCTACGACGTGACCCTGTCGTGGATGCGCTGGCCCCGCCCGGAGCCGGTCCCCGGCGTCGCGCAGCGGACGATGGTGCGCAGCCGGCTGCACGACGGGCACGTCCTCGCCGTGCTCGTCAACGACTTCGACGACGGCCCGCTGACGGTGGACCTCGACTACGCCCCCGACGTGTTCGACGCGGACTTCCCGATCGAGGCCCTGGGCCGGCACGTCGTCACGCTGCTCCGCAACGCCCTCGACCGACCCGACCGGCCGCTCGCGCAGACCCCGATGCTGCCCAAGGTCGAACGGGACCGGCTCACCCGGGGGCTCAACGACACCCGGGCCGACCTGCCCGACGACCTGACGGTGCACGGCCTGTTCGCCCGGCAGGCCGCCCGCACCCCGGACCGGACCGCGCTGGTCGTCGACGGCACCGACGAGACGGTCAGCTACGCCGACCTCGACGCCCGCGCCAACCAGGTGGCCCACGCCCTGCGCGACGCCGGCATCGGCCGGGGCGACCGGGTCGCGGTCCTCGCCGACCGGGGGCCGGGGCTGCTCACCGCGATCCTGGGCACGCTGAAGGCGGGCGGGGCGTACGTCGCGATCGAACCCGACCATCCCCAGGCGCGGCTGCGGCACCTGCTCACCGACAGCGGGGCCCGGGTGCTCGTGGTGACCGGCGACACGCCACCGCCGCCGGTCGGCCCCGGGGTCGCCGTCTGCCACCTCAAGGCCATGACCGACCGGCCCACGACGCCCGTGGCGCCGGTCGCCGACGGTGCCGACCTCGCGTACGTGTGCTACACGTCGGGCTCCACCGGCCGGCCCAAGGGGGTGCTGATCGAGCACCGCTCGGTGGTCAACCGACTCGCCTGGATGCAGCGGCACTACCCGCTGACCGGCGACGACGCGCTGGTGCAGAAGACGCCCGTGTCGTTCGACGTCTCCGTGTGGGAGCTGTTCTGGTGGGCGCTCGCCGGGGCCCGGCTGGTGCTGCCCGAGCCGGAGGTGCGGCGGGACCCGGCCGCGCTGAGACGTACGGTCGCCCGGCAGGGCGTCAGCGTCGTCCACTTCGTACCGTCGATGTTGGGGCCCTTCCTCGACCTGCTCGCCGACGACCCCGCGGCCCGTGCGGACGCCGCCGGCCTGCGGCTGGTCTTCGCCAGCGGCGAGGAACTGCCGCCCCCGCACGTCGACCGGTTCCACCGGCTGCTGCCCGCCGGGCCGCAGGCACCCCGGCTGGTCAACCTGTACGGGCCGACCGAGGCGACGGTCGACGTCTCCCACTTCGAGTGCCGGCCCGACCCGGCCGGGCGGACCGCCCGCGTGCCGATCGGCCGCCCGATCGACAACATCCAGCTCTACGTGCTCGGCCCCGGCGACGAGCCGCAGCCCGTCGGCGCGCCCGGCGAGCTGTGCATCGCCGGGATCGGCGTCGCCCGGGGCTACCTGGGCCAGCCCGAGCTGACCGCCCAGCGGTTCGGCGTGGACCCGGTCACCGGCGGCCGGCTGTACCGCACCGGCGACCTCGCCCGCTGGCTGGCCGACGGCACCGTCGAATACCTGGGCCGCCTCGACGACCAGGTGAAGATCCGGGGCAACCGGGTCGAACCCGGCGAGGCCCGGCACGCCCTCGCCGCCGTGCCCGGCGTGCGGGAGGCGGTCGTGGTGGCCCGCACCGACCCGGCCCGGGGCACCCACCTCGTCGGCTACTACCGGGCCGACGCCGACCTCGACCCGGCGTGGCTGCGCGCCCAGCTCCTGCACGGGCTGCCCGACTACCTGGTCCCCGCCCTCTTCCGCCGCCTCGACCGGATCCCGCTCACCGCCCACGGCAAGCTCGACCAGGCCGCCCTGCCCGACCCGGCCGCCGGGTCCGCCGCCGGGCCCATCGACGGCGGCCCGCCCGCCGGTGCCGCCCGCGCCGACGCCGGGACCGGGCCGGGCCCCCGCGACGAGGTGGAACGCACCCTCGCCGCGATCTGGGCACGGGTGCTGGGGGTGCCGTCCGTCGGCATCCACCAGGACTGGTTCGCCGTCGGCGGCGACTCCATCCTCGCCCTGCGGGTCGGCGCCGAGGCGGCCCGGCACGGCCTGCACGTCACCGTCGCCGACCTGGTGGCCCGGCCCACCGTGGCGGCGCTGGCCGCCCACACCCGCGCCGCCGCGCCGCCCGCCGGTGGGCAGGACGCCCCGCCGGAGCCGTTCGGGCTGGTGTCGCACCTGGACCGGGCCGCGCTGGGCGACGCGCAGGACGCCTTCCCGGCGACCCGACTCCAGCTCGGCCTGCTGTTCCACGGCAGCGAACGCGAGGACGCCACCGCCTACCACGACGTGTTCCGCTACTCGCTGCGGCTGCCGTGGGACGAGGTCGCGTTCCGCGCCGCCCACGCCCGCCTCCTCGACCGCCACCCGGCCCTGCGCTCCTCGTTCGACCTGGGCGGCTACTCCGAGCCGCTCCAGGTCGTCCACGCCCGGGTGACCGGCGGCCTCGACGTCGCCGACCTGCGCGACCTCGACGCCGCCACGGCCGACGCCGAGGTGCTGGCGCACATGCGGCAGCGGCGCCGCCACCGCTACGCGTTCGACCGCGCCCCGCTGCACCTGATGCGGGTGCACCTGCTGCCGTCCGGGGCCGTCGACCTGGTGTTCAGCTTCCACCACGTGCTCCTCGACGGCTGGAGCGTGGCCACCGTCGTCGGTGACCTGCTGCGGACCTACCTGCGCCTGGTGGGCGTCGACATCGACCCGCCCCGGGCGGCCGCGCTGCCCTCCCCGGCGGCGTACGTCGTCGAGGAACGCCGCGCAGTCGACTCCGTCGCCACCCGCGACTTCTGGCGGGCCCGGCTCGACGGCGCGGAACTCACCCAGATCGAGGGCTGCCGCCAGTACGAGCCGCCCGGCGACGAGGGGACGATCATCCGGCACGTCCCGCTGCCCGACGACCTCCAGGACCGGGTACGCGGCTTCGCCGCCGCACACGGGCTGCCGGTGAAGTCGGTCCTGCTCGCGGCGCACTGCCTGCTGCTGCGGCTGTACTCCGGCGCGGCGGACGTCACCACCGGCCTGGTCACCCACGGCCGGCCGGACCGGCCCGGGGCGGAACTCGTCGCGGGGCTCTTCCTCAACACGGTGCCGCTGCGGGTCACCCCCGGCGCGCGTACCTGGCTGGAGCTGGTCCGGCAGGTCCACGGGCAGGAGCGGGAGTGCCACCCGCACCGGCGCTACCCGCTGCACGCCATCGTCGGCGACCGGGGCGGCGAGCCGGTCTTCGAGACGGCCTTCAACTACGTCCACATGCACGTGCTGACCCCGCTGCTCCAGCTGCCCGAGGTCGAGCTGCTCGGCTTCGACACCTGGGAGGAGACCAACTTCACCCTGCTGGTGAACGTGTTCGTCAGCCCCGCCGACCGGCGCGTGTCGCTGCGCGTCGACGCCGACGGGCGCACCCTCACCCCGGCGCAGACCGACCTGCTGATCGACGCGTACCTGCGCATCCTCGCCCGGATCGTGGCCGACCCGCAGGGCGAGCCGGACTTCGGCTTCCTCGCCGCCGCGCCGCAGCCCGCCGGCCCGCCCCTGGAAACCCCCGGCGACGTGGGACGCCGCCTCGCCGCGCACGCCCGGCGCACCCCGGACGCCGTCGCGATCACCTTCGACGCCGAGGCTGCCTCCGGCGGCCCGCCGCAGCGGTGGACCTACGCGCGGCTCGACGAGATGGTCGACCGGATCGCCGTCGGGCTGCTGTGCGCCGGGGTACGGCCGGGCCAGCTCGTCGGGATCGCCCTGGACCGGTCGCCGGAGATGATCGCCGCGATCTACGGCATCGCGCGGGCCGGGGCCGCCTGCGTCCCGCTGGACGTGACGTACCCGGCGGAGCGCATCGCCGCGATGGTCGAGCAGGCCCGGCCGGCGCGGATCGTGACGCACCGGCGGCACCGGGGCCTGGTCGGCGACCCGTCGACGGTCCTCGACGTGGCCGACCTCGTCGCGGACCCGGCGACCGGTGGCGTCGTCGCGGACCCGGCGACCGGTGGCATCGTCGCGGACCCGGCGACCGGTGGCATCGTCGCGGGGCCCGCAGTCACCGACGAGGCCGTGGCGCTGCCCCGGGTCACCGCCGACGACCTGCTCTACGTCCTGTTCACCTCCGGCTCGACCGGGGTGCCCAAGGGCGTGGCGATGACGCACGGCGCGCTCGACAACTACCAGGCGTGGCAGATCCGGGCGGCCAGCGCGGCGGCCGGCGGCACCACGCTGCAGTACGCCCCGCTCAGCTTCGACGTGTCGTTCCAGGAGATCCTCACCACGATCAGCGCGGGCGGCACCCTGCGGATCATCGACGAGGACCTCCGGCGGGACGTGCCGGCCCTGCTGCGGCTGCTCGACCGCGAGTCCGTCGCGCGGATCTTCCTGCCGTACGTCGCGTTGCAGCAGCTCGCCGAGGCCGCGGAGCTGCTCGGCATCCACCCCCGCGCGCTGCGGGTGGTGATCTCCTCCGGCGAGCAGCTGCGGGTGACCGCCGAGATCCGGCGTTTCCTGGCCGCCCTGCCGGCCGGCGCGGTCCTGGAGAACCAGTACGGGCCGACCGAGACGCACCTGGTCACCGCGTACCCGATGACCGGCGACCCGGCGCGGTGGCCCAACCTGCCGCCGATCGGGCCCGCCATCGACGGGGTCGAGATGCACCTGCTGGACGAGCGGATGCGGCCCGTGCCGACGGGGGTGACCGGCGAGCTGTACTACGGCGGGATCCAGGTCACCCGGGGCTACCACGGCCGGCCGGGCCTCACCGCCGAGCGCTGCGTGCCCAACCCGTTCGGCCCGCCGGGCAGCCGGCTCTACCGCACCGGCGACCTGGCCCGCTACCTGCCCAACGGGGACCTGATCTGGGTGGCCCGCACCGACACCCAGACCAAGATCCGTGGCTTCCGGGTGGAACCCCTGGAGGTGGAGATGGCGGTCATGGAGCTGGCCGCGGAGTACCCGGGGATCCGGGAGGCCGCCGTCGTCGCCCGCCGCCGGGAGGGCGTCGACTCCTACCTCGCCGCGTTCCTCGTCGGCGACCCGGACGCGGTCGACCTGGCCGACGTACGCGGCCGGCTGCGCGCCACCCTCCCCGAGCACCTGGTGCCGGCGCGCTGGCAGTGGCTGCCGGGGATGCCGCTGACCCCCAGCGGCAAGCGCAACGACCGGGCCCTGCGGGAGCTGCCGCTGGAGCTGGCCGAGGCGCCCCGCGTCGCCCCGCGCGACCGGTACGAGCGCGTCGTCGCCGACATCGCCGCCGACCTGCTGCACCTGACGGCCGTCGGGGCGCACGACAACCTGTTCGAGCTGGGCGGCACGTCGCTGACCGCGATGCGGCTGGTGGTGATGCTGGAGAAGCGGTTCGGGGTGGCCGTGCCCGTCTCGGCGTTCGTCGCCACGCCGACCGTGGCGGGCGTGGCCACGCTGCTGCGCTCCGGCGGGGCGGACCTCACGTTCGACCCGCTGGTGCCGATCCGGGCCCGGGGCGACCGGCCACCGCTGTTCCTGGTGCACCCGCTCGGCGGCAACGTGCTCTGCTACGTCCCGCTGGCCCGCCACCTCAGCCCCGACCAGCCCCTGTACGCGTTGCAGGCCGCCGGGGTGGACGCGGGCACCGAGCCGCTGCGTACCGTGCCCGAGCTGGCCCGCGCCTACCTCGACGCGATCCGCCGGGTCCAGCCCGACGGCCCGTACGCCATCGGCGGCTGGTCGTTCGGCGGGGTGGTCGCCTTCGAGATGGCGCGGCAGCTTCGCGAGGGCGGGGCCGGGGTCGACCGGCTGATCCTGCTCGACCCGATCGCCCGCCGGCCCGGCGACCCGGTGCCGGTCGCCGACGACGTCCTGCTCGACTGGTTCTTCTGGGAGTTGATGCGGCTCGGCCACGACGGGGTGCCGACGCGCGGCGTGCCGGCCGAGCTGACCACACCCGAGGCGAAGCTCGACTTCATCGCGGGTCGGGCCGGCGAGAGCGGGGTGCTGCGCCCGGGCAGCCCGCGCGGCTCGGTGCGCCGCCTCTTCGCGGTCTTCCGGGCCAACTGGGAGGCGATCATCTCCTACCGGCCCGAGGTCGTCGACCAGGACCTCACCCTGCTGCGGGCCGCCGACCCGCTGCCCGCCGTGCTGAAGCCCATGCACGATCTCGCCGGCACCCTGCACCTCGACCCGCGCAACGGCTGGGGCGAGCTGACCACCGGCCGGGTCGACGTGATCGACGTACCCGGTGACCACCTGGTGCTGATGGACGAGCCGTACGTGGCCGAGGTGGGGCGGCGGATCACCGGGCTGCTGGCGGACGACGCCCCGGCCCGCCGGCCGGTCGGGGACGCGCGATGATCGCCCCCGCCGGCTCCGGCGGCCCGGCCCGCGCCGCCGGCCCGGTGCAGGCCACCGGTTCGGGCCGCGCCGCCGGTTCGGGCCGCCGCCGGCCGAAGGCCATCATCGTCGGCGCGGGCATCGGCGGCCTCGCGGCGGCCGGCGCGCTGCGCCGCGTCGGGGTCGACGTGGAGATCCACGAGCAGGCGTCGGAGCTGCGGGCGGCCGGCTCGGCGCTCTCGCTGACCGCCAACGCCCGCGTCGCGCTGCGCTGCCTCGGCATCGACCTCGACGTGGAGCGGCGCGGCCAGGTCTACCCGGAGCTGCACTTCCGCACCGCCGCCGGGCGGCCGATCAGGACCGTCCGGTTCGCGCACCTCGGCGACCGGGTCGGCGCGCAGAACGTCGCCATCCACCGCGCCGAACTGCACCGGGCCCTGCTCGCCGAGGCCGGGGACCCGCCGATCCGGCTCGGGTCCGCCGCCCGCCGGTTCCACCGCCACCACGGCGGCATCCGGGTCGAGTTCGCCGACGGCACCAGCGCCGACGGCGACCTGCTGATCGGCGCGGACGGCTTCGGATCGGCGGTACGCCGGCAGCTCGTCGGCCCCGAGCGCCCCCGGGAACCCGGGTACGTGTGCTGGCTGGCGACCGTCGCGTACCGGCATCACCTGGTGCGCGACGGGTACGCCGCCCACTACTGGGGGCGGGGCCAGCGGTTCGGGCTGGTGCACCTCGGCGGCGACCACGTCTACTGGTGGGGCACCCGCAACATGCCGCCGGAGGCGGCCCGCGACTGGCGTGGCGGCCGGGACGAGATCCTCCGCGCGTACGCGGGCTGGGCCGACGAGGTGGTCGAAACCGTGGCCGCCACCGCCGACGCGGCGGTCATCAGCGTCCCCGCCCGGGACCGCCCCGCCCTGCGACGCTGGGGCGACGGCGCGGTCACCCTGCTCGGCGACGCGGCGCACCCGATGCTGCCGAGCCTCGGCCAGGGCGCGGCGATGGCGGTCGAGGACGCGGTGGTGCTGGCCCGGTGCCTGGCCGGGGCCACCGACCTGCCGGGCGCGTTGCGCCGCTACGAGGCGGCCCGCCGCGACCGCACCCGGCGGATGATCCGCCAGGCGCACTCGCTGAGCCGGATCGAGCAGCTCGCCAGCCCCGCCGGGGACCTGGCCCGTCGCGCGTACCTGCGGTGGCTGCCCACGCGCCTGGTCGACCGCCGCAACCTGGCGGACCTGACCTTCCCCGACGCCCTGCCGGCGGCCGGGCGGTGAGCCCCGCGCGTGGGGCCCACCGGGCGCTCAGCCCGCTGGAGCGCTGGTACTGGATCGCCGACCAGGTCTCCCCGCTCAACGTCATCGCCCGGGTCCGGGTGCGCGGGCACCTGCCGCCGGAGCTGCTGCGGGCGGCGCTGGACGACCTCCAGGCCCGCCATCCGCTGCTGCGGGTGGCCATCGCGACCCGGCCGGACGGCCGGCGACCCCGGTTCGTGCCGACGGACCGGCCGATCCCGCTGCGGCGGGCCGCGCCCGGCAGCGACGGTGCCGCCGACGCCGGGCTGCCCGCCGCCCCCGGAGTGCCCACCGATCCCGCCGCGGCCGCTGACCCCGACGCAGGTTGGCTGCGCGAGGTCAACGAGCGGGAGCTGGCCGACCGGGTCGACTGGCGGGCCGGCCCGCTCTGCCGGGCCGTCGTGCTGACGACGGGTGCTGCGCCCGGGGACGCGCACGACCTGATCCTGACCCTGCCGCACTGCGTGGCCGACGGCACGACCGCCCTGTCGCTGCTGCGCCAGTGGATCGAGCACGCCGACCGGCTGGCCGCCCAGGGCCCGCCCGGCCCGGACGGCCGAACCCCGGTCAGCGCCGAGCCGGCCCTGCCACCGGCCGAGCGGATGTTCCCCCGCCGGTACCGGGGCGTCACCGGCGCGCTGCGGCTCGGCGGGCAACTGCTGCGGGACCTGTACGCGGTGCGCCGGCACCGGCCGACCCGGGTGACGCCGAGCCGGTTCGTGCCGTTCACCGAGCGCCGGAGCCGGCTGCTGCACCGCACGCTCACCGCCGAGCAGGTCGCCGCGCTGGCCCGGGCGTGCCGCCGGGAACGGACCACGGTGCACGGTGCGCTCGCCGCCGCCATGGTGCTCGCGGTCGCCGCCGAGACACCCCCGCCCGCCCCGGGGCACGTGGCGATCGGTTCCCCGGTGGACTTCCGGGCCGCGCTGACGCCCCCCGTGCCCGAGCGGGCCGTCGGCGCGTACGTCGCCACCGTCCCCTCGTTCGTGCCCTACCGGCCGGGCGTGTCGCTGTGGCAGGTCGCCCGGTCGATCAGCGGCGACCTCGCGGGCCGTCGCCGCCGGGGCAGCCACTTCGCCATGGTCGACCTCGTCCGCCTCTCCTGCCCGCCGTCGGTCGCGGCCAGCGGCCGGTTCGTGGAGCTGACCGAGCGGACCGGACCGGTGAACCTCTGCCTGTCCAACCTCGGCCGGTACGACTTCCCGGACCGGATCGGGGCCTGGCGGCTCGGCGGGGCGCAGTTCGTCGCCGGGCTCTCCGTCTGCGGCTACTTCGTCGCCACGGCGAACACCAGCCACGGGGAGCTGGCCTGGAACTTCGTCCACGTGCCGGAGGCGGTCCCGGACGCCAGGGCGGCCCGCCTCGTCGCCGCCTGCGTCGACGCGGTGCTGGCCGAGATCGACGAGTCGGCGGCCGGGGCCGGGGAAGCGGCGGCCGGGGTCGAGCCAACGGCGGCGCGGGCCGAGGGAGCGGCGGCCGAGATCGACGAGACAGCGGCCGGGACAGACGCAACGGCGACGGGGGCCGCGGCGGTGCCGGCCGGAACCGACAGAGGGGCGGGAACATGATCGGGGCCGGACGGCGGATCGACGCGCGGGGCCGGGCCGTGGTGGTCACCGGCGCCTCGTCGGGGCTCGGCCGGGAGGCCGCGCTCCACCTGGAGCGGGCCGGTTTCCGGGTCTTCGCCGGGGTGCGTGACCGGGCCGCCGCCGACGACCTGGCCGCCGCCGCCACGGCCGGGCGGCTCACCCCGCTGCGCCTCGACGTCACCCGGGCCGACCAGATCCGGGGCGCCGTCGACGAGGTGGCCCGGCAGGTCGGGGCCGGTGGCCTCTGGGGGCTGGTCAACAACGCGGGCATCAGCCTGCCCGGCCCGCTGGAGTGCGTGCCGCCGGAGCAGCTGCGGCGGCAGCTCGACACCAACGTGGTCGGCCAGGTCGCCGTGATCCAGGGCTTCCTCCCGCTGCTGCGCACCGGCCGGGGCCGGATCGTGAACGTCACCTCCGGCCTGGGCCGGGTCGCCCTGCCCTACCTGGGCGCGTACGCGGCGGCCCAGTTCGCCAAGGAGGCGGTCAGCGACAGCCTGCGGCGCGAGCTGCGGCCGTTCGGGATCGCGGTGTCGGTGGTCCAGCCGGGGGCGATCCAGACGCCGATCTGGGACAAGGTCGCCGACGCCGGGACGGAGACGATGGCCCGGGCGGCGGGGCGGGCCGGCGACCTGTACGCGGAGCCGTTCGACCGCTTCCTCGCCCGGCTGGCCGCGCAGGCCCGGCGCAGCGGGACCACCCCGGCGGACTTCGCGCGGGCGGTCGCCCGGGCGCTGACCGCCGCGCGGCCGAGGACCCGGTACCCGGTCGGCGGCGACGTGCGGTTGGGCAGCCTGGCCGCCCGCCTGCTGCCCGACGCCCTGCTCGACCGCAACTTCGCCCCGCTCGTGCGGCCCCGCCCCGACCGGCGTCCCCCGACCGGCGACCCGGGGCCCGCATCCGGCGACCCGGGGCCCGTGCCCCTCGCCCCGACCAGCAGTGAGGACTGACCAGCATGGACGCCGACCAGCAGGCCCGGACCCAGGCCCAGGCCCGGTTCGCCCGCAACCTGGAGTTGATCTCCGAGGGGCGGATCACCGAATGGGTGGAGCTGTTCGACCCCGAGGGGGTGCTGGAGTTCCCCTACCCCCTGCCGGGCATCCCCGCGCGGTTCACCGGCCACCGCGAGCTGTACGAGCACATGAAGGACTTCCCGAAGCAGTTCGACGTGCGCTTCTCCGGCCTGACCTTCCACGAGACCACCGACCCGGAGCTGGTGATCGCCGAATTCGTCGGTGCCGGCCGGGGCGTCGTCACGGGCCGGCCGTTCCACCAGGTCTACATCTCGGTGGTGCGGTTCCGGGACGGGCGGATCGTCCATTTCCGGGACTTCTGGAACCCCCTGGCGACCATCCGGGCCGGGCTGACGATCGGGCACGCCTGGCGTGGCCTGGTCGACCTCCTGCGGCCCGCCACACGCCGCCGCCCGAAAGGGCCGGGCCCCGGTCGGGGGTGACCGTGGTCCCGCCACCCGTGGGGTGGGGACGGACGGGGGGCCGGCCCGCGGCGGCGGGCCGGCCCCCACGTACGCGAGGTGGTGCGCCTACGGCTTCCAGGAGCCGGCGGTCTCCAGCTTGTGCCGGTATTCCAGCTCGCCGTTCTTGTTGGTCACGTCGAAGGTGACGCTGCCGGTGCGCTTGCTGCCCTCCCGCAGGTTGACCCCGGAGTCGAGCAGGTCGCCGCAGCCGGCCAGCGCGCCGGCGATCCCGTTCGCGGTGGTGCCGTCCTCGGCCACCCACTGGAAGTAGAACGGGTTGATCGACATGTTGCCCTTCTTCACCGTCGCGGTGACGTCCGCGATCAGGTAGAGCCCCTTGTCGGGGTCGGGCGAGTACGACTTGCAGCCCTTCGTCGAGGTGCGGAACCGCAGCACCGTGATCTCCAGGGTGCCGTCGTCGTCGGTGATGACCAGGCTGTCGCCGGCCTTCATGTTGAAGGTCTCACCGTCGGCCGGTGCGGACGACGACGAGGAGGTCGGGCCGGCGCTCGGCAGGCCGCTCGGTGCGGTGGTGACCCGGGGCAGGTCCGGGAACTGCCGCTCGGCCTCCTTCGCCGCCTCGTTGGCCCCGGTGACCAGCGCCACGATGCCGCCGACGCAGCAGAGCAGCGCGAGCACCACCACGATGACCACGATGATGACGATCGGCTTCTTGCTGCTCTTGTTGGCCGGCGGGCCGAGCGGGTAACCCGGGCCCGGCGCGTAGCCCGGGCCGGGCGGGTACGACCCACCCGGGGGCGGCGGGTAGGCCGGCCCCGGCGGCGGCGGGTAGGCCGCCTCCACG
Source organism: Micromonospora sp. DH13 (assembly GCF_020873825.1). NCBI lineage: Bacteria > Bacillati > Actinomycetota > Actinomycetes > Micromonosporales > Micromonosporaceae > Micromonospora > Micromonospora sp. DH13. The sequence goes on from NZ_JAHWGR010000004.1 coordinate 289,698, forward strand.
CCCGGCTGGTACGTCGGGTCGGGGGTGGGCGGCGGCGTGAACCCACCCGGCTGGTACGGCGAACCCGACGTGGGCTGGTACGGCGAGCCCGAGGTCGGCTGGTACGGCGCGCCGGACACCGGCGGCGGATAGGGCGCACCCGAGACCGGCGGCGGCGGGTACCCCGCGCCCGAGACCGGGGGCTGGGCGGTGGTCGGCGGCAGGGGCGGCGGGGCGGTCGGATCGGCCGGCCACGGGGGCACGGGTGCCGTCGCTGGATCCTGGTTCTGCTGGTAGGGGTCTTGCGGCGGCCCGTATGGGTCCTGGGGGTGGCTCACCGTACTCCTCGGCACCTCATCGCGATCTCGAACGCCCTGACGGTATCGCTCCTGGCCAAGTCGGGGATCGCCCCGACCGTCTCATCGGGGTAACAGGATGGCGGCGGTACGGACCACGTCGGCATCGACGGCGAACCGCCCGGTGACCGTCGCGGGCGGGTCGGGCACCGGGGCCGCGTCCAGCCTGGCGGGGGAGATCCGGGCCGTGAACAGGCCGGAGTCCGGGTCCAGCTCGATGCGGGCGTCGTGGAAGTCCAGCCACGTGCCGACGATCGGGTGCCACACCTTGTAGACGGTCTCCTTGGCGCTGAACAGCACGACGGGCCAGGGCGCGGTGTCGGGGAGCCGGGCGCAGTCGTCCCACTCCTCGGGCAGGCCGACCAGCCGGCGTACCCCCGGGTTGAGTTCCCGGTGTCGTTCGGCGTCCATGCCGACCGATCGGATCTCGTCGGCGCGGGCCACGGCGGCGGCGCAGTAGCCCGGCGTGTGGGTGATGGTGCCGACCACCCCGGGCGGCCAGACCGGGGAGCGGTCGGGCGCGGCGGGTACGGCGACGGCCGGCACGCCGAGCCGGGCGAGCGCCCGCCGGGCGCAGACCCGCCCGGCGGTGAAGTCGCGCCGGCGGCGCTCGACCGCCCGCTCGCCCAGGCAGGCCCGCTCGGCGGGCAGCAGCTCGCCGTCCCCGTCGTCCCCACCGGCGACGGCCACCGCGACCTCGGGCGGCAGCAGGTCACGCATCCCGGCCCCCGCCGCCCCCGTCGCGGCCCCGACCGCCCCGCACGCCGCTCATCGCCGTCGAACGTACCGCACCCGTCCCCGCGCCGGCGGACCGTGGGATCGGCGGTCGGCACGCGCCGATCCCACGGCCCACGGCAGGGGCGGGCCGGTGGGGGTCAGGGCCGGCGGGGACGGCGGGTCAGCGCGAAGCCGACGACGCCGGCCACCGCCGCGAGCACCCCGCCGACCGTGGTCCAGACCCACCGCGACGACAGGTCCGGCAGCCACCCGGCGAGGAGGCTCCCGTCGTCCTCCTCGTCGGCCGGGGCCGCCGCCGGGTCACCGGTCAGCACCGTCCCGGCCTTCGTGTTGGGCACCAGCGGGGCCTTCAGCTCCCCGTCGTCGGCGGGGGCGTCGCCGTCGCCGACCTCGGCGACCAGCAGGTCCACGTCGACCGGCAGGCCGAGGTCCGGCTCCGGCAGCTCCACGACGGAGAGCCGCACGTAGTACGTGCCGGGCAGCGGGTCGGCCGACCACGGCTCGGCCCACGACCGGACCCGGCGCAGGGTGCAGCCCAGCGCCACGCTGGTCGCCGACGCCCCGGCGGTCGGGGTCTGCGCCCCCGCCGTGCACGCCTGCCGGCGGCGCAGGCCGTCGAAGACCTCGACGGTCCAGGTGGAGTCGCCGGTGCGGCCCTTCGGGAAGGTGACCGTCGCCGCGATCTCGTGGACCTGCCCGGCGCTGGCCGAGAACGACCAGTAGAGGTAGTCGCCGCCTGACGCGCCGACCCGCACCGGCTGGCCGGCGGTGATCGGCGTGGCGGTGAGGAACGAGGTGCCGGCCTTGGTGACCGTCGCGGCACCGGGCGAGGGGGTGGGCGCGGCCAGCGCGGGGGCGGCCGGGAGCGTCAGCGCGGCGGCGGCGACCAGCGCCGCCGAGGACCGGATCAACGGGGTACGCATCGTCAGTTCTCCCTCCAGGTGGCGACCCACCAGCGGGTGAGCAGCCCGGCGACGAGCCCGGTGACCAGGCCGGCCAGGGTCAGCAGCAGCAACAGCACCCAGCCCCGGCCCAGGTCCGGCCCGCCGGGGTCCGGCGACGAGGCGACCACGTCGACGGTCAGCTCGATCGGCATCCCCGGGCTGGCCCGGGTGCCGGGGCGCGGCGCGAACGCGTTGCTGACCACCAGGCAGACGGTGGTCGGGGCGGCCGCCGTGTCGCCGGCGGCCGGGCTCGGCGTCTCCCCGTCCCCGTCCCCGTCGTCGGCGTCCGCGTCGGCGTCGGCGGCGGCCGACCAGCGCAGGCCGGCGGAGACCACGTCGGTGCGACCGCTGCCGGCGTCCACGCCCCGGACCAGCTCCCGGCCGTCGGGGGCGGTGGCCCGCAGCAGCACCGCGTGGTCGGGGTTGACCGGGCGGTCCAGCGCGATGCTCACCGAGGCCCGCAGCTCCTGACCCGGGCGCACCGGCACCCGGTACCAGCGGTGCTCGGAGAACTGTTCCCGGTCGGTGTAGACGCCGGGGGCGAGCAGCGGCGCGTCCGGGCAACGGGCGGAGCCGCCCACCACGGTCGGTGCGGCGGTGTAGGTGTCCCGGGCCCGGTCCACCAGCTGCTTGATCCGGCCGGTCAGCTCCTCGGCGCTCTGCGCGGCCGTGTACGTCCCGCCGGTGGCGCCGGCGATGCAGAGCAGCTGCCGGCGCACCTTCTCGTCGGGGGCGAGCCCGAGGGTGTCCACCACCAGCTTGGTGCCCTGGGCGGCCAGCTCGCGGGCCACCTCGCACGGGTCCGGCGGGGCGCAGGTGTCCTCGCCGTCGGTGATCAGCACGATCCGGCGGGCGGTGGCACCCGTGCCGAGGTCGGCGGCGGCCGAGCGCAGCGCCAGCCCGACCGGGGTGAACCCGGTGGGCCGGAGGGTGGCCACGGCCGCCTTGGCCTGGGCCCGGTCCACCCGGCCGACCGGCACGATCTGCTGGGTGTCCTGGCAGCCGACCTTCTTGTCCTTGCCCTTGTAGGTGGCCCCGAGCACCCGGATGCCGAGCTGGGTCTCCTCGGGCAGCGCGTCCACGACCTCGTTGAACGCCTGCTGCGCCACCGAGATGCGGCTGCGCCCGTCGATGTCCCGGGCCCGCATCGAGCCGCTGACGTCGAGCACCAGCTCGACCCGGGGCGGCTCGGCAGCGCTCTCCTCGTCCGCCCGCGCGGGTGCGGGACCACCCAGCGCGACCGCCGGACCGACCAGGACGGTTGCCGCCAGCAGTCCGCGGAAGACGGTTGTCCATCGTCTCTTGTTGATCACCGGGGCGAGTGTAGTGAGATCCACTTTGGAGGCTCAGGCGGCCCTCAGGCGCCCGGCGGCGGGGTGGGCCGGACCCTCGGCGCGGCCGGAAAGCTCCGTAAGGTCCCCGCTGGATGACTGACGGTTAGCTGCCGCATGTAAACCATTAGGCTGGTGTTGCTCCGTCGGAAATCTGACCCGAGTCCACCCGTTGTGCCGGTGGTGCCGGGTGGTTAAGCTCCTATTGCGCGCCCCAATCGCCCGCTTCCCCCGTGGCAGGCGATCGGGGCGCGCGTCTTTGCGCCCAGGAGCCGTTTCCCCGCCCCGGTGGCCCGACAACCGGGCCCGCCCCGGGGCCCGGTTGTCCGATATCCGACGGCTGGCGCGTCAGATCCAGCGGCCGTCCAACCACATCCGGGCCGACCACTCCGCGTACGGCAGCAGCTTGCCCACGAAGATCGGATAGAAGTACGCGAAGCAGAGCGCCACCAGCAGCACGTACGCGCCCACGATGACGCCACCCACCAGCCGGCGTTCCGCCGCCTCGTCCTCGCCGTCGGCGGAGGCCCCCTTGGCGGCCGGCGCCCGCGCCCCGTCGGTGGCCGGCGTGACGATCGCGCCCAGCACGTAGACGACCGCGAGGACCAGGAACGGCAGGGCCGGCGCGGTGTAGAAGGAGAACATCGTCCGGCCGTCGAGGGCGAACCAGAACCAGGGCAGCAGCCCGGCGGCCACGCAGAGCAGGATCGCCCCGGCCCGCCAGTCCCGCCGCGCGAGGCCGATCCAGGCTGCCCCGAACAGGGCGGGCAGGAACGACCACCACAGCAGCGGCGTGCCCAGCAGCAGGATCTCCGAGGCGCAGCTCGGCGCGCCGCAGGCGCCCTCGCCCGACCAGTGGAACGCCACCGGCCGGCCCAGCAGCAGCCACTGCCAGGGCCAGGACTGGTATTTGTGCGGGTCGTCGAGCTGCTTGTGGAAGCCGTACGCCGCCTTGTGGTATTCCCACAGGTTGTTCAGCGCCCCGATGATCGGGGTGTCACTCAGGCCCGGCACGTTCGGGTACTTGGCGGCGAGGCGGTAGTAGCCGTCGTCGGTCAGCAGCCAGCCCGACCAGGTCGCCACGTAGGCGACGACCATGAGGACGCCGGCCAGCACCAGCCAGGGCAGCTCGTCGAGCAGCGCGTCGCGCCACGGCCGGCGCACCCCCGCGGAGCGGCGGACGCCGACCTCCCACAGCAGGGCCAGCAGCGCGAAGGCCGGCAGGAAGTAGAGGGCGCTCCACTTGACCGCGCAGGCGAGGCCGAGCAGCACCCCGGCGGCCAGCCGCCACCACGGCCAGTTCCGCCAGCCGCCGGCGGGCCGGCCGGCGCGGCCGGGCGCGGTGGGGTCGAGGCCGGCGTCCAGCGCCCGGCTCCACCGGCGACGCCGGGAGTCCCGGTCGAGGACCAGCGCGCCGAACGCGGCCAGCACGAACAGCAGCAGGAAGATGTCGAGCAGTGCGGTGCGGGACAGCACCAGGTGGAAGCCGTCGAGGGCGAGCAGCAGGCCGGCGGCGCAGCCGAGCGTGGTGGAGCGGAACAGCCGGCGGCCGATGCGCACCAGCAGCAGCACCGAGACGATGCCGGCCAGCGCCGCGCCGAAGCGCCAGCCGAACTCCGGTGCGGTCGTCATCAGGTGCCCGGGCACGGAGATGTTGTGCTCGGCGTCGGAGTAGCCGAACGCCCACTCGCCGAGGCCGATCAGCCACTTGCCCAGTGGCGGGTGCACCACGTACGACGGGCCGTTGTCCTTGAAGTTCCACTCGACGCCCTTGTCGACGAGCCCCCAGCCGTCGCGGGCGTAGTAGATCTCGTCGAAGATCTTGCCCTTGGGGTAGCTGAGGCCGACCAGGCGCAGGATCGCGGCGATCGCCACCACCACGGCGGTGGCGATCCACGAGTTGACGTCCAGCCGGGCGTCGACGGTGGCGAGCCGCCGCCGCACGATCGCGGGGACGCCCCCGCCGCCGGCGTCGGGGGTGGGGGGAGGCCCGGACTCCTCGGTCGCGTCGCCGGCGGACCCGGCCTGCTCCGGTCCCGCCTGGCCCGCGCTCGCGCTCTGCGCTGTCGACGCACTCGTCACGCAGCGATCGTAGGCTGCGGAGGTGCCCGGTGGCGCCCGTCGTCCCCGATATCGGTACAACTGTCGATGAAGGAGCGCTTCTCTTGGGTGAAATGTCCGAATCCGGACGCCTGATCCTCCTCGGCGCGCCGCTCGGCAACCCGGCCGACGCGTCCGCCCGGCTCCGCGAGGTGCTCGCCGCCGCCGACGTGGTCGCCGCCGAGGACACCCGGCGGCTCACCCGGCTGGCCCGCGACCTCGACGTCACCGTCGGCGGCCGGATCGTCTCCTACTTCGAGGGCAACGAGGAGCGGCGCACCCCCGAACTCGTCGAGGTCCTCCGCGAGGGATACGTCGTCGCCCTGGTCACCGACGGCGGCATGCCCAGCGTCTCCGACCCCGGCTACCGGCTGGTCCGGGGCGCCCTCGACGCCGGCGTCCCGGTGACCGCCGCACCCGGGCCCAGCGCCGTCACCACCGCCCTGGCCCTGTCCGGCCTGCCCAGCGACCGGTTCTGCTTCGAGGGCTTCCTGCCCCGCACCCCCGGCGCGCGGCGGTCCCGGGTGCGCGCCCTGGCCGGCGAGGAACGCACCCTGGTCCTCTTCGAGGCCCCGCACCGCATCGCGGGCGCGCTCGCCGACCTGGCCGCCGGGTTCGGCGCCGACCGCCCGGCCGCGCTCTGCCGCGAGCTGACCAAGACGTACGAGGAGGTGGTCCGCCGCCCCCTCGGCGAGCTGGCCGCCTGGGCCGCCGAGCACGAGCCGCGCGGCGAGATCACCCTCGTGGTGGCCGGCGCGCCACCGGCCGCCGCGCAGCGCCCCGACGACGAGACCCTCCGCGCGGCCGTCGCCGAGCGGGAGGCCGCCGGCCTGTCCCGGCGCGACGCGATCACCGAGGTCGCCACCGAGTACGGCCTGCGCCGCCGCGACGTCTACACCACCGTCCACGCCTGAGGTGCAAGGAAGGGCACCTTGTTAACGCATTCTGTATAGGAAGGGCCCCTTCCTAACCGGCGGGCGGGCGAGCGCAGCCGGCGGGGCGGCGGGCGGGCGGCGAACCGGCCGGCGGAGGCCGGGGCGGGCGCGCCTACCAGGCTACGGCGAGGAAGCCGGCGCTGATCACGAGCGGGCCGGCCACCGCGACCGCCACCGCCCAGCGGCGGGCCCGCCGGTCGGCCAGCCGGGCCGCACCGGTGTACCGGGCGATCCCCGCGCCGCAGGCCAGCACCAGCAGCAGCCCGAGCAGCCAGCGCAGGTGCCGACCGGCGCCGGTGTCGGCGTACGCGGTGTCGCCCGACGGGCCGGTCATCCGGGCGGTCAGGGTGGAGCCGGTGGCGGTGCGTTCGGCGGGCACCCCGCTGACCCGTACCCCGAAGGCGATGAACCGCTCGCCCTCGGCGGTGAAGACTCCCCGGCAGCGCTGCGTCAACCCGGCGCCCGTGCACTCGCCGATCACGACGGTGCCGGTGGTGGCGTGCCCGAGGGCGAGCCAGAACGGGCCGACGCTCACCCAGGCGAAGAAGGCGGCGAGCAGGCTGAGCGCCAGCAGGGCGGAGAGGCCCTGCCAGGGGTCCGGCGGATGGACGGGCCGGTCGGCGGCGCGCCGCCGGCGGGTGCCGCCCCGGGGGTCCGCGTCGGCGGCGCGCCGCCACCAGCGGCGGCGGCCGTGTTCCTCGCGCAGGGGGGTGCCGTCCCAGTGCACCTGTTCGATCGGGGCCCAGAACAGCCCGTCGTCGTCGCCCTGCGCGTCCTCGTCGGGGGCGGGGGCCCGGCGGAGCCGGCCGCCGGGCTGCCGGACCGGAACCCGGCGCGGCACCGCGTCGACCGGGGCGCCGGTGGTCGGCTCCACCTCCACCGGCTGGTCGGGGCCGACCGCCTGCCCGGGCAGCGCGGGCAGGCCGGGCTGCGTGGTCGGGCCCGCCTGGGCGGGCCGGGCCGCCTGCGCGGGCGGCGCGGGCGCCGATCCGCCGGGCGGCTCCTCGTGCCCCTGGGCGGCTCGTCTGCCAGTCACGGTTTCATTGGACACCGGCAGGTGAGGGCAGCAGTGCAGGTCAGGCCGCGTGTCGGCGACAAATCGGGCGAGAAGCCCGGGGTGCTCGTGGCGAGCCGGCCTATTGGTTCGCGGTGGCCCCGCGCCGGTCACTAGGCTTGCTGGTCATGAGTCACGTTCTCGCGGCGGTAGCCTGGCCGTACGCCAACGGCCCGCGCCACATCGGCCACGTCTCCGGTTTCGGCGTTCCCTCCGACGTCTTCGCCCGGTATATGCGGATGGCCGGCCACGACGTGCTCATGGTCTCGGGCACCGACGAGCACGGCACCCCGATCCAGGTGCAGGCCGACGCCGAGGGGGTCACCCCCCGCGAGCTGGCCGACCGCTACAACCGGGTGATCGCCGAGGACCTGCGGGCGCTGGGGCTGTCGTACGACCTGTTCACCCGCACCACCACCCGCAACCACTACGCGGTGGTGCAGGAGCTGTTCGCCGGGCTGCACCGCAACGGCTACATCGTGCCCCGGGTCACCACCGGCGCGATCTCGCCGTCGACGGGCCGGACCCTGCCCGACCGGTACATCGAGGGCACCTGCCCGATCTGCGGGTACGACAGCGCCCGTGGCGACCAGTGCGACAACTGCGGCAACCAGCTCGACCCGGTCGACCTGATCAACCCCAAGTCCAAGATCAACGGCGAGACGCCGGAGTTCGTCGAGACCGAGCACTTCTTCCTCGACCTGCCCGCCCTCGCCGATGCCCTGCGGCAATGGCTGGACGGCCGCGAGGGCTGGCGGCCCAACGTGCTGCGGTTCTCGCGGAACCTCCTCGACGACCTCCAGCCCCGGGCCATCACCCGGGACCTGGAGTGGGGCGTGCCGATCCCCCTCGACGACTGGCGCGACCGCCCGGACAAGCGGATCTACGTCTGGTTCGACGCGGTCATCGGCTACCTGTCGGCGTCCATCGAGTGGGCCCGCCGCACCGGCGACCCGGAGGCGTGGCGCAGGTGGTGGTCCTCCGACGCCGAGGGCAGGGACGCCCGCAGCTACTACTTCATGGGCAAGGACAACATCGTCTTCCACTCGGTGATCTGGCCGGCGCTGCTCGGCGGCTACTCCGGCGCGGGCGACCACGACGGCGAGCCCGGCGCGCTGGGCCGGCTCAACCTGCCCACCGAGGTCGTCTCCAGCGAATACCTCACGATGGAGGGCCGCAAGTTCTCCTCGTCCCGCAAGGTCGTCATCTACGTGCGGGACTTCCTCGAACGCTACGACGCGGACGCGCTGCGCTACTTCATCGCGGTCGCCGGGCCGGAGAGCAACGACACCGACTTCACCTGGGCCGAGTTCCTCCGCCGCAACAACGACGAGCTGGTCGCCGGCTGGGGCAACCTGGTCAACCGGTCGGTGTCGATGGCGGCGAAGAACTTCGGCGCGATCCCGCCGGTCGACCCCGCCGGGCTCACGGAGGCCGACGAGGCGCTGCTGGCCACCGCCCGCGCCGGCTTCGACACCGTCGGCGACCTGATCGGCCGGCACCGGCAGAAGCAGGCCATCGGCGAGGCGATGCGGGTCGTCGCCGAGGCCAACAAGTACCTGTCGGAGCAGGCCCCCTGGAAGCTCAAGGCCGAGGCCGACAAGCCCCGGATGGGCACCATCCTGCACGTCGCCCTCCAAGTGGTCAGCGACGCCAACACCCTGCTCACGCCGTTCCTGCCGCACTCCGCGCAGCAGATCCACGAGCTGCTCGGCGGCACGGGCGTGCACGCCCCGATGCCCGTGCTGGAGGAGGTCGACGACCTCGACGGCGGGCCCGCGTACCCGGTGCTGACCGGCGACTACACGGTCGGGGCGCGCTGGGAGTCGGTGCCGCTGGAGGCGGGCCGGCCGCTCGCGGCGCCGAAGCCGGTGTTCCGCAAGCTTGACCCGTCGATCGTCGAGGAGGAGCTGGCCCGGCTCGCCGGCTGACCCGCCCCGCCGGCCCCCGACGAAGGGCCCGCCCCGCCGGCCCACCACGAAGGCCCGCGATGACGGCGACATGGCGGCATCCCGGCACTCGGGACACCGCCATGTCGCCGACATCGTCGTGCGGAAGGCTCGGCCTGCGGAAGGCTCGTCGTGCGGAAGGGCTCAGCGCCGTGCCATCGCCGGGGCCACCACGAACTCCAGGATCGCCCGGTTCACCTCGTCGGCGTTCGTCCACGGGATGCCGTGCGGCGCGCCCTTCAGCGTCACCAGCCGGCCGTCGGGCAGCATCGGCTGCAACCGCTGGCCGGTCACCCCGTACGGCAGGACCCGGTCCTGGTCGCCCTGCACGATCAGCACCGGCACGTCGATCCGGGGCACGTCGGGCCGGAAGTCGGTCAGCCAGGCGTCCACGCACTGGTACGTGCCGATGGCCGAGGCCCGCGCGCCGATGTCCCAGTGCGCCCGGTACGCCTCCTCGCTGACCAGCCTGCCCTTGTTGTCCGCGTAGTTGAAGAAGTTGTCGCAGAAGCTGGTGAGGAACGCGAACCGGTCGGCGAGGATCGCCTGCTTGAAGCCCTCGAACGGGCCCCGGTCCAGCCCCTCCGGGTTGTCCGGGGTCTTCAGCAGGAACGGCGCGAGCGGGGAGAGCAGCACCGCCCGGTCCACCCGGTTCGACCCGTACGTGCCCAGGTAGCGGGTGACCTCACCGGTGCCCATCGAGTGCCCGATCAGGATCGCGTTGCGCAGGTCCAGCTCGGTCATCAGCACGTCCAGGTCGGCCGCGAACGTGTCGTAGTCGTAGCCGGCGGCCGGCTGGCTGGAGTTGCCGAAGCCCCGCCGGTCGTACGTGATGGTCCGGTAGCCGGCGGCGAGCAGCGCGTTGGTCTGCTTCTCCCACGTCGCCCCGTTGAACGGGAAGCCGTGGATCAGCACGACCGGCTGGCCGGCGCCGTGGTCCTCGTAGTACAGGTCGATGGGCGCGGTGTTCTCCGCGCCGACGGTCATGAAGGGCATCTCGTCTCCCGGTGCGGGGTCGGGTCGTCGGACGCCCCGCGCATTCCCGACCCGCCCCCCGATATGCGGCCCCGCCGGGACCGCGCCGCCGGGTCCGCTCCGGTCAGAGCGGATAGGACACGTCGACCATCCGGTCGTCGGTCACCTCGGCCGCCGGGGCCCACACCTCGTAGACGCCCCGTTCCTGGCACTGCGCCCCGGTCGCGGCCACCGCGTCCGGATCGGGCCGGACCAGCCGCAGCCGCAGCCAGCCCGCCTCCTCCCGCAGGACGAGCCAGGGCACGCCCCGCCAGGCGGCGTGCCGCAACCGGCGGGCCACCGCCTCCACCGGGTACCGCGCGGCCCGGGTCATCGCCAGCACCCGGAACCCGCCGGGCAGGTCGGCGACCGCCTCGTACGCGGCGCCGGCGTACCCGCCGACGAGCTGCGTCGACCGGGCCGCCTCCCCGGTCGGCAGCCACTCCTGGTCGGGGGAGAGGTCCGGCACCCCGGCCAGCAGGTGCCGCCACTGCGGGCCGACCATCCGCAGCCAGCCCCGCTGCTCGGCCTGGTAGCTGTAGAGCACCACCTCCTCGCCCGACGCCGGGTAGGCCAGCAGGGTGGCGTTGGCCGGCATCGGCAGGTCGGCGAAGTCCCGCGTGACGAACTCCGGGACCAGCTGCGCCTCGCTCGGCACGAACCCGGTGCCCAGCACCGGCGGGCCGAGCCGGTCCCGGGGCGGCAGCGCCGTCAACCCCCGGTGCTCCGCGCCGACCGGCCGCACGTAGTCGGCCGGGTCCGCCGCCCGCCAGCGCAGCGCGTACGCCACCTCCAGGTCGTCGCGGCCGCCCGGCGAGTCGGTGCGCAGCACCGCCAGGGCCCCCGGGGTACGCAGATGCGCCACGTCGTGCTCGCGGTGGCAGAAGCCGTGCGGCAGCCAACCCCGGGCGTACCCGGCGAGCTGCCGCGCGGAGAGCACCTTGACCATCCGGGTGCCCCGCCGGACCACCGCGGACGCCCGCACCGCCACCAGCGTCGGATCGCCGGCCGAGGCCGGCTGCTGGCTGAGCCGCTGCACCTGCGACCAGCCCCGTTCGCGGTGCAGCGGCACCATCAGCGGCGTGTCCGGCTCCTCGGTCGGCTCGGCCGCGCCGTGCACCGCGTCGACCTCGCTGGCGTGGGCGAACCGCCGCCAGGGCAGCGGTGCCCCCGCCCGGGGCGACCACTCGAAGCCGGGTGCCTCCTCGGCGCTGAACAACTCGTACGCCGCGCCCCGGGCGATCGCCTCCGCCGGGTAGGCGACCCCGCCGCACGTGACGCGCAGCCCCGCCCGCGCTTCGGCGGCGCCGCGGGCCTGGGGGGAGACGCTCACCCCGGCGACGCTAGGCCCGCCGCGTTCCGGGCGGGTGAACGGCCGGTGACGGCCCGATGACCGGTGCCTGGTCGGCGCGCTCCCCACCCGACCGCCGGGACACCCGGGAAGGGGCCGGGTGGCGGACCGGGCCGACCGGCGGTGTGTGATGCTGGCGGCGATGACCGAGTCGACCGAACCCCGCCGGCAGCGGGCCGCCCGCCGCGCCGGCGAGTTCCCGCCCGCGCCCGAGCCGCTGCCCGGCCCCGTGCCGGACAGCCACACCCACCTGGACATCACCGTCACCGAGGCCGGCGTGCCGGCCGGCGGGGCGGGCGGCAACGCCACCGCCGACGACCCGGTCGCGGCGGCCGTCGCGGTGGCCGCCGAGGCCGGCGTGGACCGGCTCGTCCAGGTCGGCGTCGACGTCGCGTCCTCGGCGTGGAGCGCCGACGCCGCCGACCGCTACCCGGCGGTGCTCGCCACCGTCGCGCTGCACCCCAACGAGGCGCCCCGCCTCGCCGACCTCGACGAGGCGCTGCGCGCCATCGAGGCCCTCGCCGCCCGCGACCGGGTGCGCGGCATCGGCGAGACCGGAATGGACTTCTTCCGCACCGGCGACGAGGGCCGCGCCGCGCAGGAGGAGAGCTTCCGCGCCCACATCGGCATCGCCAAGCGGCACGGCAAGGCCCTCGTCATCCACGACCGGGACGCCCACGCCGACGTGCTGCGCGTCCTCGACGACGAGGGCGCCCCGGACACCGTCGTCCTGCACTGCTTCTCCGGCGACGCCGACTTCGCCCGCGAGTGCGTCCGCCGGGGCTACCTGCTCAGCTTCGCCGGCACCGTCACCTTCGCCAGCGCCACCGCGCTGCGCGAGGCCGCCGCGCTCACCCCGCTCGACCAGCTCCTCGTGGAGACCGACGCCCCGTACCTCACCCCCACCCCGCACCGGGGGCGGCCGAACGCGTCGTACCTGATCCCGCTCACCGTCCGCGCGCTGGCCGCGACCACCGGCGCGGACCTCGACGCGCTCTGCGCCGCCCTGTCGGCCAACGGCGAACGCGCCTTCGGCCCGTGGTGACCCCCGGCCTGCTCGGCCCGGCGGAGATCCGGGACCTCGCCGCCCGCCTCGGCGTCAGCCCCACCAAGAAGCTCGGCCAGAACTTCGTGCACGACCCCAACACCGTGCGCCGCATCGTCGCCGCCGCCGCGCTCACCGCCGACGACGTCGCCCTGGAGGTCGGCCCCGGCCTCGGCTCGCTCACTCTCGCCCTGCTCCCCGTCGCCGCGCACACCCACGCCGTCGAGATCGACCCGACGCTGGCCGCCGCGCTGCCGCAGACCGCCGCCCACCATGCCGGCCCGTACGCCGACCGGCTCACCGTGCACCGCGCCGACGCGCTGCGAGTCACCGCCGCCGAACTGGCCGACCCCGCGCCGACCGCCCTGGTGGCGAACCTGCCGTACAACGTGGCCGTGCCGGTGGTGCTGCACCTGCTCGCCGCGCTGCCCAGCCTCCGCCACGGCCTGGTGATGGTGCAGAAGGAGGTCGCCGACCGGCTCGTCGCCGGCCCCGGCTCCAAGGTGTACGGCATCCCGTCGGTCAAGCTCGCCTGGCACGCGCACGCCCGCGCCGCCGGCCGGGTCCCGCCGAACGTGTTCTGGCCGGTGCCGAACGTCGACTCCGGACTGGTCGCCTTCACCCGCCGCGAGCCGCCCCGCCCCGAGGTGCCCCGGGAACGGGTCTTCGCCGTCGTCGACGCCGCGTTCGCCCAGCGCCGCAAGACCCTGCGGGCCGCCCTCGCCGGGTGGGCCGGTGGCCCCGACCGGGCCGCCGCCGCCCTCACCGCCGCCGGGGTGGACCCCGGCGCACGCGGGGAGTCACTCACCGTCGAGCAGTTCGCCGCCGTCGCCGCGTCGGCTCCGACCGGCACGCCGGCCGCGCAGTAGGCTGGCGCGGTGCCCGGACCCCGCAACGCGTACGACCTGGTTGACGGCCGTTCCGCGCCGGCCACCGACCCCGCCGAGGAGCTGATCGTGACCGAGCCGTTCGACATCCGCCTGCGCCTGCGGGGCATCGTCCCGTGACCGAGGCATGGCGACCGGACGACGATGACGACCAGCAGCGACGCGGGGCCGCCGGCCCCGTCCGGGTGCGGGTCCCCGCCAAGGTCAACCTGCACCTCGGGGTGGGCCCGCTGCGCCGCGACGGCTACCACGAGCTGAACACGGTCTACCACGCGATCTCCATCCACGACGAGCTGACCGCCCGCCGCGGCGACACCCTCACCCTGACCATGGAGGGGGAGGGCACCGGCGAGCTGGCCCTCGACGACACCAACCTGGTGATCCGGGCCGCCCACGCCCTCGCCGGCTACGCGGGCGTCATGCCGCACGCCCGGCTGCACCTGCGCAAGCAGATCCCGCTCGCCGGGGGCCTGGCCGGCGGCAGCGCCGACGCGGCGGCGGCCCTCGTCGCCTGCGACGCGCTCTGGGGCACCGGCCTGTCCCGCGACGAGCTGGCCGGGATCGCCGCCGACCTCGGCTCCGACGTGCCGTTCCTGATCCACGGCGGCACCGCGCTGGGCACCGGCCGGGGCGAGGCCGTCAGCCCCGTGCTGGCCCGCCCCACCTCCTGGCACTGGGTGGTCGCCATCGCCGACGGCGGCCTCTCCACCCCCGCCGCCTACGCCGAACTCGACCGGCTGCGCGCCGCCGGTGCCGCCGGTTCGCCGCTGGGCAGCACCGACGGGCTCCTCGCCGCGCTGCGCCAACGCGACCCCCGGGTGCTCGCCGCCACCCTCGGCAACGACCTCCAGGCCGCCGCGCTGGCCATGCGCCCGTCGCTGGCCGCCACCCTCAAGGCCGGCGAGGCCGCCGGGGCGCTCGCCGGCATCGTCTCCGGCTCCGGGCCCACCTGCGTCTTCCTCGCCGCCGACGCCGCCGACGCCGAGCGGATCGCCGCCGAGCTGGAGGCGGCCGGGGTGTGCCGCGAGGCGCGCACCGCCCACGGCCCGGTGGCCGGCGCCCGGATCGGCTGACCCACCCGCGCCCGACCCGCCCCCCGGGGCGGGCCGGGCGCGTCCGCGTACCCTGGGAGCCAGGCGTCCCCAGGTGCCCGCCGGCACCGGGACGCCTTGATCATGGAAGGTGGGCCAGTGGCCAACATCGTCAACCTGGACCGGGTGTCCAAGGGGTACGGCGCCGCCGGGCCGCTGCTCACCGACGTCTCGCTCGGCCTCGACGACGCCGACCGGATCGGCGTCGTCGGCCTCAACGGCGCCGGAAAGTCCACCCTGCTGCGGATGCTCACCAAGCAGGAGGACCCCGACGACGGCCGCGTCACCCACCGCCGCGACCTGCGCGTCCTGTGGCTGCCGCAGGCCCTCGCCCTCGCCCCCGAGGCCACCGTCCGGGACGTGGTCCTCGGCACCGCCTGGCTCGACCAGAGCATGGGCGCCGAACACGAGTGGGCCGGCGACGCCGGCGTCCGCGCCATCCTCGACGGCCTCGGCATGCCCCACCTCGGCCTCGACCAGCCCGTCGGCCCCATGTCCGGCGGCGAGCGCCGCCGCGTCGCCCTGGCCGCCCTGCTGGTCCGCGAGTCCGACCTGCTCATCCTCGACGAGCCCACCAACCACCTCGACGTCGGCGGCGTCGACTGGCTCGCGAAGCACCTCGTCGGCCGGCGCGGCGCGCTCGTCGTGGTCACCCACGACCGGTGGTTCCTCGACGCCGTCTGCACCACCACCTGGGAGGTCGCCGACCAGACCGTCCGGGCCTACGAGGGCGGCTTCGCCGCCTGGACCCTCGCCCGCGCCGAACGCGAACGGGTCGCCGCCGCCACCGAGGCCCGCCGGCAGAACCTCCTCCGCAAGGAGATCGCCTGGCTGCGGCGCGGCCCGCCCGCCCGCACCTCCAAGCCGAAGTTCCGCATCGACGCCGCCAACGCGCTCATCGACGACGTGCCGCCGCCGCGCGACACCATGTCGCTGCAACGGCTCGCCACCGCCCGGCTCGGCAAGCAGGTGTACGACCTGGAGCACGTCCGGCTGCACGCCGGCCCCAAGGAGATCCTGCACGACACCACCTGGCAGGTCGGCCCCGGCGACCGGATCGCCATCCTCGGCCGCAACGGCGCCGGCAAGACCACCCTGCTGCGGCTGCTCGCCGGCATCACCCGCCCCGACGGCGGACGCTTCCACACCGGCTCCACGGTCAAGCCGGCCTTCCTCTCCCAGGAGCTGGCCGAACTCCCCGGCCACCTGCGCGTCCTCGAAGCCGTCGAGGAGGTCGCCCGCCGGGTGCAGCTCGGCGACCGGGAGGTCTCCGCCGCCCAGCTCGCCGAGGTCTTCGGCTTCGACGACCGCCGGCTCTGGACGCCCGTCGGCGACCTCTCCGGCGGGGAACGCCGCCGCCTGCAGATGCTCCGGCTGCTCGCCGCCGAGCCCAACGTGCTGCTGTTCGACGAGCCCACCAACGACCTGGACACCGACACCCTCGCCGCGCTGGAGGACCTCCTCGACTCCTGGCCCGGCACGATCATCGTGGCCAGCCACGACCGGTACCTCATCGAACGGGTCACCGACGTCGCGTACGGGATGTTCGGCGACGGCCGCCTCGTGCACCTGCCCGGCGGCGTCGACGAGTACCTGGCCCGCGCCGCCGACCGGCAGCCCGCCGCCCCGACCGCCCCCACCGGGCCCACCGCCGACGGCACGCCCGCCGCCGCCACGGGCGGCATGTCCGCCGCCGAGGCCCGGCAGGCCAAGAAGGAACTCACCCGGCTCGAACGCCAGATCGCCAAGCTGGACCAGCGGGAGGTCACCCTCCTCGACCAGCTCGCCGCCAACGCCACCGACTACGCCAAGGTCGCCGAGCTGGACGCCCAGCTCAAGGACGTCCGGGCCGAACGGGAGCAGGTCGAAGAGAGCTGGCTGGCCCTCGCCGAGCAGGTGCCCGGCAGCTGACCAGGGCAACCGGGCGGGGGGTGTGCGGCGTCACAGCCCGCCGTGCGGGACAATCGCAGGCGACCCCTCACCCGCACGGTCTTGGAGACTCAGACATGGCCCACACCCCCGTCAACCACCCCGCGCGGCCGATCTACCGGGCGATCGGCGGGCTCGTTGGTCTGTACTTCCTGGTCTTCGGCGTGCTCGGCCTCGTCGCCAGCGCCGGCAGCGACCTGTTCGCCCAGGACGACACCAAGGCGCTCGGGCAGGGCACCAACCTCGGCTTCTCGCTGCTGAGCATCGTGCTCGGCATCGCGATCGTCGCCGGCACCGTGATCGGCCGCAACCTCGACGTCGCGATCAACCAGTGGCTGGCGTACGCCCTCATGGTCCTCGGCCTCGCCGAGCTGGCCTTCCTCCAGACCGACGCCAACATCTTCAACTTCACCATCACCACCGACATCGTGGTGCTGACCCTCTCCATGGTCCTGCTGATGGCCGGCATGTACGGCAAGGTCGGCACGGACGAGGAGAACGAGGCCTGGCAGAAGGCCCGGCTCGTCCTGTAGCCCGCACACACCGCAGCGGGGGTCGGCACGCGCCGACCCCCGCTGCGGCGGTTCGGCCCGCGTCCGACGGCCGGCGGGGTGACAATCCTTCCGACTGGTGTCAATCGGACGGAGGGGTCATGGCGCACTTTCCGGTCAACCATCCGGCCCGGCCGCTCTACCGCGTCCTCGCCGGGCTCGTCGGGCTCTACATCCTGCTCTTCGGCGTGTGGGGCACCGCCGAGACCTGGGGCGAAGGGCTCTTCGACCGGGGCAGCCACTGGGCCCTCGGGCTCCGCACCAACCTGGCGTTCTCGCTCGTCTCGGTGGCCTTCGGCATCGTGCTGCTGATCGGGGCGTCCCGGCGCACCAACCTCGGCCACTACATGAACCTCACCGCCGGCGTGGTCTTCCTCGTCACCGGCACCCTGATGATGGCCGTCCTGCAGACCCCCGCGAACTTCCTCAACTTCTCGATGTCCACCGTCATCGTGTCGCTGCTGTTCGGGCTGGTGCTGCTCGCCACCGGCCTCTACGACAAGGTCGGCCCGGCCGACCACGCCGAGGCCGAGGACCGGCGCCGCCGCGACCCCGTCCCCGGCACCCGCTGACCGCCGAGCCGCCGCCGACCGACCGCGCCGTCAGCGGCCCCGGGACGTGATCAGCGTCGGCTTCGCCTCCAGGTGCGACAACCCGTTCCAGGCCAGGTTGACCAGGTGCGCCGCCACCGTCTCCTTACGCGGCTTGCGCACCTCCAGCCACCAGCGCCCCGTCAACGCCACCATCCCCACCAGCGCCTGCGAGTAGAGCTCGGCCAGCTTAGGGTCGTACCCCCGGGTCTTGAACTCGGCCCCGAGGATGTGCTCGACCTGGTGCGCGACGTCGTTCATCACGCTGCTGAAGTTGCCCGTCGCCGACATCAGCGGCGATTCCCGGACCAGCACCCGGAAACCGCTGGTCTCCTCCTCGATGTAACCCAGCAGGGTCAGCGCCGCCTGCTCCAGCAACTCCCGGGGGTGACCGGCCGTCAACGCCGTGGTGATCCGGTCCAGCAGGGCCCGGACCTCCCGGTCCACCACCACCGCGTAGAGCCCCTCCTTGCCGCCGAAGTGCTCGTAGACCACCGGCTTGGAGACCTTCGCCCGGGCCGCCACCTCCTCGATAGAGGTCGCGTCGAAGCCCCGCTCGGCGAACAACTGCCGACCGATCGAGATCAACTGCTCGCGCCGCTGGGCCGCCGACATCCGCACCCGCGACGGCGGCTTGCCCGCCGCCGGCACCGCGCGCCGCCGCCCGCCGCCCGTCCCGCCTCCGCCGACCGGACCATCTGCCATGCCGTCACCTCGCCGGCGCGCCGTGACGCCCTGTCGTGGGATGCTGCCGCCGTCGTTGGTCGCGCCGCCGTCGTCGGTCATCCGGCCATCCTGCCAGGTGGCGGCCGGCCCGACCGACCCGTTTTACCGCAGCCGACCCCGCCCCGGCGGCTCCGGGTGGGCCAGCTTGGCCGCGATGCGCTCCGGCTTCGGCCAGCGCACCGCCCACGCGGCCCCGGTCCGCTCCAACAGCCAGATCACCCGGGCCGAGATGTCGACCTGCCCCCGCAGCACGCCGTGGCGGGCGCTCGTCGGCTCGGCATGGTGCAGGTTGTGCCAGCTCTCGCCGAACGACAGGATCGCCAGCGGCCAGAAGTTGGTCGCCCGGTCGCCCTGGCGCATCGCGAACGGCCGCTCGCCGTAAACGTGGCAGACCGAGTTGATCGACCAGGTCACGTGGTGCAGCAGCGAGATCCGCACCAGCCCACCCCAGAACAGCGCCGTCAGGGCGCCCCGCCACGACCAGGTGAGCAGGCCGCCCATCAGCGCCGGGCCGAGCACCGTGACCACCACCAGCACCGGGAAGAGCCGGTCCACCCTCCGCGTCGCCCGGTCGGCGAGCAGGTCCGGGGCGAACCGCTCCCGGTTGGACAGTTCCCGGCCGAACAGCCAGCCGACGTGCGCGTGGAACAGCCCCTTCACCAGCCCCCGGACGCTCTGCCCGAACCGCCACGGCGAGTGCGGGTCGCCGTCGAGGTCGGAGAACGCGTGGTGCCGGCGGTGGTCGGCGACCCACTGGATGATCTCGCCCTGCACCGCGAGGGAACCCGCGACCGCCAGCGCCACCCGCAGCCACGGCCGCGCCCTGAAGGAGCCGTGGGTGAAGTAGCGGTGGTAGCCGACCGTGATGCCCAGCCCCGAGACGACGTACCAGAACGCGGCCACCGCCACGTCGGTCCAGCCCAGCCAGCCGCCCCAGGCGACCGGCACCGCGGCGACCAGGGCCAGGAACGGGACGACCACGAACGCCCACAGGGCGACCAGGATGCCCCGCGACTGCGGGCCCTGGGTCAGCGGCTTCGGACCGGTGGAGTGGGACTCGGTCAGAGCGGTCGACATGGCACCTCGCAGCGGGACGGCAGAGATCACGAAGTTACGCCTACGTCACCGTAACTTAGGGCGTCGGCAAAAGCACCGGACAGTTCCCGGCGTGGATACGTCCGCTGTCGTACGTCCGTCCTAACCTGCTGTTCGTGGAGGACTCCCGGGCGGCAGAGGTCCGTCGACTGCGCACCGTCGAGCAGCTCAGCGTGCGCGAGATCAGGGCCCGCACCGGCCTCGGCCGCAACCGCGTCCAGGAGCTGCTGCGCGGGGTGCCCGCCCCGGAGCGGACCCGCCGGCCCAACGCCAAGGACGCCCTCCGGGCCGAGGCGACGCAACTGCGCGCCGGGGGTTGCACCGTGCCCGACATCGCGGTCCGGCTCGGGGTGGCGAAGTCGACCGCGTACCGCTGGGTCCAGGGCGTGCCGTGGGAGCCGGACGCCGAGGCGGCCCGCGAGCGGCGCCGGGCGCACTCCCGGGCGATGACCGACGCCCAGTGGGCCGCCCACCGGCAGGCACGGGACGCGGCCCGCGCGGAGACCGTCAGGGCCACGTCGGCGTGGGTGGGGCGGCTGCGGCGCCGGGAGTTGATCCTGGTCGGTGCGGCGCTCTACTGGGCGGAGGGGGCCAAGGCCAAGCCGTGGCGTCCGCACGACTGCCGCGTGAAGTTCGTCAACAGCGACCCGACGCTGGTCGAGGTCTTCCTCCACTTCGTCGAGGCGATGGGTGTGCCCCGCGGGGCACTGTCGTTCCGGGTGAGCATCCACGAGTCCGCGGACGCTTCAGAGGCGGTCCGGTGGTGGGCGGAGCGGGTGGGGGTGCCCGCCGACGACTTCCGGCCCGTCTCGCTCAAGCGGCACCGGCCCGCGACGGTCCGGCGCAACACCGGCGACGACTATCGCGGCTGCCTGACGGTCGAGGTGCCCAGATCGCGGCGGCTCTACTGGAAGATCGAAGGGATCATGACGGGAATGGGCGCTGGCGTGGAAGCTGTGGGGCGCTAAGGTGTACTAGTCCGGCCAGCCGATTGGTTTGTCCGTTTTAGACCGTCCCGGGTCGTCTAATGGCAGGACGTCAGGTTTTGGTCCTGATTATAGGGGTTCGAATCCTCTCCCGGGAGCTTCCGCTGTATCGCCGCCCTTGCGTGGTTAGCATGGCCGCGAGACTGTCGCCGTCCCGACGGGAGCCACGTCGTGTCCCAGCCCCACCTCCGCACCGTCGTCGTGCTCGCCGCCGGGGAGGGCAAGCGGATGAAGTCGGCGCTGCCCAAGGTGCTGCATCCCCTGCTCGGCCGGACCCTGCTCGGCCACGTGCTCACCGCCACCGGGCCCCTGCGGGCGGACCGTACCGTCGTCGTGGTCGGCCACGGGGCGGACCGGGTCCGGGCGCACCTGGCCGAGGTCGCCCCGGAGGCCGTGCCGGTGCTCCAGGCCGAGCAGCGCGGCACCGGCCACGCGGTCCGGATCGCGCTCGACGCCGTCGCCGACGCCGCGGGGACCGTGGTCGTGATCAACGGAGACGTGCCGCTGCTGCGCCCCGAGACGGTCGCCGCGCTGGTCGACGCGCACGAGGCGGCCGGTGCGGCGGCGACCGTGCTCGCCGCCGAGGTGCCCGACCCCACCGGGCTCGGGCGGATCGTCCGGGACGAGGCGGGCCGGCTGCGGCAGATCGTCGAGGAGCGCGACGCCACGGCCGAGCAGCGGGCGCTGCGGGAGATCAACGCCGGCAGCTACGCGTTCGACGCGGTGCGGCTGCGGGACGCGCTGGGCAAGCTCTCCACCGACAACGACCAGGGCGAGGAGTACCTGACGGACGTCTTCGCACTGCTGGTCTCCGCCGGTGAGCCGGTCGGGGTGCACGTGGCCACCGACCACGTCGAGACGCTGGGCTGCAACGACCGGGTCGAGTTGGCGGCGCTGCGCCGGCTGCTGCGCGACCGGGTCAACGAGGCGTGGATGCGCACCGGGGTGAGCATCCTGGACCCGGCGACGACCTGGATCGACGTGACGGTCGCGGTGGACCGGGACGCGGTGATCGACCAGAACACGCAGCTGCGCGGCCGGACGGTGGTGGGCGCGGAGGCGGTGGTGGGCCCGGACGTGACGCTGATCGACACGGTGGTCGGGCCGGGTGCGACGGTGCTGCGCAGCCACGCCGTCGACGCCGAGGTCGGCGCGGGGGCCAGCGTCGGGCCGTACGCGTACCTGCGGCCGGCGGCGCGGTTGGCCGAGAAGGCCAAGGTCGGCACGTTCGTCGAGGTGAAGAACTCCGAGGTCGGGGCGGGCGCGAAGGTGCCGCACCTGTCGTACGTGGGCGACGCGACGATCGGGGCGCGGGCCAACATCGGCGCGGCGACGATCTTCGTGAACTACGACGGGGTGAACAAGCACCGCACGACGGTGGGGGAGGCGGCCTTCATCGGCTGCGACACGAGCCTGATCGCCCCGGTGGAGGTGGGGCCGGGCGCGTACGTCGCGGCGGGCAGCGCGATCAGCCAGGACGTGCCGCCGGGGGCGCTCGGGGTAACCCGCGCGCCGCAGCGCAGCATCGAGGGATGGGTGGCCCGGAGGCGGGCCGGCACGGCGTCGGCGGAGGCTGCGGAGCGGGCTTTGCGGGCTGCGGCGGAGGATGCGCCTGGGGCATAGTGGGCGCAAGGGAAGGTGAGGCAATCCACGAGGGCGCCGAGGCGGTTCGGGGGCCGTCAGGCGGGGGAGATACTGCAAACCGATAGTCCCCGGCCCCACACCGCAGCCGGGCAAACCGACCAACGGGAGCAGACGGGCCCATGGGCAGCATCGTCGCCGAAAACCGCAAGAGCCTGATGCTCTTCTCCGGACGTGGTTTCCCGGACTTGGCCAGGGAGATCGGTGAGGTCCTCGGCATCGCGCCGACGCCCGCCGACGCGTACGAGTTCGCCAACGGCGAGATCTTCGTGCGTTTCAAGGACTCGGTGCGTGGTTCGGACGCCTTCGTGGTGCAGTCCGTGACGCACGGGGTCAACACCTGGGTCATGGAGACCCTGATCATGGTCGATGCGCTGAAGCGTGGGTCGGCCAAGCGGATCACCGTGGTCCTGCCGTTCTACCCGTATTCGCGGCAGGACAAGAAGCACCGCGGCCGGGAGCCGATCTCGGCGCGGCTGGTGGCGGACCTGCTGAAGACGGCGGGGGCGAACCGCATCCTCACGGTGGACCTGCACACCGCGCAGATCCAGGGCTTCTTCGACGGCCCGGTCGACCACCTGTTCGCGATGGACGTGCTGGCCGAGTACGTGGAGCGCAAGTTCGCCGGGCGGCCGATGACGGTGGTGGCGCCGGACTCGGGCCGGGTGCGGGTGGCGGAGCGGTGGACCGACCGGCTGGGCGGTTGCCCGCTGGCGTTCATCCACAAGACGCGGGATCCGTTGAAGCCGAACCAGGTGGTGGCGAACCGGGTGGTCGGTGAGGTCGAGGGTCGGGTGTGCCTGATCGTCGACGACATGATCGACACCGGTGGGACGATCACCAAGGCCGCCGACATCCTGCGGGAGTCGGGCGCGGCGGAGATCGTGGTGGCGTCGACCCACGCGTTGCTGTCGGATCCGGCGACCGAGCGGCTGAAGAACAGCCCGATCACCGAGGTCGTGGTGACGAACACGCTGCCGTTGCCGCCGGAGAAGCAGCTCGACAAGATCACGGTGCTGTCGATCGCGCCGCTGCTGGCCCGGGCGATCCGGGAGGTCTTCGACGACGGCTCGGTGACGACCCTCTTCGGTGGCCTGAGCTGAGGTGATCGTCGTGGGGCGGGCGCCCCCCCCACGGCGGTGTTGGGCGTTTTCGCTCCTGACAGCGCGCGGGGCGGGGACTGCCGTCGAGCGCGTATTCAGCTCGGGTAGACTGTTGCGGTTGCCACGGCGAGGGTGCCCGGCGGGCCGCTGAAAAGCACCGCACGGAGGCACCGTGATCGACGCGGTGCTCCGGGCAGTCGTTCATGACGCATGAGCCCCAGCGAGCCCCTCGCCCCAGCACCGCAAGACGACAAGCCGCCGCAGCGAAAAGCATCAGGAGTTTCCCCGTGTCCGAGGTAAAGATCAGCGCCGAGCCCCGTACCGAGTTCGGCAAGGGTGGTGCCCGCCGTACCCGCCGGGCCGGCATGGTGCCCGCCGTGCTGTACGGCCACGCCGAGAAGCCGAAGCACATCGCGCTGCCCGCGCGTGAGTTCGCCGCCGCGATCCGTAAGGGCGGCGCCAACCAGCTGTTCGCGATCGAGGTCAGCGACGGCACCCAGGTGCTGGCGCTGCCGAAGGCGATCCAGCGTGACCCGATCAAGGACACCTTCGAGCACGTCGACCTGCTGCTGGTCCGCCGCGGCGAGAAGGTCACCGTCGAGGTCCCGGTCCAGCTGACCGGCGAGGCCGCGAAGGACACCCTGATCGTGCACGACCACGACACCCTCTCGGTGACCGCCGACGCCACCAAGGTGCCGGACCACCTGGAGGCGTCGATCGAGGGCCTGGAGGCCGGCACGCAGGTCACCGCCGCCGACGTGGAGCTGCCGTCGGGCGTCGAGCTGGCCGCCGACCCGGAGCTGCCGGTCGCCGCCGTGACGGCCGCCCCGACCGCCGAGCAGCTGGAGGCCACGCTGCCCGAGGTCGAGGCCCCCGCCGAGGAGGCCGAGGCCGAGGCTGGCGAGGAGGCCGCCGAGGGTGCCGAGGCGCCGGCCGCCGAGGGCGAGGAGGCCCCGGCCGAGGCGAAGACCGAGGCCTGACCGGTCAGTCTTTCCGTGCGACAGGCGTCCCCGACCCCGGGGGCGCCTGTCGTCGTGTCGGGACCGGGTCTGGGCCGGCCGCCGGGTGCGGCGGGCGAGCGGGAGGGGTGTGGCGTGACGGACGAGGCGGGGCCGTGGCTGGTGGTCGGCCTAGGCAACCCGGGCCGGGAGTACGCGGGTAACCGGCACAACGTGGGCTTCATGGTGGCCGAGCTGCTGGCCGCCCGGGTGGGCGGGAAGTTCGGTCGGCACCGGCGGGCGGTGGCCGAGGTGGCCGAGGGCCGGCTCGGGTTGGGCGGGCCGAAGCTGGTGCTGATGAAGCCGCTGACGTACATGAACCTCTCCGGGGGGCCGGTGGCCGGGTTGGCGCAGTTCCACAAGGTGCCGCCGGGGCGGGTGATCGCGGTCCACGACGAGCTGGACATCGGCTACGGCCAGCTGCGGGTGAAGTGCGGCGGCGGCGAGGGCGGGCACAACGGGCTGCGTTCGATGTCGAAGTCGCTGGGGACGAAGGAGTACGTGCGGGTGCGGTTCGGCATCGGCCGGCCGCCGGGGCGGCAGGACCCGGCCGACTACGTGCTGTCGGACTTCTCGGCGGCGGAGCGCAAGGAGTTGGAGTTCCTGGTGGACCGGGCGGCGGACGTGGTCGCGTCGGTGGTCACCCGGGGTGTGGAGCCGACCCAGAACCTCTATCACGGGGCCTGAGCCGGGCGGGGCGGCGCGGCTGGCGGTCGTACGGCCGGTAGTCTGCGCCTTTCCGGCGGACCACGGCCGGCAGGTGGGCGTGGCCGGCAGGTGGCCGTGGCCGGCGAGGTGGGTCGCGGCGAGGCGACGGGAGTGAGTGGTGGGCAGTCCTCCGATGATCGACGGCGCGTTCGCCCGGTGGTTGGCGGCCCAGGCCGGGCAGGCGCTGCTGGGCGTGCGGGCCGATCTGGGGTTCGCCGACCCGGGGGCGTTGCGGTCGGCCGGGGACAAGGTCTCGCACGACCTGATCCGCACCGAGCTGGCGAAGTGGCGGCCGGGGGACGCGGTTCTCTCGGAGGAGGACGAGGGGTCGCGGCTGGCGTGGGCGGCGGAGGTGAGCGCCGGGGCGGTGTCCCGGCTGACCGCCGACCGGGTGTGGATCGTCGACCCGTTGGACGGGACCCGGGAGTTCTCCGAGGAGGGCCGTTCGGACTGGGCGGTGCACGTGGCGTTGTGGGCGCGTACGGCGTCGACGCCGCACCGCCTGGTGGCGGGGGCGGTGGGGTTGCCGGCGCAGCACCGGGTGCTGGGCACGGACCATCCGCCGGCGTACCCGCCGATGACCCTGGAGGCGGCGACCTCGGGCGGCGGAAGGACCATCCGGTTGGCGGCCAGTCGTAGCCGTCCGCCGGTTTTCCTGACCGATCTGGCGGACGATGTGGGCGCTCATCTGGTGCCGATGGGCTCGGCGGGGGCGAAGATCGCCGCTGTGGTGACGGGTGAGGTCGACGCGTACGTCCACGCGGGCGGCCAGTACGAGTGGGACTCGGCCGCTCCGGTGGCTGTGGCGACGGCCACCGGCCTGCATGCTTCCCGGATCGACGGTTCTGCGCTGAAATACAACGAGGCCGACCCGCGCCTGCCGGATCTGCTGGTCTGCCGCAAGGATCTCGCCAGCCGGTTGCTTGCAGCGCTGCAGAGGCATTCCGGGTAGCCTGAGCAGTCTTCTTCACGTGTCCGACCGGAAAGGTCTGGAATCCATGAGCGCAGCCGAGCGGATCGAGGCCGGGTCATGACCGCCCCCGCTACGTACCAGGTCTCCCACCTCGATGCCCTGGAGGCGGAGAGCATCTTCGTGATGCGTGAGGTGGTTGCGGAGATGGAGCGGCCGGTGCTGCTCTTCTCGGGTGGTAAGGATTCGATCGTGATGTTGCGGTTGGCGCAGAAGGCGTTTGCGCCGGCGAGTGTGCCGTTTCCGGTGATGCATGTGGATACGGGGCACAACTTTCCCGAGGTTCTGGAGTATCGGGATCGTCGGGTGGCGGAGTTGGGGTTGCAGTTGATCGTGGCGTCGGTGCCGGAGGCGTTGACGCGGGGGTTGGTGCGGGAGTCCGGGGACGGGATGCGTAACCGGATCCAGACGCCGGTGTTGTTGGACGCGGTGGAGAAGCACCGGTTCGACGCGCTGTTCGGTGGGGCGCGGCGGGATGAGGAGAAGGCGCGGGCGAAGGAGCGGGTGTTCTCGTTCCGGGACGAGTTCGGGCAGTGGGATCCGAAGAACCAGCGGCCGGAGTTGTGGTCGTTGTACAACGGTCGGCATCATCCGGGTGAGTCGATCCGGGTGTTCCCGTTGTCGAACTGGACCGAGTTGGATGTGTGGCACTACATCGCCCGGGAGCGGATTCCGTTGCCGTCGATCTACTTCGCGCACGAGCGTGAGGTGGTGGAGCGGGACGGCATGTTGTATGCGGTGAACGAGTTCTTCACCCCGCGGGCGGGTGAGACGCGGTTCGTGGAGGTGGTGCGGTACCGGACGGTGGGTGACGCCTCGTGCACGGCGGCGGTGCGTTCGG
>NZ_JAHWGR010000050.1:0-39433 GCF_020873825.1 Micromonospora sp. DH13
CGGGCCGGACGGGGCGCGCCCCGTCCGGCCCGCTCGTGCGCGGCTCACGGGGTCAGCGGATGTGCACCTCCGGCACGTACAGGATCCACCGCCCGCCGGCCTGGTGGAACTCCTGCTCCTTGGCCATGATCTCCTCGGCGTGGTTCCACGCGAACAGGAGGGCGTAGTCCGGGTACGGGTCGTTGAAGGCCGAGGCCGGCCGGACCGGGATGTGCGCGCCGGGGGTGAGCCGGTTCTGCTTGTCCGGTGTCGTGTCGTAGACGGAGTGCACCAGGTCGGGGCCGATCCCGCAGAAGTTCGTCACCGTGGCGCTCTTCGCGGTGGCGCCGTACCCCACCACGCTGCGCCCCTCGGCGCGCAGGCGGTGCAGCAGGGCGGTCAGCTCGTCCCGGATCTTCACCACGTTCCCGGCGAACGCCCGCAGCGTCGCCATGTCGCTGAGCCTCTGCTCCCGCTCGGCGGCCAGCAGCTGCGCCACCGCCGCCGACGGGGTGCGGCTGCCCTGCCGGGCCAGGGTGTAGCGGACCTCGCCGCCGTGCACGGGCAGCCGCTGCACGTCCACCAGCTCGAAGCCGCACCGCTGCGCCATGCCCTGCACCGACGTGGCCGAGAAGAGGAAGAAGTGCTCGTCGTAGATCTGGTCGAAGGACGTCTTGGCGACGATGTCACCGAGGTAGGGGTCCTCGAAGACGAAGACGCCGTCCGGCGCCAGCAGCGCGTCCACCCCTTCGAGGACCGACTGGACGTACGGGATGTGGCACAGGGTGTTCGCGGCGTAGATGACGTTCGCGGGCCCCTCGGTCCGACGGACGTCGTCGGCCGTGGCCTTCTCGAAGAAGTCGGTCCGGACCCGGACCCCCTTCTCCTGCGCCTTCGCGGCCACGCCGCTCGACGGCTCGAACCCCAGGTGGCGTACGCCCGCCTCCTGGATCGTCCGCAGCATGATCCCGTCGTTGCAGCCGATCTCCACGATGAACGGGTCGGGCCCGGTCAGCTCCGTGGCGAGGAAGTCGCGGGCGAGCATGGCGAAGTGCTCGCGCATGACGGAGGAGCCCGACGAGTGGTACGGGTACACCTCGTGGAACATGAGGTCGCGGGGGACCTCCTCGGTCAGCTGCACCATCTCGCACGAGTCGCACCGCCCGACGGCGAGCCGGTAGGTGAACTCGTCGTCCAGCTCGTCGGGCTTGCGGAACCGGTCGGACAGCGGCTGCCGGCCCAGGTCGAGAAACTCCTGCACACCGCCTCCGCAGACGCGGCAGGCGGTCGGCGGGGAGACGTCGGCCAGGTTGGACATCATCGAGCTCCTTCAGGTGGGTCACAGATCAGTCAGAACCTCGCGCAACGCACTGATCACCTTGTCCTGCAGGTCCTGGGACAGTGACGGGTACATGGGCAGCGAGAAGATCTCCTTGGCCAGCCGCTCGGTGACCGGCAGCGAGCCCTCGGCGTACTGGAGCTTGGCGAAGCCCCGCATCGTGTGCACCGGCCACGGATAGCTGATGTTCAGCAGGATGCCGTACTGCTTGAGCCGTTCGATGATCTCGTCACGGCGGGGATGGCGCACGACGTACACGTAGTAGACGTGCTCGTTGCCGTCGGCGACCGACGGCAGGATGAGCCCGTGCGAGTCGGCGAGGTCGCCGAGTTCCTCCTGGTACCGGCGTGCCACCGCCTGCCGGCGGGCGATGTAGGAGTCGAGCCGGGGCAGCTTGGTGCGCAGGATCTCGGCCTGCACCTCGTCGAGCCGGCAGTTGTGTCCCGGGGTCTCGACGACGTAGTACACCTGCTCCATGCCGTAGTACCGCAGCTGGCGCAGCCGCTTGTCGACGTGCGGGTCGTCGGTGACGACCGCGCCGCCGTCGCCGTAGGCGCCCAGCACCTTCGTGGGATAGAAGGAGAAGGCGGCGGCGTCGCCCATCGTGCCCGCGAGCCGGTCGTGGTGGCGGGCGCCGTGCGCCTGCGCGCAGTCCTCCAGCACGAGCAGGCCGTGCTCGGCCGCCAGCCGCTGCAGCGGGGCCATGTCGACGCACTGGCCGTACAGGTGGACGGGCAGCAGCGCCTTGGTCCGCGGGGTTATCGCGGCGGCGACCAGGTCGGTGTCCATCAGGAAGTCGTCCTCGCGCACGTCGACGAAGACCGGGACGGCGCCCGCGTTGTCGATGGCGAGGACGGTGGGTGCCGCCGTGTTGGACACGGTGATCACCTCGTCGCCCGGGCCGATCCCCAGGGCCTCCAGCCCCAGCGTGACGGCGTTGGTGCCGTTGTCGACGCCGACGCAGTGCGCCGCGCCGAGATAGGCGGCGAACTCCTCCTCGAAGCCGTGCACGCTGTTGCCGAGAATCAGCTGGCCGGACCCGAAGACCGTCTCGACGGCCCGGAGCAGGTCCGCCCTTTCCTGCCGGTACTCCGGCAGGTAGTCCCATACGCGCGTCGTCATGTTCCTCACCGTGACAGAAGCTTGGAGGGGGATTCGGCCGTGGCGCTGCCCTGACTGCGGGCGCGGATCGCCCAGTGGCTCATGTAGTTGTTGTCCCGATCTATCCCGAACGCCTGCGAGCTGAGGAAGTCCACCGCGTCGACATAGGTGTACGGCTGCATGAACCCGCCGGCCCGCACGTCGCGGTAGCAGCGGGCGAGCGGGTGCCCGGCGGTGAACGCCGCGCCGCCGACGAGCGTCAGGCAGTCGCTGACGATCGAGGGGGCGAGCTGGTTGACCATCATCTTGGCGTGCTGGAACGGTCGCATCATCTGCCGGCCGCGCTCGCCGGGGTCCATCGTCGTGTCGGTGTTGAGCACGTCGATGGTGGTCAGCGCGGTGCTGGCGGTGGCGCGCAGCGCGTACAGGCGGGATCCGGCGTCCGCCACGAGGGTCTGCGCCGCGGCCTGCGGCGGCTCGGGCCGGCGGGCGAGCGCCGCCACGGTCAGGTCGTAGGCGGCCTGCGCGACGCCGACGTAGATCGCCAGCATGGCGATGGAGCTGACCGTCTGCCCCGCGAGCGCCGCGTCGTTGCGGGCGCCCACCGGGTCGCGCATCAGGACGTCCGAGGCCGGGATGGGGCAGTTGTCGAAGACGATGTCGACGGTCCCCGAGGCCCGCATCCCGAGCCCGTCCCAGTTGTCCAGCACCGAGAGCCCGGGGTTGTCGCGGGTGACGACCGGCGACGCCAGCCGGGGCGGCTCGCCGGTGCCGTCGGTCTGCGCGTTGATGACGAAGTGCGTGCCGACCGGCCCGGCGCTGACCAGCGTCTTGCGGCCGGACAGCAGCCAGCCGCCCGACCCGTCGGGCGTCAGCGTCGTGACCGCCGAGTGGTGGTCCTTGATGCCGGAGCAGACCACGGCGTCACCGGCGACCATCGCCCGGAGCAGGCGTTCGGCCAGGGCCCGCGCGGCGGGACCGCCGTGGCGCCACTCGTAGCCCAGGGTGAGACCTCGGCTGAACTGCATGTGCAGGGCGAGGGCCGTCGACGCGTCGGCCTGCGCGACCGCCAGGATCGCGACCGCCACGTCGTAGAGCCGGTCCAGGCCCATGCCGCCCAGCTCGGTGGGGACCGTGGCGCCCAGCATGCCCTCCTTGCGGAAGGTGTCGAAGGTGCCGGTGGGGAAGGTGCCGGCGCGGTCGTGCTCGGCGGCGGTGGACCGGATCAGCGGCAGGTAACCGCGGAGCCGGTCGAGCACGGCGTGACCCGCCGGGGTGACCGGCTCGTAGAGTCCCGCGATCGGCTCCTGGCGTGCTGGCCTTAAGGACATGGGCTGCTCCGTACTGTTCGCGCCGCCGGTCGTCTGCGTGATCTCGGCGGTCTGGGAAGCGGAATCACACGGCCGTGCCGGTCTTGCGGAGTGGTTCCCACCAGTCCCGGTTCTCGACGTACCACCGGACCGTCTCGGTGAGGCCGGTCTCCAGGCCGATGCGGGGTTCGTAGCCGAGCTCGTTCTTGATCTTTCGCCAGTCGACCGAGTAGCGCCGGTCGTGTCCCGGCCGGTCCGGTACGTGCCGCACCGACGACCAGTCCGCCCCGAGTTCCGCCAGCAACCGCGCGGTGAGGTCGTGGTTGCTGAGCTCGGTGCCGCCGCCGACGTTGTAGACCTCGCCCGGCCTGCCGCCCTCCACCACCAGCTGGATGGCCCGGCAGTGGTCGTCGACGTGCAGCCAGTCGCGCACGTTGTGCCCGTCGCCGTACAGCGGCACCGGCCGGCCGTCGAGAAGATTGGTGATGAAGAGCGGGATGATCTTCTCGGGGTACTGGTGCGGCCCGTAGTTGTTCGAACACCGGGTGAGGCACACCGGCAGGCCGTAGGTCCGGAAGTACGACCGCGCGATCAAATCACCGCACGCCTTCGAGGCGGAGTACGGCGAGTTCGGTTCGAGCGGATCGCTCTCCGGCCACGAGCCGGTCGCGATCGAGCCGTACACCTCGTCGGTGGACACCTGCACCACCCGTCCGACGCCCGCGTCCAGGCAGGCCTGCAACACGGTGTACGTGCCCTGGACGTTGGTGTGCATGAAGTCGGCGGCACCGACGATGGAGCGGTCCACGTGCGACTCGGCGGCGAAGTGGACGACGACGTCCGCGCCGGGGAGCAGCCCGGCGAGCAGCTGCGCGTCGCAGATGTCGCCGACCACCAGCTCGAACCGCTCGTCACCGGAGACGGCGGCGAGGTTGTCGAGGTTGCCGGCGTAGGTCAGCTTGTCCAGGACGACGACGCTGGCGTCGGCGAACGCCGGATAGGCGCCGCCGACCAACTGCCGGACGTAGTGCGAGCCGATGAACCCCGCGCCCCCGGTGACGACCACGCGCTTGCTCGTCGTCATGCACCCACACCCGCCTCGACCGCCCCACGGGAGATGTCCATGAGGTACCGGCCGTAGCCGGAGTTCTGCCGTCTGCTGCCGAGCCGGTACAGGGCGTCCGCGTCGATGTATCCCATGCGGAACGCGATCTCCTCGGGGCAGGCGATCCGGATGCCCCGGCGCTGCTCGGACCGCACGAACGCGGCGGCGTCGAGCAGCCCGTCGTAGGTGCCGGCGTCCAGCCACGTGCTGTCCGGCCCGAGCGAGTGCAGCCGGGCCCGGCCCTGGGCGAGGTAGTGGCGGTTGACGTCGGTGATCTCGAGTTCGCCGCGCGCCGACGGGCGGATCTGGTGCGCCAGCTCGACCACGTCGGCGGAGTAGACGTACAGGCCGGTCACGATCTCGGAGCTGCGGGGCCGAGCCGGCTTCTCCTCGATGCCGACCAGGCGCCCCTCGGCGTCCTTCTCCACCACTCCGTAGGGGCGCGGATCGGCGACGGTGTGGCCGAACAGCGCGCAGCCGTCGACCTCCGCCATGCCGCGGGCGAGCAGGCCCGGCAACTGGGGGCTGTGGAAGATGTTGTCGCCCAGGATGAGCGACACGGGGTCCGGGCCGACGAAGTCGGCGCCGATCCGGAAGGCCTCGGCGATGCCGGCGGGCCGCTGCTGCTCGGCGTAGCTGATCCGCAGACCCAGCTCCGCGCCGGTGCCGAGCAGCTTGCGGAACAGCGGCAGGTCCGCCGGCGTGGAGATGATCAGGAACTCCCGTACGCCGCCCAGCATGAGCGTCGAGAGCGGGTAGTAGATCATCGGCTTGTCGTAGAGCGGGAGCAATTGCTTGGAGAAGGCCACGGTCAGGGGGTGCAGGCGTGTGCCCGACCCTCCGGCCAGAACGATTCCCTTCACGAGCGCACCTCTGCAACCTGAGGACGGGTTCGGTCTGGTACGGGTGTCTCAGGAGACCGTGGTCTCCACGGCCGGACGCTTCCGTCTGGCCCGCGCGAAGCGCCGCATCATCGGCCGCTCCACGGCGACGTACAGCAGCCATCCGCCGACCAGCGTGATCGCGAACATCAGCAGGATCCAGCCGATCCCCTGCGTCGTGTTCAGGAAGTGCCGGTACCCCACCTGCTGGCGTCCGTAGAGGATCACCATCATGTGCACCATGTAGAACGCGAACGAGATCTCGCCCAGCCAGATCATCGGCCGGCTGGCCAGGAACGTCGGCCGGCCCGCGGTCTCGGCGCTCGCCACGGCGGGGATGATCAGCGCCACCCCGACGATGGTGACGGCGTTCAGGGAGTAGAGGAACGGCACGAAGCTCGCCAGGACGTAGCACGCCACCACCACGGCCAGCGCCGGCAGCGGCCGGAGGTTGATCCACCGCCCGGCGAGCACGATCCGCGCCATCAGGATGCCCAGGACGAAGTCGAGCAGCCGGACCGGCGGGAAGATGTAGACGAACCAGTACTGCAGGATCGGCTCGGAGAAGCTCTGGTTGTCGGTCAGCAGCAGCATCATCCGCGGCTCGGTGGGCAGCAGCTTCGCGAACAGCGGCACGACGAAGATCGCCGCCAGGACCCCGCCCGCCGCCCACCAGAGCCGCCGGACCGGGATGCGCTGGGCCAGCTTGTACAGCAGGGGGAAGGCCGCGTAGAACAGCAGCTCGCACGACAACGACCAGGTCACGTGGTTGAAGCTGATGAAGTACGGCATCTTGGGGACCCAGGCGTGCAGCAGCGTGATGTTGAGCAGCGCCGGCAGGAGCGCGCCGGCCAGGGTGGCGTAGACCACCAGCGACAGCAGGAACGTCACGATGTGATTCGGGAAGATCTTGAAGAAGCGCCGTCGGTAGAATTCCCGAGCCGTGTCGTACTTGCGCGCCGACCAGGTCAGGATGAATCCGCTGAGCACGAAGAAGAACGAGACCGCCATCGTGCCGGACGTCGCCGAAATGGTCAGGAAGAAGTCGCTGTCCGGGCCGGTGGGCTGGAAGATCCGAATGCTCGCGGCATGGAAGATGAACACCGAGAGAGCAGCGATGAACCGGGCGCCGGTCAGTGAGTCGAGTCTGCTCACTTTACTTTCGTCCACCATGTGGCACGCCTTTCCTTTTCGGCCTGTAGGCAGTGACGACCGTCCGAGGTGGCCCGGTTGCGGGATGTCCTGCTGATGGGGATTTCCGGGTTGTTGCGGGCTGCGCCGTACGCGGTCAGAGCCGCGCCTCGACCGCCGCCAGCACCTGCTGCGCGATCAGGTCGACCTCGTCGTCGAGCAGCGACTGGTGCGCGGGCAGCAGCAGCGACGTGTCCGACACCGCGTCGGTCACGGGCAGCACGGTGTCCGTGGCGCCGTAGCGCCGGACGCGGTGCAGGGGGTAATAGCGGTAGGACGTGTAGATGCCGTTCGCCAGCAGGTCCTCGCTCACGCCGTCCCGGATGGCCTGCGAGTCGAACCGCACGCAGTAGAAGTAGTGGGTGGAGCGGTGGCCCTCGGGCAGCGGGGGAGGGAGCCGGATGCCGGAGAATCCGCCCAGCGCCTTGTCGTACCGCTGGCCGATCGCCCGGCGGCGCTCGACGAACCCGGCGAGCTTGCCCAGCTGCACCGTGCCGATCGCCGCGGTGATGTCGTTGCCGACCAGGCGGCGGCCGATGTCCTCGATCTGGAAGCTCCACCACACGTGCTGCGACTTCGTGGCGGTGGTGAACGAGCTCCGGTCGTCCAACCCGTGGTACGACAGCCGGCGCGCCCGCTGGGCCACCGCCGGGTCCCGCGCGTACAGCACCCCGCCGTCGCCGGTGGTGATCACCTTGCGCGAGTCGAGGCTCCAGATGCCGAGGTCACCGAAGGTGCCGCACATCTGGCCGTGCACGCTGGAGGCGATGGAGACCGCCGCGTCCTCGATCAGCGCGATGCCCCGTTCGGCGCACAGCGCGGCGATCTTGTCCACGTCGCCCGGGTAGCCGCCGTAGTGCAGCACCATGACCGCCCGGGTGCGCGGGGTGAGCGCCGCGAGGACGTCCGCCACCGACGGATTGAGATGGTGTTCGTCGATGTCGCAGAACACCGGGCGGCCGCCGGCGGCCACCACGGCGCTGGCGTTGGCGACGAAACCGTTCGACGGCATGACCACGTCGTCGCCCGGACCGATGCCGAGCAGCTCGACGGCGAGGAAGAGCGCGGACGTCGCCGAGTTGAGGAACAGCACGTTCTCGGCCGGCACCCCCAGGTGCCGGGCGAACAGGCCCTCGAACTCCTCCGTACGGGGGCCGCTGCCGAGCCACCTGCTGTCAAAAACTGCAGTGATCGCGGCGAGTTCCTCTGCCCCGATACTGGGCTGGGTCACATTAATCATGCACGCGTCTCCCGGTCATGGTGACACTGCAGGTCGAAATGATTGGGCACTCGCCTGCGCCACGGGTCGATGCAGATTATTGTGACTTTCCCTAAATCCTGCCTAAACCTGCCGGGGCTCCAGGTTTAGCATAGCTTCAGGGCGCATGGATAGTCGTTGCAGGGCCGGTCGTCCGGTGGCCAGACACTTCATCCTCGTCCCGGAGGTAGCACCGTGGGCAACGCTATCGAGAACGCGCTCTTCGACGAACGCCTCGCCCAATTCCAACAATGGCAGAAGACGCCCTGGGGCCGGTTGCGCTACTCGGTGGTCGAGGCCAACGTCGCCCGGCATCTCGGCGACCGCCCGCTGCGCGTGCTCGACGTGGCCGGCGGCAACGGCCGGGACGCCGTCCCGATCGCCGCGCGCGGCCACCACGTCACCGTCCTGGACTCGGCGCCCGTCTCCCTCGCCATGGCGCAGCGGCTGGCGGCCGACGAGGGGGTCGCGGAGCGCATCGAGATCCGGGAGGGCGACGCGCACGACGTGCCGGAGCTCTTCGCCGGCCAGGAGTTCGACCTGCTGCTGTGCCACAACCTCCTGCAGTACGTCGCCGACCCGGCGGTGGTGATCCGCGGCCTGGTCAAGGTCCTCAAGCCGGGCGGGTCGTTGTCGGTCGTCGGCCCGAACGCCTACGCCGTGCCGCTGGAGGCGGCGGTGCGCGAGCTCGACCTGGACGCGGCCCTGCGGGCGGTGACCGCGAGGACCAAGCAGGTCCCGGTGTACGGCAGGGACGTGGCCGTGCTCACCGCCGACCAGATCGGCGCCGACCTGCGGGACAGCGGCCTGGAGATCGTCGGCCACTACGGGGTGATCAATGTCTGCAACGTCATCGCCGACAACGACGCCAAGTCCGATCCGGAGTTCTTCGCCCGGCTGGAGAAGCTCGAACTCGCCCTGGCCGACCGGATGCCCTATCCGCTCACCGCGCGGAACTTCCACCTGGTCGGGCAGCGCCCCGGCTGACCGGTCCGCGGTGCGACATCCGGCGGGGCGGCGGCACGACAGCCTGCGCGCCGTCGGCGGACGCCGCGGCGGCGAGCGCCGAATCCGCGAGTTCGTGCCGGGCTCGCGCAGAACCGACGTCGGCCCGTGCGGCCGAACCCGAATACGAGGAGAAATCTGATGCGGGTCCTGTTCACCTCGGCCACCTTCCGGTCGCATCTGTTCCCGCTCGTTCCGCTGGCCTGGGCGCTGCGCGCGGCGGGCCACGACGTGCGGGTCGCGGTCCAACCTCCCCTGGTGCGTGACGTGCTGGGCGCCGGCCTGCCCGCGATCGAGGCCGGCGCCGGCCCCGACTTCATGATCGAGCTGAAGAAGGCCCTCGCCGGTGGCCTGGAGGGGCCGGGCGGCACCACACCGAGCATCGAGCAGATCGTCGTGCCGCACGTCCGGATCGCCGAGGCGTTCGCGGCCGACCTCGTGCCGTTCGCGCGGCGCTGGTCACCGGACCTGGTGGTGGCCGACCCGGCCGCGTTCGTCGCCCCGGTGGTCGCCAGGGCCGTCGGGGCGCCGCTGGTCCTGCACACCTGGGGTCCGATGCCCGACCAGCTGTGGGCGGACCTCGTCACCGAGAGCGAGGTGCGGCAGAACTGGCCGAAGGAGCTGCTGGCCTTCCTCGACAGGTGGGACGTGCCCCTGGGCCCCGACTACGCCGACCTCGTGATCGACCCGTGCCCCGACGAGCTTCTCGCCATCCAGATGGCCAGCCGGCATGCGACCCGCTACGTGCCGTACAACGGCTCCGCCCTCACCCCCTCCTGGCTGGACGAGCCGGCGGGCCGGCCGCGCGTCTGCATCAGCTGGGGAACCACGAGCGACTTCATGGGCAGCGAGGTGCTGCGGACCCCGCTGCGCATCGTCGAGGCGCTGGCGGACATGGACGTGGAGGTCGTGGCGGCGCTGGGGAAGATCGACCGCGGGCTGCTCGGGGAGCCCCGGGACAACGTGCGGGTGGTGGACTGGCTTCCGCTGTCGATGCTGCTGCCGACGTGTGACGCGCTCATCAACCAGGGCGGTCCCGGCACGGTGCTGGCCGCCGTCGCGTCCGGTGTGCCGCAGCTCGTCGTGCCGCAGATCAGCGCGCAGCCGCTCGGGGCCGAGCTGCTGACGGCGAGCGGGGCGGGCCTGTCCCTCACGCCGGACGAGGTCACCGCCGAGTCCATCGAGAAGACGGTGTCGGAGCTGCTCGACGGGAGCAGCGTCCGGGCGGCGGCGCAGGAGCTCGCGGAGCGCAACGCCGCCCGGCCGGATGCGACGCAGCTGGTTCCCGCGCTCCAGGCGCTGGCCGACTCGGCCCGATAGCGGGCAGCCCCCGCACCACGGCGTGCCCGTCGTCGACCCGGTCGGCGACGGGCACGCCGTTGGTGTCCGGGCGGCGGTGGTCGGGTGCCGGTTCGCCGCCGGCCGGCGATGTCCGGCAGCGCCTCTGCGGACGGAGCGACGGCCCGGCCCGGTCACCGCGGAAACCGGCGGCGGTGACCGGGCCGGGCCGCTAAGCGCCGCGCCGGGCGCCGGGTCAGGACCACGCCTCCGGCGGGCTAGGAGAACGGGAACTTGAGCGCGCCGGCGATGACGGCGTCGACCAGGGACGCGTGCGCGAGGGACCCCTCGGTCCACTCCGGCGGGGCGCTCCCGGCGACGACGGCCTGCGCGAAAGCCCGGACGATCTTGGCGAACTGGTCGTCGGCGGGCAGGACGAACTGTTCGAAGTGGTCCTGACGCTCGATGTAGATGACCGGCTGGTGCGTGGCCGGGGGAGTGAACACCCGGTTCAGCCAGAGCCGGCCGGTGCTTCCCCGGAACTCGTACGTGTTGGTGTACGAGTGCTCCATGCCGAACGTGAGTTGCGCGGTCACCCCCTGGTCGGTGGCCAGCAGGGCGCTGCCGCCGACCACCACGTCGCGGAAGCGCTCGTGGCGGAACACGGCGCCGGCGACCTGCAGGTCGGGTCCGAGGAACCGGCCCGCGGCCCGGATGGGGTAGACGCCGATGTCCAGCAGCGCGCCGCCGCCCACGTCGGCCTGGTAGCGGATGTCCCCCTGCGGCTTCGGCGGGATCGTGAAGCTCGAGGCGAACGACCGGACCTCCCCGATGACCCCGTCGGCGAGCATGTCGGCGACCCGCTGGTGCTGGTGGTGGTGGAGGAACATGAAGTTCTCCACCAGCACGCGCCGGTGTTCGGCCGCCACCCGGAACAGGTGCTCCGCCTGCTTGCGGTCGGTCGTGAGGGGCTTCTCGGCCAGCACGTGTTTACCCGCGCGCAGTGCCCGCTCGATCCACTCGGCGTGCAGCACGGCCGGCAGCGGCACGTACACCGCGTCGATGTCGTCCTGCTCCAGCAGCGCCTCGTAGCCCTCGACAGGCACGCCCCCGAACCGTTCGGTGAAATGGGCCGCCCTGTCCCTGTGCCGGCTCGCGATGGCCGCGAGCGTGATGAGAGGCTCGTTCTCCATCGCCGGCAGAGTTCGTCGCCACGCGATGTCGGCGCATCCGATCACCCCCATGCGGATCGGCCTGGTGTTCCCCATGTGCTCCATCGGCACTCCTTGGGCGAGGTTTCGGTCGGTGAACTGCCACCGGGGGAGATGGGCCTTCAGGCGGATCTGGTGGTCGCCAGCACCTGCTCGTAGGTGGGGAGCAGCCCCGACCCGGCGGCTTCGGCGAGGGTCGGTGCCGCCGCGTCCTTGTCGGACATGACCGGTGGACCGTCCAGCTTCCAGGGGATGCCCAGCGCCGGGTCCAGCGCCGCCACGTCGATCATGGTGCCCGGCACGTACTCCTCCCCGCACAGGTAACTCATGCAGGTGTCGTCGGTCAGGGCCAGGAAGGCGTGCCCGATGCCCTCGGTGAGGTAGACGCCGATTCCGGACGTCGCGTCCTGGAACGTCACGTCGAACTTGCCGAAGGTCGGGGATCCGACGCGCAGGTCGACCGCGACGTCCATCGCCGCCCCCCGTACGCAGGTGACCAGCTTGCTCTGGCCGGGGGGAAGCGTGGTGCCGTGAATCCCGCGGAGGGTGTTCTTCCGGGAGACGGAGTAGTTCACCTGACGGATCTCGAATCGCTGGCCGACCTGCTGGAGCAGTTCGCTGAATCGCCACGCCTCGAAGAAGCTGCCACGGCGGTCCGAATGCTGAGTGACGGTGATCCGGTAAGCGCCCGGGATCGAGGTTTCGGTGAAGTCCATACTATCCACATCAGCTCCGTTTCATCCGGTATCGGCTCTCGCCGGGACGGCTCAAGATCAGACGGCGTACGGCTGTATGCGTTGTTCATGGCGAGCTCGCCTGAAGCTCAGCTCGTCGAGATTGTCCTTGAGGATGATTTCCTGTGTTTCCCGGAGAAACCGGCACGGTTCGAGGCCGAGTTCCTCGCGGATCTGCCGCCGCGCCGTCTGGTAGACCTCCAGGGCGTCCGCCCGGCGTCCGGACTGGCTGAGCGCCTCCATGAGGAACGCGTAGAGCTTCTCCCGGAGCGGAAACTCGGCGATCAGCCCGTACAGTATTCGCACGGCCTTGCTGCTCTGGTCCGACGCGAGCAGCGAGCGGGCCAGCAGCTCGGTGCACTCGACCCGCAGCTCCTCGGCCCAGTTGGCGAACTCCCGGATGATCGGTCCCTCGTAGGAGGAGGCCTGGACCGGCTCCCGCCAGTACCGCAGCGCCTCGGTCAGGGTCTCGACAGCCAGGTCGTGCCGGTGGACCGAGCGCTGCAACCGCGCCTTCTCGACCAGGGCCAGGAACAGTTCGAGGTCGAGTTCGTCGCCGCCGAGCTCCAGGATGTAGCCGGGGGCCCGCGTCGTTATCACGCCGGTGTTGCGCGAGAACCTGTTGAGCACCTTGCGGAGTTGGGACACGTACACGTGGATGGAGGCCCGGGCCCGTATGGGAGGTTTGTCGCCCCACAATTCCGTCGCTAGCTGATCAAGGGACAGGATGTGTCCGTTGCGGATCAGGAGCGTCCGCAGCAACACCTCCATCTTGTGCGTCCCCACCGATGGCGTGTCCTTGCCGGCCGTTATGCGAACGGGACCAAGAATCTCGTATCTCAAGCCGTGGCCTCCAAGTACTCCAATCGGAGCGGCGCGACGATAGCAAACCTCATTCCGGCGGAAATGGTTTCTTCTCGCGCTTAGGCGCAGATCGCCGCCCCCGTCCGGCAGCCGTTCATTCGAACCGGACGAACTCTAACAAGCGGCTTGTTGGACAGCAAACGGCGAAGGTTGTGTGATCTGCGACACACCACGCTTGTGGGTCGAACCACCTGCGAGTTTATAGGGATTTTAGAGTCGGGCGGCACATCTTGTCGGACTACCGCAGTGTATGTCTGACATGCTGTTGGTGCTCGCCTTATCGTCGCTCAGAGTTATGTTAGCCATATTGCACAAGCGATGATCATTATCAATGGATTATTACACGCGTGTCAGATCTGGTGTCGGTGGTCGCGGTGCGGCGACCCCCGCCGCAGGGCCGCCGCACCCTGCGCCGGCGTTGATCGGCGCCCGGTGCTGCGGCTCGTGGCCCGTGCCGGGTGGCGTCGGTGCGGGCGCGGGGGTCCGCCGCCTCGCGGCCCTCTGGCCGGCGGCTGCGCCGGCCATCTCCCGGCGTGCATCTACGGAAAGTGATGATACGTGTTCCCGCAGTGGTGGTGGGCGGCGGTGGGGCGCCCGGTGCCGCGACCCCGAATGTTCACCGTGGCGACGGCCTGCTCGGGTGGCGGATGGCCCGGGACGTCTCGGCGGCGCGGCGGTCGCGTTGGTCCCGGCGTCGCGGTCGGTCGTCGCGGAGGCGGTGCCGATGTCCGTGCGGGCGCGGCGAGCCCGCGTCGTCGGGTCCTTGAACGCGCCGGGCTCGACCCCGGCAGCCCGCCGGCCGGTGGCGGGCTGTGGCCCTGCCGGACCTCTGCCTCGGTCTTCCCGACCGGGGACGGACGAGCCGTCGATCACCTTGATCGGGGTGCCCGGCGGCAAGCGCCCGACGGGGCGTGGGCGCGTGTTCCCCGGGCTGGGGCGAGCGCGGCCGGCGCCGGGCGCGGGCGGGTCGAGTGACCAGCTGCTCCAACCGAACCGTGCGGCTGGCCAGGAGGTGGGTGATCGCGTCGGGGGTGCGGCGGGCGCGTCGCCCCGGAGCGTGCGTCCCGGGAGGCGCGATCGCCCCGCTAGCTGGGAGGTGGGGGCGGCGGCTCGGCGCTGTCGGGCCCGTGCGGCGGTGTGGGGCGCGAGGCCGGCGCTCCGGCCTGTGCCGTTGCCCCGGCCTGCTGGTGCAGGGTCGCGTTGATGGCTTCGGTGAGCAGGTCGTTGAGCAGGTCCGCCCGTCTGCTGTCGCCGCCGGCCATGTCCAGGCGCCATCGCAGGAGGGTCAGGATGGTGCGGATGTCGTGGAGTTCGGTGGGGGATTCACATTCGGGTAGGCCCAGGTGGAGTTCCGTGCGGGCCGATCTCACCGCCGCTGCGGTCACGTATGCCCCGAGCGAGAGGCCGGCTTTGTCTGCCGCCATTTGAACGATCCGCAACTCGTCGTCGTTGAAACGCAGCGGGCCGACCCGGTGGTCCCGCCGTTGTTTTGTTTTAGCCCGACGATTGGTTGCCGATCGAGTCATGTTGAGTCCTCGCCCCCGCTAGCGCTGCTCTGGTGCCATGTATCCACCGGTAAGAATACGCCCTGCGCGTGTCCGGGCGCAGCTTCGCCATTCGTGGCACGGTTCCGGAACGGGCTGGCCGTCTTGATGATCCGTGGCCGCGAGTCTTCGGACGGTTTCGATCTCCCGGGGGATAGATTCAACATGACCGATTTGTCCCTTCGGTTGTGCGGCGCTCGGCGCGGCGGATGATCGGTGGTGGGCCGCGCTGCGGCGGCCGGTGCCGACGGTGGGGCGGCCCGGCAGCTTTAACCCGGCTTTAGCTCCCGCGGCGAGGATTATCCCTGTGAGGTCCCGCACGCAGAACACCATCTGCCCGCTCCTGATCCGCTATCTCGCCGAGCTCGGCTACGCCTGCTGGACCATGTCCGGCGTCCCGTTGCCACCGCTGGAGCG
The DNA here is from genome assembly GCF_020873825.1 of Micromonospora sp. DH13. NCBI lineage: Bacteria > Bacillati > Actinomycetota > Actinomycetes > Micromonosporales > Micromonosporaceae > Micromonospora > Micromonospora sp. DH13. The sequence continues at coordinate 15,218 of NZ_JAHWGR010000050.1, forward strand.
TTCGCAATTTCGGAGCGAGGTCATCGAGGTGGGGCCGCCGCCCGGTCATCCCGAGCGGCTTTCGACGGCACCGCCGACCAGGGTGGAGCGCCGGCTGTGGCGGCAGCTCAGGAAGAACCGGACGGCCCGGAGCTGGTCGAGGTTCGCCTTCTTCCGGGGATAGCAGCCGGCGGCGACGCCGCCGGCCCCGGCCGTCACGCTCCGGGGAGCCGCGTCCACCTGCCGCGGTAGAACAGCAGCGGTTCGGTACGCGCGTCGTCGCCGGACCGGGCCAGGTGATGCACCCGGGCGACGACGATGACGTGGTCGCCGGCCGGGTGTTCGGCCTCGACCGCGCATTCCAGCCAGGCCAGGGCCCCGTCGAGGACGGGCAGCCCTGAGGGCGATGGCGACCAGTCGACGTCGCGGAACTTGTCGACCCCCCGCCCGGCCAGGCGCAGCCCCTGCTCCTGCTGGTCGGCGGCCAGGAAGCAGATGCAGTGACGTTCCCCCCTGCGCAGCCGCGACCAACTCGTGCTGGTGTGGGCGACGCAGAAGGCCACCAGGGGCGGGTCGAGCGACACCGACGTGAACGAGTTGACCAGCAACCCCACCGGGGTGCCGGCGTCGACCCCGGTCACCGCCGCGACCCCGGTCGCGAAGTGGCCCAGGACCCCGCGGAACTCCAGCGGGTCGATGCTCGCCGGAACGGGAGCGGGCAGCTCGCTGACCGGCTCCACCCGGCTCTCGACCATTCCGATCCTTCCGCGACGCATGGACACCCGGCCGGCGGTTGCCGTCTCGACCGCCGTCGTTTCAGCATGAGCGGGACCGCTAAGCCGCGCCTTGCGTCGGCCTGGTGTCCCGTGCCCCGGATCGGTCTCCCGGGCCGCTAGCGCGTGGCGCCGATCTCGGCGGTCAGCAGGTCGGCGACCTGGTCCGGGGACGGCATGCTGCCGAGCTCGGCGGCGAGGAGCCGGGCCGCGCGCAGCGGCGGAGGCGAGTGCATCTCCTCGACCGCGGCGGCCAGCGCGCCGTCGCCCAGCTCGTCCCACCCCACCCGGCGGCCGGCGCCGATGGCCCGCATCCGCTCCGCGTTCCACTCCTGGTCGGCGTTGTACGGAAGGACGGTCACCGGCAGGCCGTGCACGACGGCGTGCAGGATGGAACCGAAGCCGCCGTGGCAGATCAGCGCGGTGCAGCTCGCGGCGAGCCGGCCGAGGTCGGCGAACGGCTGCACCTGCACGTGCGCGGGCGCGTGTGCGGCGATCTCCGCGGCCCGGTCACCGGCGGCGAGCACGCAGTCGACCGGGATGCGCGCCAGTTCGGCGAGGACCCGGGTGAGCAGCTCCTTCCGGTTGACCAGGGTGCCGAGGGTGACGAGCAGGCGGGGTGCGCGGGGAGCCGCATGCGCGGGGTCGGGGTCGACCGCCCGCATCGTGGTCAGCGCCTGCGGCACCTGCTCGAAACTGGGTGGGGTGGTCTGCACGTAGCGGCGGCGGCTCAGTGCGTCCAGGTCGTCGGGGGTCGCCGGCAGCCCGGCCTCAGCGCGGAGCCGGAGCAGCAGGCTTCCGCCGTCGGCCATCAGCCGGTCACCGGTGCGGAGAAAACCGATTCCGACGGTGGTCACCGCAATTCCGGCCCGCTCGGCCGCGAAGGTGACACCGAATTCGGTCGGCTCGCGCAGCAGCAGGTCCGGCGACAGGTCGTCGAGTACGTCGGCCGCGGCCCGAAAACTGTCCCGGATCGCGGCCTCCGCGAACGAGTAGTCCGTCGATTGTGCGGTGGGGCTCTCTCCGACCGTGAACGGCAGGGGTGCCCGCTGTGCCGCCAGCCATGGCCTGCCGACACCGCGGAAGGCGAACCCCCGACTCGCCACGAAACCGCCGAAGGCCGGTGAGGACAGCACCGTGACCTGGTGTCCACGATCCCGCAGCGCCCGCAGGAGCCCCGTCATGAGCAGGAAATGGCCCGGGGCGGGCTGGGTGGCACACGCGACGATCACGCAGGTCTCCCGAGTCTCGGTGGGGCAGGCGCGGGCGGGGCCGGGGCCGTCAGGCGGCCCGAGCAGGGACGATGCGGATCACTCCGCGATCTTCGTGCGCATCGTCCAGCGGAAGATGGGCTCGCCGGTCTGGGTGAACTCGTGGATCCGTTCGAAATGCTCCCAGCCGTTGTGGAACGGAACTTTCACCTTACTGCCGTCTCTCGGAACTGTTGCGGTGCGCAAATGATCCGGCAGATGCGCGGGGCCGCCTTCCAGACGGCATTCCTCGACCAGATTGTGGGGCATGAGGGGCACCTCCTCCGAGCGGGCGTATGCGCAGCTGAATGTCGCTTCCGTGCCCGCGAGGTTTGGCTCATACAGTAGGTTCGTAAATGGGAGTGTGTCAAGGTTCACCGTTGCCTCGGCGGCGCTTTAGTCTTGCTAAAGGAAAGCCGGATAAAATGGTTCCCTCACCCTCGATGAATAAGTCGATCTCATCGTGATGGCGCGGTGGGGAAAGGTCACCAGGCCCGCGTTGCTCCACGGCGATCCTCCCGACCAGGCAAGGATCCTGCCGCCCGGTAGCATGCCGCGCATGTACGCGCTCTACGCCTGGGGAAACTTCGTCAGCGAGGTCGGACTCGACCGGCGGCCGGCCTGGCTCGACCCGGCGGTGCTCCGCGGCGAACGACAGGTCGTCGACGAAAGCCTGATGATCGGCGACACCGACACGCTACTGGTCGACGGTCCCAACACCCTCTTCGAGATCGATGGGGACGACAAGAATCTCGTGTCCGGTGGTGAGCTCATCGGTCGCGACCTCAGCGGTGTCACGTGGCGGGTCTCCCGCATCCGGGCAGCCACCGACGGCACCCGCGAGGACGCCCTGCGCATCGTCGCGGCGGCCGAGGAGGATGGCGACTTCCACGAGGAAGACGAGCGGCACGAGTACAACTCGGTCCCGGTCGGCGAGATCGTCACCCTCTGGGAAGACGATCACGGCCAGTGGACGCTGGCCCTGGTCGAGCTCTGAAACAGGATGACCACGGACGGCACACGGCATCAGCCGGACGGCGAGCCGCGTTCATCGTGATCAAGGGGGCCTGAGCAGGTAGGCAGGGGCCTGAGCCGGCCGGACGGCAGCCGCGCCGCAGGGCGCCGGTCGACCGGCCGGGGAGATCCCCGCCACCCGGGCGGTTCCGCCCCGCGCGGCTGCTGGAGGTCCCCGATCCCCCGGCGATAGGGTGGGCCGACCGATCTCGACAACCCATGATCCGACCCGGGGGGGCGCCACGCATGGGCGATTCGTTCGCGCATCTGCACGTGCACACCGAGTACTCGATGCTCGACGGTGCGGCCCGACTGAAGGACCTCTTCGCCGAGGCCAACCGGCTCGGAATGCCGGCGGTCGCGATGACCGACCACGGCAACATGCACGGCGCGAACGACTTCTACAAGCAGGCCATGGCCGCCGGGATCACCCCGATCCTGGGCGTCGAGGCGTACGTGGCGCCCGAGTCGCGCTATCACAAGGCGCGGGTGAAGTGGGGCCGGCCGGAGCAGAAGAGCGACGACGTCTCCGGTAACGGCGCGATCACCCATATGACCATGTGGGCGGCGAACAGGACCGGCCTGCACAACCTGTTCACCCTCAACTCGCGCGCCTCCATGGAGGGCCACTACGTCAAGTGGCCCCGGATGGACATGGAGCTGATCGCCGAGAACGCCGAGGGGATCATGGCCACCACCGGGTGTCCCTCCGGTGCCGTGCAGACCCGGCTGCGGCTGGGCCAGTTCGACGAGGCGATCAAGGTCGCGTCGGCATACCAGGACATCTTCGGCAAGGACAACTACTTCCTGGAGCTGATGGACCACGGCCTCGACATCGAGCGCCGGGTCCGCGAGGGGCTCACCGAGATCGGCAAGAAGCTCGGCATCCCGCCGGTGGTGACCAACGACTCGCACTACACCCACGAGGCGCAGGCCGAGGCGCACGACGTCCTGCTCTGCGTGCAGACCGGCAGCAACATCGCCGACCCCAACCGGTTCCGCTTCGAGGGCGGCGGCTACTTCATCAAGTCCGCCGACCAGATGCGCGCCGTCGACTCCTCCGAGCTGTGGCTCCAGGGCTGCCGCAACACGTTGCTGGTCGCCGAGAAGGTCGACCCGGCGGGGATGTTCGAGTTCCACAACCTGATGCCGCGCTTCCCGATCCCCGAGGGGGAGACGGAGGAGTCGTGGTTCCGCAAGGAGACCTTCAAGGGCCTCGCCCGGCGGTTCCCGGGCGGGATCCCCGAGGGCCACGTGGTGCAGGCGGAGTACGAGCTGGGCGTCATCATCCAGATGGGCTTCCCGTCGTACTTCCTCGTGGTCGCCGACTTCATCCAGTGGGCGAAGAACCAGGGCATCGCGGTGGGCCCGGGCCGTGGCTCGGCGGCGGGCTCCCTGGTCGCGTACGCGTTGGGGATCACGGACCTGGACCCGATCCCGCACGGGCTGATCTTCGAGCGGTTCCTCAACCCCGAGCGGGTCTCGATGCCGGATGTCGACATCGACTTCGACGAGCGTCGGCGCGGTGAGGTGATCAAGTACGTCACCGACAAGTGGGGTGAGGACAAGGTCGCGCAGATCGCCACGTTCGGCACGATCAAGGCGAAGGCGGCGATCAAGGACTCGGCGCGGGTCCTGGGCTACCCGTACGCGGTGGGGGACCGGATCACCAAGGCGATGCCGCCGGCGGTGATGGGCAAGGACATCCCGCTGTCGGGCATCTTCGACCCGAAGCACCCGCGCTACGCGGAGGCGGGCGAGATCCGGGGCCTGTACGAGTCGGACCCGGACGTCAAGAAGGTCATCGACACGGCGAAGGGCATCGAGGGGCTGATCCGGCAGACCGGCGTCCACGCCGCCGGGGTGATCATGTCGGCGGAGCCGATCATCGAGCACATCCCACTGATGCGGCGCGACTCCGACGGGGTGATCATCACCCAGTTCGACTACCCGACGTGCGAGTCGCTCGGGCTGTTGAAGATGGACTTCCTCGGCCTGCGCAACCTCACGATCATCGACGACGCGGTCAAGAACATCCAGCTCAACCACGGCAAGGACCTGGACCTGCTGGGCCTGGACCTGGACGACAAGGCCGCCTACGAGCTGCTGGCGCGCGGCGACACGCTCGGGGTGTTCCAGCTCGACGGCGGGCCGATGCGGTCGCTGCTGCGGCTGATGAAGCCGGACAACTTCGAGGACATCTCCGCCGTCCTCGCGCTGTACCGGCCGGGCCCGATGGGCGTGGACTCGCACACCAACTACGCGCTGCGCAAGAACGGCCTCCAGGAGATCACGCCGATCCACCCGGAGCTGGAGGAGCCGCTGCGGGAGATCCTCGCCCCCACCCACGGCCTGATCGTCTACCAGGAGCAGGTGCAGCGCGCCGCGCAGATCCTCGCCGGCTACACGCTCGGCCAGGCGGACCTGCTGCGGCGGGCGATGGGCAAGAAGAAGAAGGAGATCCTCGACAAGGAGTTCGTGCCCTTCCGGGACGGCTGCCGCGAGCGCGGCTACTCCGACGAGGCGATCCAGGCCGTGTGGGACGTCCTCGTGCCGTTCGCCGGGTACGCGTTCAACAAGGCGCACTCGGCGGCGTACGGGCTGGTGTCGTACTGGACGGCGTACCTGAAGGCGCACTACCCGGCCGAGTACATGGCCGGGCTGCTGACCTCCGTCGGCGACGACAAGGACAAGATGGCGTTGTACCTGTCGGAGTGCCGGCGGATGGGCATCCAGGTCCTCCCGCCCGACGTGAACACCTCGGCCGGGCCGTTCACCCCGGTCGGGAAGGACATCCGGTTCGGCCTGGCGGCGATCCGCAACGTCGGGGCGAACGTGGTGACCTCGATCATGCGGTGCCGCCAGGAGAAGGGCGAGTACGCCGACTTCTACGACTTCCTGGCCAAGGTCGACGCGGTGGTCTGCAACAAGAAGACCATCGAATCGCTGATCAAGGCCGGCGCGTTCGACGTCATGGGCCACAGCCGCAAGGGGCTGCTCGCCGTGCACGCCGACGCGATCGACGCGTACGCCGACGTCAAGCGCAAGGAGGCCGTCGGCCAGTACGACCTGTTCGGCGCCGGCTTCGGCGACACCGAGACCGTCGGCGGCAACACCACCGTCATGCCGACCATCGGCGAGGCCGAGTGGGACAAGCGCGACAAGCTCGCCTTCGAACGCGAGATGCTCGGCCTCTACGTCTCCGACCACCCCCTGTTCGGCCTCGAACACGTCCTCGGCGCGGCGGCCGACTGCACCATCGCCGCCCTCTCCGAGGAGGGCACCGTCCCCGACGGCGCGGTGGTCACCCTCGCCGGCATCCTCTCCGGGGTGCAGCGCCGCGTCACCAAGCAGGGCCGCGCGTGGGCGTCGGCCACCCTGGAGGACCTCGCCGGCGGCGTGGAGGCCCTGTTCTTCCCCAACACCTACGAGGTGATCGGCCAGTACATCGCCGAGGACGCCATCGTCGTGGTCAAGGGCCGGGTCGACCGCCGCGACGACACCCCCCGCATCATGGCGATGGACATGCAGCTGCCCGACGTCACCAGCAACCCGGGCAGCAAGCCGGTTACCCTCACCATCCCCGTGCACCGCTGCACCCCGCCGCTGGTCGAACGCCTCAAGGAGACCCTCGTCCTGCACCCCGGCGACACCGAGGTCCACGTCAAGCTCCTCAACGGCGGCAAGACCACCACCCTGCGCCTCGGCCCCTTCCGGGTCGCGGCCACCACCGCCCTCATGGGCGACCTCAAGAGCGTCCTCGGCCCGGCCAACGTGAGCTGACCCGGGCCGGCGGGCGGGGGCGGTCAGGCCGGGCGGTACTCCACCTCGGGGCGGCCCGGGGTGCCGTAGCGGGGCGCCCGCACCGCCCGCTCGGCGGCCACCAGATACTCCAGGTACCTCCGGGCGGTGACCCGGGAGATGCCGGCCAGCCCCGCCACCTCGGAGGCGGACCGGCCGGCGTCGCCGTCGAGCGAGCCGAGCACCGCCCGCAGCGTCTGCTCGTCGAGCCCCTTCGGCAGCGTGTGCGCAGCCGGGCCCCGCAGGGTGGCGAACATCCGGTCCACCTCGTGCTGGGCGGCCACCTCGCCGTCGGCCAGCACCTGGCGGCGGTACTCGGCGTAGCGGTGCAGCTTGTCGCGGAACGCCGCGAACGTGAACGGCTTGAGCAGGTAGTGGGTCACGCCGAGCGACACGGCGGTGCGCACCACCGCCAGGTCCCGGGCCGACGTCACGGCCAGCACGTCCACCGCGCTGCCGGCGGCCCGCAGCGCCCGGCACACCTCCAGCCCGTGCAGGTCGGGCAGCCGGAAGTCGAGCAGGACGAGGTCGACGGGTTGCTCCGCGCGCTGCCGCAGCGCCGCCATCGCCTCCCGGCCGGTGTGCGCCACCCCGACCACCACGAACCCCGGCACCCGCTCCGTGTACGTGCGGTGTGCCTCGGCCAGCAGTGGCTCGTCCTCCACCACGAGCACCCGGATGTCCGTCACGGCTGTCCCGCCCGGTCCGGCTCCGGCCCTGTCGCCGGCACCGGCAGCCGTACGGTGAACAGGGTCCCGCCGTCGGCGGAGCGCCCCACGTCGGCCCGGCCGCCGTGGCGGCGTACCACCTGGCCGACGAGGGCCAGGCCGAGGCCCCGGCCGGCGCTCTTGGTCGACCAGCCGCGCCGGAACGCGTCGGCCACCCGGTCGGGCGCCAGCCCTGGCCCGCTGTCGCCGACCCGGACCACGACGGTCCCGTCGTCGGCGCCGACGAAGACCCGCACCCGCCGGGGCGCCCCGGAGCCGGCGACCGCCTCCAGCGCGTTGTCGACCAGGTTCCCGACGACGGTGATCAGGTCCGTCACGGGCAGCGGCGTCCCGTCGAGCCGGCAGTCCGGCTCCACCACCAGGTCCACGCCCCGCTCGCCGGCCTGCGCCGACTTGCCCAGCAGCAGGGCGGCCAGGGCCGGCTCGGTCACCGCGCCGACCACCCGGTCGGTGAGCTGCTGGGCCACCGCCAGGTCCTCGGTGGCCAGCCGGACCGCCTCGTCGGTCCGGCCCAACTCCACCAGCGTCAGCACGGTGTGCAGCCGGTTGGCCGACTCGTGGGTCTGCGCCCGCAGCGCGTCGGTCAGCGCCCGCACCGAGTCCAGTTCGCTGGTGAGCGTGCGCAGTTCCGTCTGGTCCCGCAGGGTCAGCACGGTGCCGAGGCGGTGCCCCTCGAACAGCGCCGCGCGCTGGTTGACCACCAGCACCCGGTCGCCCGCGACGACCGGCTCGTCGTGCGCGTCCCGCCCCGAGGTCAGCAGCTCCGCCACGGCCGGCGGCAGGTCGACCTGGCCGGCCGGCCGGTCCACCACCGCCGCGTCGTCGGCGAGCCCCAGCAGCCGCCGCGCCTCGTCGTTGACCAGGGCCACCCGGCGGTCCACGGTCGCCACCACCAGCCCCTCCCGCACCGAGTGCAGGACCGCGTCGTGGTACTCGTACATCCGGGTCATCTGGGCGGGGCCCAGACCGTGGGTCTGCCGGCGCAGCCGCCGGCTCAGCAGCCACGAGCCGGCCGCCGCGACCGCGAGCGCCGGGGTGGCGGCGGCGGCCAGCACGGGGGCCTGGGCCAGCAGGCGGCGGTTGATCGCGCGGGTGGTGATGCCGACGGAGACCAGCCCGACGATCCGCCCGTCGACCGCCCGGACCGGCACCACCGCCCGCACGGACTCGCCGAGGGTGCCCACGTTGGTGGTGGTGAACGCCCGACCGGCCAGCGCGGGGGCGATGTCACCGACGAACGGCTGGCCGATCCGCTCCGGCCGGGGGTGGGAGTAGCGGGTCCGGTCGGGGGCCATCACCACCACGAAGTCCGTCCCGGTCGCCGCCCGGGTGGCCTCCGCGTACGGCTGCAACGTCGCCGACGGGTCGGCCGAGGCGAGGGCCGCGCGGACGTCCGGGGAACCGGCCACGGTGTGCGCCACGGCCAGCACCTCCTCCCGGGCGGCGTCGCGCGCGTCGCTGCGGGCCAGCCACACCCCGCCGGCCGAGGCCGCCAGCACGAGCAGGCCGACCACCAGGGCCTGGAGCGCGAAGAGCTGCCCCGCGATGCTCCACTGCCGTCGGGCCACGACACCTCCTGTCCGCGCTCGGGCACGTCTCGGCTGCTGGCAAGTGTGGCGCGCGGGATCGCCGCCGGTGTCGGCCGTGGGTCACGGGAGTGAACAGAATGACCACAAGGCTGCCCTGCGGTGAGGCGCAGTTCACATTGTGGGCATGGACACCACCCCCACCGCCACCGCGAAGTCCACCCCCGCCCGCCGGGACCCCACCCGCTACCTCTACCTGGCCGTGATCGCCGCCGCGCTCGCCGGCGTCGTCGTCGGGCTCGTCGCGCCCGAGGTCGGCAAGGCGCTCAAGCCGCTCGGCACCGGCTTCGTCGCGCTCATCAAGATGATGATCAGCCCGGTGATCTTCTGCACGATCGTTCTCGGCGTCGGCTCCGTGCGGCAGGCCGCGAAGGTCGGCAAGGTCGGCGGCCTCGCGCTCGGCTACTTCCTGCTGATGTCGACCGTCGCGCTGGCCATCGGGCTCGTCGTGGGCAACCTGATCCAGCCGGGCGCCGGCCTGGACCTGGGGGCGCAGACCGCCGGCGCCGGCCAGGCGGCGGCCGCCGGCGAGAGCGGGGGTACGGCCGAGTTCCTGCTCGGGATCATCCCCACCACGCTGGTCTCCGCGCTCACCGAGGGGGAGGTGCTCCAGACGCTGCTGGTGGCCCTCCTGGTCGGCTTCGCCGTGCAAGGTCTGGGCGGGCGCGGGGAGCCCGTCCTGCGCGCCGTCGGGCTGCTGCAACGGCTGGTCTTCAAGGTCCTGGCGATGATCATGTGGGTCGCACCGGTCGGCGCGTTCGGCGCGATGGCCGCCGTCGTCGGCGCCACCGGCCTCGACGCGCTCACCAGCCTCGCCCAGATCATGCTCGGCTTCTACGCCACCTGCCTGATCTTCGTGGTGGTGGTGCTCGGCGCGCTGCTCTGGTTCGTCGCCCGCATCTCGATCTTCGCCCTGCTGCGCTACCTGGGTCGGGAGTTCCTGCTGATCCTGTCCACCTCGTCGTCGGAGTCGGCGCTGCCCCGGCTCATCGCCAAGATGGAGCACGTCGGCGTCAGCAAGCCCGTCGTCGGGATCACCGTGCCCACCGGCTACTCGTTCAACCTCGACGGCACCGCCATCTACCTGACCATGGCGGCGCTGTTCGTGGCCGACGCCATGGGCAAGCCGATGTCGATCGGCGAGCAGGTCGGCCTGCTCCTGTTCATGATCATTGCTTCGAAGGGCGCGGCCGGCGTCACCGGCGCGGGCCTGGCCACCCTGGCCGGCGGCCTCCAGTCGCACCGCCCCGACCTGCTCGACGGCGTCGGACTGATCGTCGGCATCGACCGGTTCATGTCCGAGGCGCGGGCGCTGACCAACTTCGCCGGCAACGCCGTGGCCACCGTCCTGGTCGGCACCTGGACCGGCGAGTTCGACCGCGCGCAGGCCCGCGACGTGCTCGCCGGCCGCCGCCCCTTCGACGAGGCCACCATGCTCGACGAGGACGACGACGACCCGCAGCCGCCGGCCGGGCCGCAGCGCCCGGCGCTCAGCGGCGCACCCGCCTGACCGGGCCGCCGCCGCGCCGCCCCCGTCCCCGGGCCCCTGTCCACCGCCGTCCCCGCGTCGATCGCCCCTCGGGCGGGCCGCGACCGGGGGCGGCGGCCACCATCGGTGAATTGGCGCTCACGGAGGTGGCGACGGCCGCACTACCGTCGGCGGCATGGAGTTGGAGCAGGCACGCAAGCTGTGGCAGCCGCAGCCCGGCTGGCTGAACACCGCCAGCTACGGGCTGCCGCCCGAGCCGGCCTGGGCGGCGGTGCAGGAAGCGCTGGCCGACTGGCGGACGGGACGTACGTCCTGGGAGGGTTGGGACGACGCCACCCGGCGCTCCCGGGCGGCCTTCGCCGGCCTGGTCGGCGTGGCGCCCACCGACGTGACGGTCGGCAGCACGGTGTCCGCGTTGTTCGCCCCCGTCGCGGCGGCCCTGCCGGCCGGCGCCACCGTCGTGGCCCCCGAGGTGGAGTTCACCTCCAACCTCTTCCCCTGGCTGGCCCAGGCCGAGCGGGGGGTGCGGGTGCGCACGGTCCCGCTCGACGGGCTCGTCGACGCGATCGACGCCGACACCGACCTGGTCGCGTTCAGCCTGGTGCAGTCCGCCGACGGGGCCGTCGCCGACTACCACCGGATCGTCGCCGCCGCCCGCGCCCACGGCGCGCTGGTGGCCGTCGACGCGACCCAGGCGTGCGGCTGGCTGCCGTTCGACGCCGGCCTGGCCGACGTCGTCGCCGTCGGGGCGTACAAGTGGCTGATGGGGCCGCGCGGGTCGGCCCTGGCCTACCTGGCGCCGGCGCTGCGCGAGCGGCTGCGACCCGACGGCGCCGGCTGGTACGCGGCCGAGGACCCGTTCTCCTCCTACTACGGCCCGCCGCTGCGGCTCGCCGCCGACGCCCGGCGGTTCGACCAGTCCCCGGCATGGTTCAGCTGGATCGGCACCGCCCCCGCCCTGGAACTGCTCGCCGAGATCGGCGTGCCGGCCGTGCGCGAGCACGACGTGCGCCTGGCCAACCGGTTCCTCGCCGGGCTGGGCCGGCCACCCGGCGACAGCGCGATCGTCGCCGTCGAGGTGCCCGGCGCGCAGGAGAAACTGGAACGGGCGGGCATCCGGGCGGCGGTGCGCGCCGGCCGGGTCCGGGCGTCGTTCCACCTCTACACCACCGACGCCGACGTCGACCTGGCCCTCGACGCGCTGACCGGCTGACCCGCCGCGCGCCCCGGTCGCCGGCCGGCGCTGGTCGAGGGCCGGCGCTGGCCGCCGGCAGCCGCGCCCGGGCCGCATCCGAATCGCGCCACCCGGACGAACCCCTGGTAGTGACCGTCTACCCGGGGGTACGTCGTGCTGACCGACTCGATGCCGGCCGAGGCCGTCGAGACCGCGCGCAAGCGCCTCTCCGCAGCCGCCGAGGACCTCGACGCCAACGAGGTCGCCGCCCTGCTGCTGGCGCTGGCCGCCGACCATGGGGTGCTGGCGTCCTGGCAGCAGGTATGCGTTCCGCTGCTCGCCGCGCTGCGGGGCCATACGGCGGCCGAGGTCGCCACCGAACACGCCCTCACCGAGGGCGTGCGCATCGGCCTGGACGTGTTCCACCGTGAGCCCGCCCGGCAACTGCCCACCGGCGGCGTACTGCTCGCCGGGGCCGAGCACGAGACCCACTGTCTCGGCCTGCACGCGCTCGCCGCCGCCCTGCGGGAGCGCGGGCGGGGCGCGCTGCTGCTCGGGCCCGCGCTGCCCTGGACGGCGCTGGCGTCCGCCGTGCGCCGGGCGCGTCCGCACACCGTCGTGGTCTGGTCGCAGACGCCGGTCACCGGCCGCGCGTACCGACTGGTCCGCTTCGGCCGCGACACCCCGGGCGTACGCGTGCACGCGGCCGGGCCGGGCTGGATCGAACCGCTGCCGCCCCCGTCGATCCGCCTGACCACCCTGGCGGCGGCCACCGCCGCCTGCTTGCAAGGAAGGGCACCTTGTTAACGCTTTCTGTATAGGAGGGGCCCCTTCCTAACACTCGGTTGCCCGGGGCGGAGACGCCACCGGCCGGGCCCCTGTTGTCGGGGCCCGGCCGGCGGCGTGTGTGTATGTGTGTGGTGTCAGCTGTTGTTCCAGTGCTGCGCGACGAGGTCGGCGGCCTGCTGTTCCCACTGCGCGTAGGCGTCGGGGTAGGCGGAGACCTGCACCGTCTGGGCGGCGTCGGTCAGGGGCATGTTCTGCCAGCCGTCGACCTGTCGGAGGCCCTTGAGGAACGCGGTGGTCGCGTACTGCGGGTCGGTGATCTGCTCGGGGGTGCCCCAGCCGCTGGAGGGGCGTTGCTGGAACAGGCCGAGGGAGTCGTGGTCGTTGCGGTCGCCGAGGTGGCCGAGGTTCTGCAGCTTGGACTCCTGCAGGGCGGTGCCGATGGAGATGACGGCGGCGCGTTCGTCGAGGCCGGTCTTCTTGGTGGCGGTGATGATGGCCTTGGCGTTGGCGGTCTGCTCGGCGTCGAGGTCGATGCGCGACTGCGCGCCCTGCACGCCGTGGGGGATCAGCTTCCCGGCGTCGGTGGTCGTGTCGGCCTGTGCGGCGGCGACGGGCCGCGCGTCGACAGTGCCGGTGTCGATGGCGTGGTGGAGGGGGCCGGCGGCGAGGCCGCCGGCGAACGCGAGTCCGGCGATGCCGAGGATGCTCTTGCGCAGGATGGTCGTGTTCATGGGGGTGTCTCCTATCCGGGGGGTCGGCACACGTCCCACATCCGCCGGAGGGGGATGGCGGGGGGTGTGCGAGCACCACGTCGAGGCGCCCGAACAACGAACAACGGGGGAAGAAGAAGGAGGAGGGGGCGGCTGCCTTGCGGCGCCGGGTCCAGGTGTAACGACCGGCGGCCGGCCCCCATTCCCCGGGGGATGATGCCGAGGCGGCCGGCATGCCGCGGGGCGGACCGGGCGTCGGTGGGGCAGGCGTGTCGGGTGGGCCAGCACGCGGGCGGCCCGGGGCCTGCCGGATCGGGGGATCCGGGGTGCTGCTGCGGTCGTCCGTCAGGTGTAACGCCCCCGCCCCGGCCAGGATTCCGGCCCGGGGGTGCCGCCGGTCACCACCCCGACCCCGGTCTGACCCGGCCCACCCCCGGCCCGCCCCACGCCACCCCGCCAGGTCGGACAATCCGCTCATTCCGGCGGAGGGGTGACGGCATGCCGGGCAGGTAGGGGTATCAACGGCGCGGGATACCCCCACCTGCCCGACATGAAGTCGATCAACCCAGCCACGCCCAGCCCCGGCCCGCCCGGCGTCCGCCCCGCGCCCGCCTCGGCCCGCCCCAGCCCGGCCGACCCACCCCGATCCAGCCCGACCCACCCCAGACCCGACCGACCCACCCCGATCCAGCCGACCCACCCCGACCCAGGCCGGCCCGCCCACCTCGGCCCGACCCGGCCGCCATTCCCGGGCCCGGGCTCGCCGATGATCGCCGGGCCGCCCACGCCAAACCCGCCCACACCCCCCAGGCTCGGGCGGACGGGTCACGGGATGTCGGGCAGGTGGGGGTATCAGTGGCGCGGGATACCGCCATCTTCCCGGCATCCCGCCGGAAGATCCCGCGTGGGGCGGGGCAGCCGGGCGGGCACCCGCCAAGAGATCATCTCCCGGTGCCCGCAAAGAACTCTCGCGTACCCCTGATCGCGACGGTCGCCGCCCTGGCGGGCGTCGCCGTCCTTCTCGTCGCGCCCGCGCCGTCGGACGCGCCCGGCCGCGCCGCAATCGGACGGGTGCCCACGGCCGTGACGCCGCCCGCCAGCGGGGAGGATGGAACGCAGCAGGGGACGAACCGCCCGACCCCGCCGGCAACCGCATCCGGGCGACCCGGGGCACCGTCACGGCCCGGCCAGGGCGGACCGACCGACGAGCCCAGCGCGGGGCCCCCGACCACGGCCCTCCCCGGCGCGAGCCGCACCGACCGACGGCCCCCGGTGGTCGACCACGGACCCCGCACCGGTGACCTGGTGGCGCTGACCTTCGACGCGGACATGACGGACGCCATGCGGTATCAACTGCGCAGCGGGGCGGTGCGGTCGTACGCGAACCTTGCGATCATCGACCTGCTGGAACGGCAGCGGGTGCCGGCCACCTTCTTCCTGACCGGCAAGTGGGTCGAGGAGTATCCCGGGGTGACCCGCCGCTTGGCCGCCAATCCCCGCTTCGAGCTGGCCAACCACACGTACGGCCATCTCGCCTTCACCACCGACTGCTATCAGCTGCCGACGATCCCCCCGCAGCGGATGGCCGCCGACGTGGCCCGGACGTTCGACGTGATCGCCCCCTACGGCGGCAGGCAGACCCGCTACTTCCGCTTCCCCGGGCTGTGCCACGACCGCACCGCGTTGACCGAGCTCGCCCCGCTGGGCGTGACCGTGGTGGACGGGGACGTCATCAGCGGCGACCCGTTCGCGAAGTCCTGGCGGCCGGTCGTCGACGCGGTGCTGTCCCGGGTACGCCCCGGCTCGGTCGTCGTCCTGCACGTCACCGAGGCGAACGCCCCGATGACCGACGAGGCGCTGCCGCGCATCCTGGCCGGACTCGCCGAGCTGGGCCTGCGGCCGGCCCCGCTCTCCGAGGTGCTGGGGGCGGGACCGGTCGGGTGATCCGGTGCCCGATCACGACCGGCAGCCCGATCCCTGCCGCCCGACCGGGGACGCCGACCGACCGGGATGCCAACCAAGCGGGGACGCCGACCGACCAGGGATGGCCGATCGCCGACAACAAAACCGACAAAAACCTAATATGGGAGGAGATTCGAGAACCCAGAGGAGGTCGTCATGACTACGGCGATGGAGATGCCCCGCGTCCAGGAATGCGTGGTCGCGGCCTGCGCCTACAACCACACCGGCGACTGCCACGCGTTCGCCATCACGATCGGCAGCACCGATCACGCGCACTGCCACACGTTCGTCGAGATGCCCGTCCGGGGCGGCATCGACACGATGATCGCCCAGGTCGGCGCCTGTCAGCGCTCGGACTGTCGGCACAACGCCGACCTGGAGTGTCACGCCCCGGCGATCCGCGTCGGGCCGGACAACGACATGGCCGACTGCATGACCTACGCCAGCCGCTGACCGCCGTCCGGTAACTGGTCCGCGGCGGCGGCCGCCGCACCAGGTGTTAACAGGGGCCCCCTGTACAACGGAATGCGTTAACAGGGGGCCCTTCCTTACCCCAGGCCGTTGGCGTGACGGACCACCGTCACCAGGTCGTCGACGATGCCGGTGAGGGCGAAGTCCTTCGGCGTGAAGACCCGGGCGACGCCCGCCGCCCGCAGCGCGTCGGCGTCGCCGGCCGGGATGATACCGCCGACCACCACCGGCAGGTCGCCCCGGCCGGCGGCGCGCAGGCCGTCCAGCACAGCCGGCACGACGGCCAGGTGCGAGCCGGAGAGCACCGATAGGCCGACGAGGTCGACGTCCTCCTCCACGGCGGCGGCGACGATCTGGCCGGCGGTCAGCCGGATCCCCTGATAGATCACCTCGAAGCCGGCGTCGCGGGCGCGCACGGCGATCTGCTCGGCCCCGTTGGAGTGCCCGTCCAGGCCGGGCTTGCCGACCAGCAGCCGCAGCCGGCCACTGCCCAGCTCCCGGGCGGTCGCGGCGACGCGCTGCCGCACGGCGGCCAGGGTCGCGTCGCCGCCCGCCCCGGCACCACCGGCCAGGCCGGTCGGCGCCCGGTACTCGCCGAAGACCCGCCGCAACGCGCCGGCCCACTCGCCGGTGGTCACCCCGGCCCGCACGCACTCCAGGGTCGCCGGCATCAGGTTCGCGCTGGTCGCGGCGTCCGCGCGTAGCCGCTCCAGTGCCGCGTCGACCGCCGCGCCGTCGCGTCCGGCCCGCCATTCGCGTACGGCGGTCACGGCCGCCGCCTCCACCGCCGGGTCGACCTGCTCGATCGACCCGGCGCCGGCCGCGGTCAGCGGCGACGGCTCGGTCTCGGTGAACCGGTTGACGCCCACCACCGTGTCCGCGCCGGACTCCAGCCGGCGGCGGCGCTCGGCCAGCGAGGCGACCAGCGCGCTCTTGAGGTACCCGGACTCGACGGCGGCCACCACGCCGCCCATCTCCAGCACCTTCTCCAGTTCGGCCCGCGCCCCGGTGACGATCCCGTCGACCAGCGCGGTCATCACGTGCGAGCCGGCGAACAGGTCGGGATATTCCAGCAGGTCCGACTCGTACGCGAGGACCTGCTGCATCCGCAGCGACCACTGCTGGTCGAAGGGGCGGGGCAGGCCCAGCGCCTCGTTCCAGGCCGGGAGCTGCACGGCGCGGGCGCGGGCGTCCCGGGACAGGGTGACGCCGAGCATCTCCAGCACGATGCGCTGGATGTTGTTCTCCGGTTGGGCCTCGGTCAGCCCGAGCGAGTTGACCTGCACCCCGTACCGGAAGCGGCGCTGCCTGGGGTCGGTCACGCCGTACCGGTCGCGGGCGATCTCGTCCCAGAGCACGCCGAACGCGCGCATCTTGGCGGTCTCCTCGACGAACCGCACCCCGGCGTTGACGAAGAACGAGATCCGGGCGACGACGTCGCCCATCCGCCCGGGCGGCACCTGGCCGCAGTCGCGCACCGCGTCGAGGACGGCGACGGCGGTGGCGAGGGCGAAGCCGACCTCCTGCACGGGCGTCGCCCCGGCCTCCTGGAGGTGGTACGAGCAGACGTTCACCGGGTTCCACCGGGGCATCCGGAGCAGCGTGTACGCGACGAGGTCGGCGGTGAGCCGCAGCGACGCCGCCGGCGGGAAGATGTACGTCCCCCGGGACAGGTACTCCTTGATGATGTCGTTCTGCGTGGTGCCGGCGCAGCGGGCCAGCTCCGCCCCCTGCTCGGCGGCGACCGTGCCGTAGAGGGCGAGCAGCCACATGGCCGGCGCGTTGATCGTCATGGACGTGTTCATGTCGGCCAGCGGGATGCCGTCGAAGAGGGCCCGCATGTCGCCGAGGTGGGCCACGGGCACCCCGACCCGGCCGACCTCGCCGGCCGCCAGCTCGTGGTCGGGGTCGTACCCGGTCTGGGTGGGCAGGTCGAAGGCGACCGACAGGCCGGTCTGCCCCTTGGCCAGGTTGCGGCGGAACAGGGCGTTGCTCGCGGCGGCCGAGGAGTGGCCGGCGTAGGTGCGCATCACCCAGGGGCGGTCGCGCTCGGGCAGCCGGCCGGCGGGGGCCTTCTCGTCCATTTCCGGAGTTTAAGTTACCGTTCAGTAAATCGGGCTGTGCAAAACCACACAGCCCCGCCTCCGCATCGGCCCCGCCCAGGTCGCACACTTGACGGCATGGATGACGAGCTGGCGATCTCCGTCCGGGGGCTGCGCAAGGCGTACGGCGACAACGTCGCGGTGGCGGGCGTGGACCTCGACGTCCGGCGGGGCGAGGTGTTCGCGCTGCTCGGCCCGAACGGGGCGGGCAAGACCACCACGGTGGAGATCCTGGAGGGCTACCGGCGACGCGACTCCGGCGAGGTCCGGGTGCTGGGCAGCGACCCCGCCGACCCCGCCCCGGACTGGCGCTCCCGGGTCGGCATCGTGCTCCAGGGCACCGGCGAGTTCGACGAGCTGACCGTCGGCGAGGTGGTCCGGCACTTCTCGGGCTTCTATCCCGACGCCGACGACCCGGCGAAGGTGGTCGAACGGGTCGGCCTCGGCGCGAAGGCGAAGGCCCGCACGCACACCCTCTCCGGCGGGCAGAAGCGCCGCCTCGACGTGGCGCTGGGCATCATCGGCCGCCCCGAGCTGCTCTTCCTCGACGAGCCGACCACCGGCTTCGACCCGGAGGCGCGGCGCGAGTTCTGGGAGCTGATCCGGGACCTGGCCGCCGCTGGCACCACCATCGTGCTGACCACCCACTACCTCGACGAGGCCGAGGCGCTCGCCGACCGGGTCGGGGTGATCGCCGCCGGGCGGGTGATCGAGGTGGCCCCGCCGAAGCTGCTGGGCAACCGCCAGGAGTCCCTGGCGACGGTCTCCTGGCGTACCCCCGAGGGGGTGCTGGAGAGCGCGCAGAGCGCGACGCCGACGGCCCTGGTCGCCGAGCTGGCCGCGCGCCACGGCGGCGAGGTCCCCGGCCTCACGGTGACCCGGCCGACCCTGGAAGACGTCTACCTGACCATGATCGGACACCGATGACGACCACGACGAAGCCGGCGGCCCCGGCCACCGCCGCCGCACCGGCCCGCCGGCCGGGCGCGGGCGCGCTCGCCCTGCGCCAGGGCCGGCTGGAGATCACCCAGTTCCTGCGCAGCCGGGAGTCCGTCGTGTTCACGATGGGCTTCCCGATCATCATGATCCTCATCTTCGCGGCGATCTTCAGCGACGAGATCGCCCCCGGGGTGAGCTACACGCAGTACTTCATCACCGGCATGATCGCGACCGGCCTGATGACGGTCAGCTTCCAGAACCTGGGCATCTGGATCCCGATCGAGCGGGACCGGGGGGTGCTCAAGCGCTACCGGGGCACGCCGATGCCGAAGTGGGTGTGGTTCGCCGGCAAGGTGATCATGGTGGTGGCGGTCGGCGTCGCCGAGACCGCCCTGCTGCTCGCCGTCTCGGTCGCCCTGTTCGACCTGGAGCTGCCCGGGACGGCCGGCAGGTGGCTCACCTTCGGGTGGGTCTCCGTCCTCGGGGTCACCGCGTGCACCCTGTGCGGCATCGCCATCTCGTCGCTGGCCCGCACGGCGCGCAGCGGCTCGGCCGTGGTCACCCCGGTCGCCCTCGTCCTCCAGTTCATCTCCGGCGTCTTCTTCGTCTTCACCAACCTGCCGACCTGGATGCAGCAGGTGGCGGCGCTGTTCCCGCTGAAGTGGATGTGCCAGGGCCTGCGCTCGGTCTTCCTGCCGGACGGCTTCGGCGCGCAGGAACCGGGCGGCTCGTTCGAGCTGGGCCGGGTCGCCCTCGTGCTGGGCCTGTGGTGCGTGATCGGCCTGGTCCTGTGCCTGACCACCTTCCGCTGGACGACGAAGCGCGACGGCTGAGGCGGTGCAAGGAAGGGCCCCCTGTTAACGCATTCGGTAGAGAGGGGCACCCCTCTCACCGCCGACCCGCGCGCGGGCGCGGGCGCGGGGCAGCCGATGCGGGGCGGGGCTGGGAGACTGTGCCGGTGGTGGCGCGACTGAGCCGGCGCGGGGTGCTGCTGGCCGGGGCCGGCGCGGCGGTGCTCGCCGTGGGCGGTGCCGTGGCGGCCCGGGAGGCGACCCGCCCCCGTCAGGGGCCGGCCCCCGAGCTGCCGGACGCCCCGCCCGGCGACGAGCGGCTGCTGCGGCGGGAGTCGGCGGCCCGGGGCCGTACCGTCGACTTCTGGACGGCCGTGCCCGCCGGCCACGGCGACGGGCGGGGGCTGCCGGTCTGCCTGGTGTTGCACGGCGCGTCGGCCACCCCGCGCGACTACGCGCGCTTCGGTCTCGCCCGGTTCCTCACCGACGCCGTGCGCCGGGGCGCGCCGCCGTTCGTCCTCGCCGGGGCGACCGGCGGCCGGCTCTCCTGGCGGCCGGCGGGAGCCGACGACCCGCAGCGGATGGTGCGCGAGGAGGTGCCGGCCTGGTGCGCCGAGCGCGGCTTCGACGCCGGCCGGGTCGCCGCCTGGGGCTGGTCGATGGGCGGCTTCGGGTCGCTGCTGCTCGCCGAGACCTTCCCCGGCTGGCTGCGCGCGGTGGCCGCGTTCTCCCCCGCCGTACGCGCCGGGGACGCCGTCTTCACCGGCGTGGCCCGGCTGCGCGGCACCCCGGTCGGGCTCTGGTGCGGCCGGCAGGACGGGCTGCTGGACGAGGTGCAGGCGCTGGCCCGCGCCCTGCCCGAGCCCCCGGTCCGGGCCGAGTACGCCGACGGCCGGCACGACTTCACCTACTGGGGGCGCGTCGTCCCGGACGCCTTCGCCCTGCTCGGCGCCGCCCTCGCCGGGCCCTGACGCCGCCTGGCCACGGCGGCGCGGCCCGCAGGCGAGCGCACCTGCGGGCCGCGGCACGCCCGTCAGTACGTGTAGAAGCCCTTGCCCGTCTTGCGGCCCAGGTCGCCGGCGGTGACCATCCGCTGGAGCAGCTCCGGCGGGAAGAACTTCTCGTCGGCCGTGTCGGTGTAGATGTTCTTCGAGGCGTGCATGAGCACGTCGACGCCGGTCAGGTCGGTGGTCGCCAGCGGCCCCATCGCGTGGCCGAAGCCGAGCTTGCAGGCGGTGTCCAGGTCCTCGGCCGACACCACGCCGGACTCGACCAGCTTGACGGCCTCGACGACCAGCGCGGCGATCAGCCGGGTGGTGACGAAGCCGGCGATGTCCCGGTTCACCACGACGACGGTCTTGCCGATCTCCTCGGCGAACGCCCTCGCGGTGGCCAGGGTCTCGTCGCTGGTCTTGTAGCCCCGGACCAGCTCGCACAGCTTCATCATCGGCACCGGCGAGAAGAAGTGCGTGCCGACGACCGACTCGGGGCGCTCGGTGACGGCGGCGATCTGGGTGACCGGGATGGCCGAGGTGTTGGTGGCGAGCACCGCGTCGGCCCTGCAGAGCTTGTCCAGGGCCCGGAAGACCTCCTGCTTGATCTCCAGCCGCTCGAAGACCGCCTCGACGACGATGTCCGCGTCGGCCACCGCCTCCAGGTCCGTCGTCGGGGTGATCCGGCCCAGCGCGGCGTCCACCTCGCCCGGCTCGATCTTGCCCTTCTCGGCGAACTTCTCCAGCGACTTCCGGATGCCGGCCAGTCCGCGCCCGGTGGCCGCGTCGTCCAGGTCCCGCAGCGTCACCTGCCAGCCTGCCTGCGCCGCCACCTGGGCGATGCCCGAGCCCATCAGCCCGGCCCCGACGACCGCGAGTCGACCCGCCATCTGCTTCTCCCTCGCCTGTTTGAGTGTCTGTCAGCACCCTAGCGGCGAGACTGAACGAAGACTAAGCCGAGGGCCGCGCAATGCACAGGCTGGGACGAGGGCCACCCGCCCCACCGGGGGCACGGCGCCGGCACCGAGGCGCTGCGCCGGGCCGCGCGGCGCGCGCCGGGACCGCCCGCGCGCGCTCAGATCTCCAGGGCCGGTTCCTCCGGTACGCTGCCCCGCTCGACCTCCACGCCGAGCGCCCGCAGGTCGGCGACGAAGTCCGGGTAGCCGCGGTCGACGTGGTGCACGTGGGAGACCTCGGTGACCCCGTCCGCGCAGAGCCCGGCGATGATCAGCCCCGCGCCGGCCCGGATGTCCGTGGCCCGTACGGGTGCGCCGGAGAGCCGGTCCCGGCCCCGCACGACGGCGTGGTGCCCGTCGGTCTTGATGTCCGCGCCGAGCCGCATCATCTCGTTGGCGAACATGAACCGGCCGTCGAAGATGTTCTCGGTGATCAGGGATGCGCCGTCACTCACCGCCGCGAGGCCGATCGCCATCGGCAGCAGGTCCGTGGCGAAGCCCGGGTAGGGCAGGGTGACCACGTCGACGGACGTGGGCCGGTCGGCCATCCGTACCCGGAAGGCGTCGCCCCGGGTCTCCACCAGGCCGCCCGCGCAGATCAGCTTGTCCAGCGCGACCTCCAGGAAGCCCGGGTCGATGCCGGTGACGGTGACGTCCCCCCGGGTCATCGCGGCGGCGAACGCCCAGGTCCCGGCGACGATCCGGTCCCCCACCGTGGCGTGCCGCACCGGCCGCAGCTCGGGCACCCCGTCGATGTGCAGGGTGGAGGTGCCCTCCCCCTCGATGCGCGCGCCCATCCGGATCAGCATCGAGCAGATGTCGACGATCTCCGGCTCCCGGGCCGCGTTGTCGATCACCGTCGTGCCCTGGGCCAGCACGGCGGCCATCACCAGGTTCTCGGTGGCACCGACGCTGGGGAAGTCGAGGACGATGTCCGCGCCGTGCAGGCCGTCCGGGGCGGCGGCGATGACGAAGCCGTGCTCCCCGGAGATGTCCGCGCCCATCCGGGTCAGCCCGGCGATGTGCATGTCCAGCCCCCGGGAGCCGATGGCGTCCCCGCCGGGGTGGGCCACCCGGACGTACCCCCGGCGGGCCAGCAGCGGGCCCAGCACGCAGATGGAGGCGCGCAGCCGGCGGACCAGGTCGTAGTCGGCCTCCGCGCCGGGCCGCTCGGGCACGTCGATGGTGACCGACCGGGACCGGGCCACGCCGCCCCGGGCCACCATCGGGTCGACCGGTTCGTCGGCGTCGAAGTGGACGCCGCAGCCCAGCCGGCGCAGCACCTCGCCCATGATGGCGATGTCGGTGATGCGCGGGACGTTGGTGATCACGCTGCGGCCGGGGGCGAGCAGCGCGGCGGCCATCAGTTTGAGGGCCGAGTTCTTCGCCCCGACCACGTGCACCGTGCCGGCGAGGCGGGCGTCGCCGGCGACGCGGATGACGTCGACGTCGTTGACCGCCGGGTCGCCGGCGTCACCGGGGCCGAGCCCGGCGGGGCGCGCCGGGGCCGGTCGGGCGGGGATCGTCAGGTCCGGTATCCGTAGGCTGTGCGTCATGGCCGTCCACCTCACGCGCATCTACACCAAGGCCGGCGACGCCGGCATGACCAGGCTGAGCAACAACGAGCAGGTGCCGAAGACCGATCCGCGGATCGCCGCGTACGCGGACGTGGACGAGTGCAACGCCGCGATCGGCGTCGCGCTCGCCCTCGGCCAGCTCGACGACGAGCTGCGGGCGGTGCTCGGGTCGATCCAGAACGACATGTTCGACGTGGGCGCCGACCTGTCCACGCCGGTGGAGCCGGACCCGAAGTATCCGCCGCTGCGGGTCACCGAGGAGTACGTGGAGCGCCTCGAAGGATGGTGCGACGAGTTCAACGCACGCCTGGGCAAGCTCGACTCCTTCATCCTCCCCGGCGGCACCGCGGGAGCGGCGCTGCTGCACGTGGCACGGACGATCGCCCGGCGGGCCGAGCGGGCGGCGTGGGCGCTGGTCGCACACGACCCCGACCGGACCAGCACCCTCCCGGCAAAGTATCTCAACCGGCTCTCCGATCTGCTCTTCATCCTGTCAAGAACGGCGAATCCGGCGGGCGACGTGCTATGGGTCCCGGGCGGCCAACGCTGACCGTCCCCGTCGGCACCCTGCACCACGTCGAGGTCTGGGTGCCGGAGCTGGCCGAGGCGGTGCGCTGCTGGGGCTGGCTGCTGGGCGAGCTGGGCTGGCAGCCGTTCCAGGACTGGCCCGCCGGCCGGTCCTGGCGGCTCGGCCCGACGTATGTCGTGGTGGAGGAGTCCCCGGCAATGACCGGACGAAACCACGACCGGCTCGCCCCCGGCCTGAACCACCTGGCATTCCACGCGGGCCAGCCAGCCGACGTGGATCGGCTGGTCGCGGCAGCACCGGCCCACGGCTGGTCCCTGCTCTTCGCGGACCGCCATCCCCACGCCGGCGGCGCGGACACCTACGCGGCCTACCTCACCAACACCCAGGGGTACGAGGCCGAACTGATCGCCTCAACCAAAGGCTGAAGAAGAGCAAAAGCCCTGACGACGTGCCCGCCTCGTGAGGGGTTTCCGGGGAGCCCGCCCGCGGAGGGATCAAGCCTGACTGTGAGGCTAGCCGTGTCGGCTCGGAAGGTGATGGGCTGATGCCTGGTGGCAGTAGATGTGACTCTAACCCTGACTGGCTTTGTGCCTTTGGCGGGACT
>NZ_JAHWGR010000051.1:0-38979 GCF_020873825.1 Micromonospora sp. DH13
CCCCCGTCCCCCGTCCCCGGACCGGTGATCAAGAGAAGAGCGTCAGAGTTGATCTCTGCGATGACACAATTCTCTTGATCACCGGCCCGAGGGGGGCAGCGCGGGCGGGGCCCGGCAGGCAGGGGGAGGGACGGAGGGGCAGAGGGGCGGAGCGCGGGCGGGGCGGGGCATCGGGTGGTTGGTGATGTCGTATGTGACTCAGCTGCGTAGGTGCCGCATCGCAGGAGCGGCTCTCGCGTTGGCGCGTTCTCGCACTTGTTGGCGGAGGGCGGTTGCCCGGCCGGCGGCCTGTCTCGTCCTCAGTGGTCGGGCGGGATGGCCTTGGCGCCCGTGAATCCGGCGGACGCGGTATGCCGGTGGACCTGGCAAGCCCGGTGGATCCCGTTGACCGGAGGATCCGTCGCCGGGCCTGGTCGCCGCCCGGTCGGCAGGGCTAGTCGGTGGTGCCGGCTAGCCGGAGCAGGCCCGGGGCGTGGTTGCGGGCCGCGAACCCGCGCACCTCGGCCAGCACCTGCGCCGCGCCCGCCGGGTCCACCTCGCGCAGGGTGGGCACCGACAACGCGGCGGCGAGCACGTGGTCGGTCAGGTCGCCCATCCGCCGGTACTGCTCGGCCGCCGACCGGAACAGCTCGGCGGCGGTCCGGGCGTCGCCGGTCGACCCGGCCAGCGCTGCCTCCGCCGCCTGCCCGGCGGCCCGCGCCCAGGGCGTCATGCGGGGCGCGGAGGTCAGCAGTCGGCGCACCCGGCGGGCCGCGTCCCCGCCGAGCACCACCGCGACGTGGCCGATCGCCGGCACCCACTCGGCGAACGGGATCTCCCGGGTCCGCCGCCAGTCCTCGTCCAGCTCGGCGAGCAGCCGCAGCGCCTCGGCCTCGCGCCCCTGCACGGCCCGGCACAGCGCCGCGTGGGCCAACGTGGACCGCAGCACCCGGTGGAAGCCGGACCGCCGCCCGGCAGCCACCGCCCGCTCCACCTGGTCCGGGCCGCCGCCGTCGGCCGGGGCCTCCGGGTCGCCGCGCAGCGTCCGCATCCAGCCGGACACCGCGACGATGTGCATGTCCCACTCGCCGGTCGGCCGGCGCGTCGACTCGGCCGCCAGGTCCGCCGCCGCACCCCAGTCCCCGGCGTAGTACGACCGGGCCCACTGGTCCTCGAAGCTCGCGGTGAGGCTGTGCTCGCCGCCGAGGTCCAGCGAGCGCTGCTCGTCCACCAGCCGCGCCGAGCCGGCCAGGTCGCCCTCCTCCTGCAACGCCCAGGCCAGGTTGTGCACCGCCCGCCGGCGGCTGGCCAGCCGTTCCACCCGGCAGTGCTCGGTGATCTCGACCAGCTCCGCGTACGCCTCCGGCACCCCCGACAGGTAACGGGCCACCGCGAGGGTGATCCGGGCGCTCGCGCTGACCTCCCGCAGCTGGAGCCGCTCGGCCAGGCCCGCCGCGGTCCGGGCCGCCGCGCACGCGGGCTCGGTCTCCGCGTTGAGCATGTGCACCCGGGCCAGCTCCAGCAGGGCGCTCGCCTTCTCCTCGCTGTCGGGCAGGTCGGTGTAGATGCCGATGGCCCGGTCCAGGCAGCGCAGCGTCTCGGCCCGGTCCGCCCGCCGCCACGCGGCGGTGGCGAGCAGCGTCCAGGCCCGCGCCGCGCCCGTCGGCTCGCCGGCCCCGGCCAGCTCGCCGGCCAGCCGGGCCAACCGTGCCGCGCCGCCGTCGACGAGGAACGCGTCCCCGTCGCGGAACAGCGCCAGCTCGGCGTCGAACAGCTCCAGGGTCGGCTCGGGTCCGCCGGGCAGGGCCAGCGCCCGCCCCATCAGGGTCGCGGCGGTGTCCAGCGCGTGCAGCTCGTACGCCCGGCGGGCCGCCCGGTGCAGCGCGGCCCGCGCCGCCGGCACGTACGGCGTGGTGTCCAGCCCGACGGTACGGGCGATCTCGTGCGCCGCCCAGCGGTGGTTGGCGAGCACCTCGACCAGGTCCTGCTGCCGGCCGTCGGTGACCTGCTCCAGCCAGTCGGCGGTGCTCTGGTGGCGCGCCACCCGCTCGGTGCGGGGCAGCCGCTGATAGCACACGTCGCGCACCAGGACGTGCCGGAAGCGGTACTCGGGCTGGCCCGGCATCGTCGAGCTGGGCTGCTCGTACACCAGGTCCCGGCGCTGCAGCCGGCCCAGCGCCCGCTCCACCCACCGCACGGGGCGGCCCAGCGCGGTGGCCACCGGCCCCGGCCAGAACTGCACGCCGACGACGGCGGCGGCCTGGAGCACGGCCCGGTCGGCCGGGTCGAGCAGGTCGAGCCGGTTGGCGATGACCGCCTGCACCGTGCGCGGCATCTCCGGCGTACGGGCCGGGTCGGCCCGCCCGGCGGGGTCGACGAGCCCGCCGTCGAGCAGCATCCGGGCGTACTCCTGGGCGTAGAGCGGGTTGCCGTCGGCGAACTCGATCAGCGGCCCCCGGGACGCGGGCAGCAGCGCGGACTGCCCGAGCAGCAGCGAGTAGAGGGTGTCGATGTCGGAGTCGTGCATCGGCGGCACCGAGATCGACATCGCCCCGCTGATCGTGCCCGTCCAGGCCGGGTGGCGCTCCCGCAGCTCGGGCCGCGCGGTCGCCAGCACCAGCAGCGGCACGCCCCGGGCCGCCGCGCCGAGCTGCTCGACGAAGGCGAGCATCGCCTGGTCGGCCCAGTGCATGTCCTCGAACACCAGCACCGTCGGGCCCGCCGTGGCCAGGGCGAGCAGGAACCGCCGCCAGGACGTCTCGGTCTCGCCCGGGGTGAGCCGCTCGCCGGGCAGGCCGATGAGCGGGCCGAGCGGGTCGGCCAGCCGCACGGCGTGCGGGTCGCCCAGCCGGGCCAGCCGCTGCCGCAGCCGGTCGCCGAGCGCCGCCGGGTCGTCGACGGTCGACACGCCGACCCAGCCCTTCACGATGTCGGCGAGCGCGGCGTACGTGACGTTCTCGCCGAACGGCGGGCACTGCCCGACCAGCCAGGTGATCGGCGGGCCGGGCAGGCTGGCGGCGTGCCGGGCCAGCTCGCGCAGCAGCCGGCTCTTGCCCACCCCTGCCGAGCCGAAGACGGTGACGAGCTGCGAGGTGCGCTCGGTCACCGTGCGGTGCAGGGCGTTGACCAGCAGGCCGCGTTCGTGTTCCCGGTTGACCATCGGGGTCAGCTCGGCGGTGGTCAGGTCCCGCTGGGGCAGCGCCCGCACGGCCAGCCAGATCCGGCTGACCGCGGAGCGGCCCCGCAGCGTCACCGGCGGCCGGTCGGCGTACTCCATGTCGTGCCGGGTCGCCGCCCAGGTGCTCTCGTCGACGACCACGCCGCCCGACGGCGCGAGCGACTGCAATCGCGAGGCGGTGTTGACCACGTCCCCGGTGACGAAACCCTGCCCGCCGTCGCGGGCGGCGGACAGGTCGACCAGCGCCTCGCCGGTGGCGATGCCGACCCGGAAGCCGAGCGGCGGGTGCGGTCCGGCCGGCTGGCGGGCCAGGTTGCGTTGCAGCTCCAGCCCCGCCCGTACGCAGCGCAGCGCGTCGTTGTCGGTGGCCACGGGCGCCCCGAACAGCGCCATCACCGCGTCGCCGATGAACTTCTCGACCACCCCGCCGTACTGGTGCACCAGCCGTCGTACCGTGGCGAAGTAGGCCTGCTGGAGGTTGCGGGCCTGCTCCGGGTCGGCCCGCTCCGCGTACGTCGTGAAGTCGACGATGTCGATGAACAGGACGCTGACCTGCCGGCGGTCCTCCTGCACGACCACCGGCCGGTCCCGCAGCGGCTGCCCGCAGCTGGTGCAGAAGTTGGCCTCGACGCTGTTGGCGTGCCCGCAGGTGGCGCAGCCACGGGTCAGGGCCTGCCCGCACCCACCGCAGAAGCGGTCGTCCGGACCGGCTTCGCGTGAGCAGTGTCCACACTTGAGGTCGATGGTCGGCTCCAGAGCGCGAGGTGGGCCCAGTATCGCGCCAGGCGGCAGAGTCGGCTACCCGATATGCAGGCGGATCGTGCGCCCGACCGGGTCAGACTAACCTTCCGCTCAGGACATGAAACGCCAGGAGAGTGCCGTGCACGTACGACTGTCAGCCGCGTGGACGGACCCGCGAGGCACCATGTGGGCACCGGGCGACACGGTCGACGTCGACGCCGTCACTCTCGCCGCATTGGAGGAGCAGGGCATGGTAGACACGCCGGACGGTCAGGGCACCGCCCCCGACCAGGGCAGCACGAAGACCACCACGACGACCAAGCCGACCGACCCGACGAAGATCGGCCCCGGCCCGAGCGCGCCGCCCGCGGACGAGCCGGGCAAGTGATCCGACGCTGACGCCGGCCGTGCCCTGGTGGACGCGGCCGGCATCAGCGCTCAGGCCGGCGTGGGCCGTCGCTCGGGCCGGCGCAGCGGTCGGTCAGCGGTCGCTCATGCCGGCGCGGCGGCGCAGCGCCGCCACGTCGGTGACCACGATCCGGCGGCCCTCCGTGCGCAGCCAGCCCCGGCTGGCGAAGGACCCGATGGCCTGGTTGACGCTCTGCCGCGAGCCCCCGGCCATCTCGGCGAGCTGGCTCTGGTTGAGCTCGATGGTGATCATCGGGGCCTGGCTCTCGCCGGCCAGCCGCACCAGCGTCTTGGCCACCCGGCCGGGCAGGTCGAGGAAGACGTGGTCGGCGTTCTGCTCGGTCAGCCGGCGGATCAGCCCGCCGAGGGAGCGCATCACCGCGTCGAGGATGCGCGGGTTGGAGTGCACCAGCTCCATGAACGCGGGCCGGGACAGCGCGAGGGCGGCGCAGTCCTCGATCGCCTCGGCCGACGCGGAGCGGGTGGAGGCGTCGAGCAGGGAGACCTCGCCGAGGACGTCCGGGGGACGGATCACCGACAGCACGGCCCGCTCGCCGGTCGGCGCGGTGCGGAACACGGCCACCGCGCCGCGGCGCAGCACGATCAGGGACTCGCCGGGGTCGTTCTCGACGAAGAGCAACTGGCCCTTGCGGTACGTGCGCGGCACCGCCGCCGCGATCACCCGCTGCCGCACCTCCGGCTCCAGGCCGGCGAACATCTCGACACCCGTGAGCGCGTCACCCGGCTCCGGCAGGCGCATCTCCACGGCCCAACCCCTCCCCGGTAAAGGACCTCAACTCGCGGCCGGGTGAACCCGTCAGCCCCTGCCGCGAGGTCGCGAACCGGTTCGGTGTCCGGTAGCGGCACTCATCAGATCATGACGGCCCGGTCGCCCGCTGTACACCCCCGGCGACACTTCCGTAACAGTCCCGAGCTGCGGCGCAGGGGCGTCGTGCCGGGCGCGCCCCCCGGCTGGCGGCCGGTGGCATCGGTGGGCGAGGATGGCGGGCGATGGTATACCGCTACTTCTACGACTGCGAGTTCATCGAGGACGGGCGCACCGTCGACCTCGTGTCGATCGGCGTCGTCGACGAGAACGGGCGCGAGTTCTACGCCGTCTCCACGGAGTTCGACGACTCCCGCGCCGTGCCCTGGGTGCGCCGCAACGTCCTGGACCGGCTCCCCTCGCCAGCCGACCGGGCCTGGCGGTCACGGGAGCGGATCCGCGACGACCTCTACGACTTCCTGATGGAGCCGATCCGGGGCCGGCCGGGCGAGCAGCTGGAGCTGTGGGCCTGGTACGCCGCGTACGACCACGTGGTGCTGGCCCAGCTCTGGGGCTCGATGCCGGGGCTGCCCCGGGAGATCCCCCGGTTCACCAAGGAGCTGCGCCAGCTCTGGGACGACCGGGGCCGGCCGCCCCTGCCGAACGCCGACGCGGCCCGGCACGACGCGCTGGTCGACGCCCGGCACAACCTCGCCCGCTGGCGTGCGATGACGGCCCGCTGATCAGGTTTGGCGGGTGCTCTCCGGGGCACCGGGTCGGCGTCGAGCCGATCGAGGGAGTGCCGCCATGAGCAGTGAGCCGACCAACGCCGCCGACGCCCGCAACCGGGTGACCGAGCTGGTCCGCGCCGCGCGGATCTGCATGCTGACCACCATCGGGCTGGACGGCCGGCTGGTCAGCCGGCCGATGGGCCTGCAGGAGGCGGAGTTCGACGGCGACCTGTGGTTCTTCGCGTACGCCGACTCGGCCAAGGTTCGCCAGTTGCGGGTCAACCCGGAGGTCAACGTGGCCTTCGCCGACCAGCGCAACCACGCCTGGGTGTCGATCGCCGGCACCGCCCAGGAGGGGTACGACCGCCGGCACGCCGAGCGGCTGTGGCACCCGCTGCTGAAGACCTGGTTCCCCGCCGGCCTGGACACCCCGGGGCTGACCCTGATCAAGGTGCATGCCGGCTCGGCCGAGTACTGGGACTCGCCGGGCAGCACCGTCGTCAACCTGCTCGGCCTCGCCAGGGCGGCGGTGACGGGGAACCCGCCGAGGGCGGGGGAGAACCGCGAGGTGACCTTCTGAGCGGTGGACGCCTGCCCGGGGCGCGCTGCCGGCGGATTGTCGCGGCGGCTACAGTTCGCAGGGACGGCCCGCCCCGGGCCGGCAACGGTGCCGAGGTCTGATCCGACACTTATCCTGGGGCAAATCGGGCTTCACCTGATGCTCCAGGAGGATGAGCAGATCATGCGTATCGGCGTGCTCACCGGCGGCGGCGACTGCCCGGGTCTCAACGCGGTTATCCGGGCGGTGGTCCGCAAGGGCGTCGCCACCTACGGTCACGAGTTCGTGGGCTTCCAGGACGGCTGGAAGGGCCCGCTGGAGGGCCTGTCCAAGCCCCTCGGCATCGCCGAGGTGCGGGGCATCCTGCCGCGCGGCGGCACCATCCTCGGCTCGTCCCGCACCAACCCGTTCAAGATCGAGAACGGCGTGGAGCGGATCAAGGAGAACCTCGCCGCGCAGGGCGTGGACGCGCTGATCGCGATCGGCGGCGAGGACACCCTGGGCGTCGCCACCAAGCTGCACGAGCTGGGCGTCAACGTCGTCGGCGTGCCCAAGACGATCGACAACGACCTCGGTGCCACCGACTACACCTTCGGCTTCGACACCGCCGTCAACATCGCCATGGAGGCGATCGACCGGCTGCACACCACCGCCGAGAGCCACCACCGCACCCTCGTCGTCGAGGTCATGGGCCGGCACGCCGGATGGATCGCCCTGCACGCCGGCCTGGCCGGCGGCGCCAACGTCATCCTGCTGCCCGAGCGCAAGTTCGACGTCGAGCAGGTCGCCGGGTACGTCGAGAAGCGCTTCCAGCACCAGTACGCCCCGATCGTCGTGGTCGCCGAGGGCGCCCAGCCGCTCGACGGCCAGATGATCCTGCACAACCAGGAGCTGGACGCGTTCGGCCACGTCCGCCTCGGCGGCATCGGCCAGTGGCTCGCCGAGCAGCTGGAGGCCAAGACCGGCAAGGAGGCCCGCACCGTCGTGCTGGGCCACATCCAGCGCGGCGGCACCCCGACCGCCTTCGACCGGGTGCTCGCCACCCGGCTCGGCCTCCAGGCGATCGACGCCGCCCACGAGGGCGACTGGGGCAAGATGGTCGCCATGCAGAGCACGGACATCGTCCGGGTCCCGCTGGCTGACGCCACGGCCGAGCTGAAGACCGTGCCGCTGGAGCGCTACGAAGAGGCCGAGGTCTTCTTCGGCAGCTGACGCCAACCCGGTGCGCGCGGCGGTTCCCCGTGGAGCCGCCGTGCGCGCCGCTCGGCCCCGCCGCCCGGCGGGCCACGAAAGGGGTACGACCATGGCGGTGGGCGACCACACCGTTGCGGTGATCGGCGCGGGCAAGATCGGCGAGCTGATGCTCTCCGGGCTGCTGCGCTCCGGCTGGCCGGTCGGCCGGCTGCTGGCCACGGCCCGGCGGCCGATCCGCGCCGAGGAGCTGGCCACCCGCTACGGCGTACGGGTGGTCGACAACCTGACCGCCGTCGGCGAGGCCGACGTGCTGGCCATCTCCGTCAAGCCGCAGGACGCCGCCGCCCTGCTCGACGAGATCGGGCCGAAGGTGCCCGCCGACAAGCTGGTCATCTCGCTCTGCGCCGGCCTGCCGACCAGCTTCTTCAACCGGCGGCTGCCCGAGGGCACCCCCGTGGTGCGGGTCATGACCAACACCCCGGCCCTGGTCGACCAGGCGATGAGCGCCATCTCGGCCGGCGCCCACGCCACCGGTGAGCACCTCGCCCTGGCGGAGGAGATGTTCACGCCGCTGGGCGCGACCGTCCGGGTTCCCGAGTCGCAGCAGGACGCCGTCACCGCCCTGTCCGGCTCCGGGCCGGCCTACTTCTACCTCCTCGTCGAGGCGATGGTCGACGCCGGCATCCTGCTCGGCCTGCCCCGTCAGGTCGCCCACGAGCTGATCGTGCAGACCGCGATCGGCTCGGCGGTCATGCTGCGCGACTCCGGCGAACACCCGGTCAAGCTGCGCGAGGCGGTCACCTCGCCCGCCGGCACCACG
Organism: Micromonospora sp. DH13; assembly: GCF_020873825.1. Lineage (NCBI taxonomy): Bacteria > Bacillati > Actinomycetota > Actinomycetes > Micromonosporales > Micromonosporaceae > Micromonospora > Micromonospora sp. DH13. Next base: position 8,377 of record NZ_JAHWGR010000051.1, read on the forward strand.
ATCTCCGCCATCCGCGAGCTGGAGAACCACGGCGTACGCGCGGCGATGCTCGCGGCCCTCGAAGCGGCCCGCGACCGCGCCCGCGAGCTGGCCGCCCAGTCCGAGTGAGGCCGACGGGCGATGTCAGACGTGGGGGCTGACGACGTCCCGGATCTCGGCCCGCTGCCCGTACGCGTCGCCGTCGACGCGGCCCAGGTGCGCCGGCTCGTCGCCGGCCAGTTCCCGCACTGGGCCGACCTGCCGGTGGAGCCGGTCGCCGACGGCGGCTGGGACAACTGGACCTTCCGCCTCGGCACCGGCATGTCGGTACGCCTGCCAAGCGCGGTCGAGTACGCCGAGGCGGTCACCAAGGAACACCGGTGGCTCCCCGTGCTCGCCCCCCGTCTCCCGCTGCCCGTCCCCACCCCGCTGGCGGAGGGCGGGCCCGGCGAGGGCTACCCGTACGCCTGGTCGGTCTACCGGTGGCTCGACGGCGAGACCGCGCGGGCGGACCGCATCGCCGACCCGGTCCGGTTCGCGCTCGACCTGGCCGGGTTCGTCGTGGCCCTGCAGGGTGTCGACGTCGCTGACGGTCCCCGCCCGGGCCTGCACAACTGGTATCGGGGCGGCACCCTGCGCACCTACGACGGGCTGGCCGACCGGGCGCTCACGGCTCTCTACGGGCGGATCGACGTGGGCCTGGCCGGCGAGGTCTGGCGACGCGCCCTGGACGCGCGCTGGGACGGTGCGGAGCGCTGGTTCCACGGCGACCTCGCGCAGGGAAACCTCCTGCTCGACGACGGGCACCTCGCGGCGATCATCGACTTCGGCACCTGCGGAGTCGGCGACCCGTCCTGTGACCTGGCGATCGCCTGGACGCTGCTGACCGCCGAGGGCCGGCGGGCCTTCCGGGAGCGGCTGGCCGTGGACGACGCGACCTGGGCGCGCGGGCGTGGCTGGGCGCTCTGGAAGACGTTGGTCAGCTACGCGAACGCGCCGCACGGTGGCGCGGCGGCGGCGACCTCGCGGAGGGTCCTCGACGAGATCTTCGTCGAGTACACCAACGGCGACAGCCGGTGAAGCCCCGCGCCGATCAGGAGCCGAAGGCTCGGTAGCTCAGCGATCCTGGTCTGAAACGGCCCCCGGAGGGGCCGACATCTACCAAGATCTACTACACGGGCAACTCACGCCGGCGGCCGGGTGAGCCTGGCGGCCACCGCGTCGAGGACCCAGTCCAGGCCGGTCGCGAAGGACGCCCCGGCGTCCATGTCCGTGCCGTCGTACACGGCCCTGGTCAGCGCCGGGAAGCGGCCCGTGGCCAACATCTTCCTCAGGTGGGGGCCGGAGGCGCGCTGCCAGTCCCGCTTGGACAGGCCCGTGGCGCGCTCGGCCCGCAGGTTCGCGATCTCGCGCCTGATCGCGCCGGTGAAGTAGGCGCTGACGGTCTCCACGGCGCGCATGACGGTGTCGACGTCGGCGAGGCCGTCGAGGGCGGCCAGCGTGGCCTCGGCCACGGCGAGGCCGTGCGGGCCCAGGGTCGGGCGGCCGCCGAGCAGGTCGGCAAGCCATTCGTGGCGGAGAGCGGCCTGTCTGGTGCGGTGGGCGAGGACGCGCAGCGCCTCCCGCCAGTCACCGGGCTGTTCCTCGGGGAGGATCTCGGCGTAGACCTCGTCCACCATGAGGTCGAACAGCTCGTCCTTGGTGGAGATGTATCCGTACAGCCGCATGGGGCCGGCGTTCAGTCGGGCGGCCACCTTGCGCAACGACACCGCCGCGAGGCCGCCCTCGTCGGCCAGCGCGATGGCGGCGGCGATGATCCGCTCCCGGTCGAGCGGCACGGGGGGATTCGGCGGCGCCGGCCGGTCCCACACGGTCATGGTCACTCCCTGCTGTTGCGGTGCATCCTAAGGGAGGAATACAGTGTATCGCCATGAGACAGCGTATCGCGGTGGTCGGAGGTGGCCCTGCGGGCCTGACCTTCGCCCGTGTCCTGCACCGCCACGGCCACCCCGTCACCGTTCTCGAACGCGATCCGGCCCCCGACGCCCGTCCCCCGGGCGGCACGCTGGACCTGCACGAAGGGCTGGGCCAGCTGGCGCTGGACAAGGCGGGGCTGCTGGCGGAGTTCCGGGCGCTGTCCCGCCCCGAGGGGCAGGCCATGCGCATCCTGGACACGGACGGGGCCGTGCTGCGCGACTGGCGACCCCGGCCGGACGAGCGGGCCAATCCCGAGATCGACCGCGGGCAACTGCATGGCCTGCTGCTCGGCCCTCTCGACGTCCAGTGGGGGCGGCGCGTGACGCAGGTGGTGCCGGGGACCCGGGACGGCGTACTGGTCCGGTTCGCGGACGGGCCACAGGAGACGTTCGACCTCGTGGTCGGCGCGGACGGCGCCTGGTCCAAGGTCCGCCCGGCGGTCTCGCCGGTGACACCGCACTACACGGGCGTCAGCTCGGTCGAGACCTCCCTCGACGACGTCGACACCCGCCACCCCGACCTCGCCCGGTTGATCGGCGACGGGTCGGTGGCCGCGTACGGCGTGAACCGGTCCCTCGTCGCCCAGCGCAACAGCGGGGGGCACGTCAAGGTGTACGCCAAGTTCCGCGCGCCGCTGGACTGGCACACGGGTCTGGACCTGGCCGACGTCGAAGCCGTCCGATCGAGCCTGCTGGCCCTGTTCGACGGCTGGGCCGATCCCGTCCTCGACCTCCTCCGCCGCGGCACCGGGTTCGTCCACCGCCCCTTCCACGCCCTGCCCGTGTCCCACACCTGGACGCACGTCCGCGGAGTGACGCTCCTGGGCGATGCCGCCCACCTGATGCCGCCGTTGGGGGCTGGCGCGAACCTCGCGATGCTGGACGGCGCCGAACTCGCCGAGTCCATCGCCGCCGCCCCCGCGGATCTGGACGGGGCGGTCCGCACCTTCGAGGAAGAGATGTGGACCCGGGCCGGCAGGTGGGCGAAGATCACGACTGCCGGTCTGGAACGCCTCGTGAGCCCGGACCCCGCCGAAGCCCTCGCCCAGTTCGACCAGGTCCAGCCGTCCTGACGGCCGACGTCCGGTCGGTCACGGTGGCCGACCCGCCGCTCGACCTCACCGACCCACGTACGGCATCCGGATCCTCGACGCGACGACCCGGGCCGTCGCCACGTCGGCCGGGCTCGACACACCTGCGCAGGACGGGACCCGTGCCCCATACTGGCGCGGTGTTCACCCTCGCCCAGGCGCGTCACCTCGTGGCCACCCTGCAACCGCGCATCGACGAGCTGATCCGGCTCCGCGCCGACCTCGCCGAGCTGCGCGCCGACCTCGCCGACGGCGGGCTGAGTCCGCTCGGCGGCCTCGCCGAGGTCAAGGGCCTGGAGGCCCGGCTGCACGGCGTCGTGGACGAGCTGCACGAGCACGACATCCAGGTCAAGGGCATCGCCCCGGTGCTGCTGGACTTCCCCGGCGAGCGGGGCGGCCGCCCGGTGCTGTGGTGCTGGCTGGAGGGCGACTCCGACGTGCGCTGGTACCACCGCGTCGAGTGCGGTTTCGCCGGCCGCCGCCGGGTGTGAAGGAGGGTCAGCGCAGCGTCGCCAGCGCCGCCGGTGAGACGTTGCCGCCGCTGAGCACCAGCACCACGCGGGTGCACGACGCGGCACTGACCAGGCCGGTGCGCAGCGCCGCGTAGGTAACGGCGGCGGACGGCTCGACCAGGAGTTTCGTGGCGTCCAGCAGCTCCCACCACGCGCCCCAGATCGCGTCCTCGGCGACCTCCACCACGTCGTCCACCAGGGCCTGGATGTGGGCCAGGGTGTGCCGGCCGGCGAAGGGGGCGGCCAGCCCGTCCGCCATCGACCGTGGCGGCGTGGCCGGGGCCGCGCCTCCGGTGCGCAGGGCGTGCCCGACGGCGTTGGCGGTGGCCGGCTCCACGCCGACGATCCGCGCGGTCGGTGCCGCCGCCCGTACCGCCGCCGCCACGCCGCTGATCAGCCCACCGCCGCCCACCGGCACCAGGACCAGCCCGGGCGGCGGGCCGTCGGCCAGGATCTCCCGGCCGATGGTGGCCTGGCCGGCGATGACGTCCGGGTCGTCGAACGGCGGCAGCAGGTGGTATCCGCGTTCCGCCGCGATGGCCTCGCAGGTGCCGAGCAGGTCGTCGGTGAGCACGACCTCCCCGCCGTACCGGCGGACCGCCTCGATCTTGGTCGGCACCGCGTGCGGCGGCATGCACACCACGGTGGGCAGGGCGTACGCCTGGCCGGCGTACGCCACGGCCATCGCGTGGTTGCCGGCCGAGAAGGCCGCCAGGCCGGCCGGTCGGCCGGCGCGTTCGGTGAGCGCGAGCAGCGCGTTGAGCACCCCGCGGGTCTTGAAGCTGCCGGTGTGCTGCAGGTTCTCCGCCTTGACCCACAGGTCGAGGCCGTACTCGTCGCCGATGTGCGTGCAGGCCAGCAGCGGGGTGCGGACGACCCGCCCGCCGATCCGCCGCTGCGCCGCCGTGATGTCGTCCGCGCTCACCAACTGCACACGGCGCAGCCTAGCCGCCACCGCACACCGCCTCACGCCCCCGCGCTCACCACGGGGCACGGCCGGGCCGCACCGTGCCCCGGCCGGGGTCAGTCGCGCGGCGCCGTCTCCAGCGGCCACTGGGTGCTGACCGTCCTGTCGATGCCCCGCCGGTCGAAGGAGAGCTGGAGGCCCCGGGCCTGCTCGGCGTGCCAGTCGACCTGCGCCCGGTGCAGCGCGTCCGGCCGCATCCGGGCGACGGCCTCGTGCCGGGCGGCGATCGACCGGGCCAGCTCGGCGGCGGCCCGCGCGTCGCTGGCCGCGTCGTGGGCGTTGTCGAGCGTGACCTCGTAGTACCGGCACAGGTCGCCGAGCTGCCGGCGGCCGTACCACCGGGGTTCGACCTGCTGGTGCAGCACGGACGGGTCGATGACGACGGCCCTGTCCCAGTCGATGGCCGGCAGGCCGTGCCGGGCCAGCTCGGTGTGCAGGGCCGTCACGTCGTACGGGGCGCAGAAGGCCACCAGCGGCGTGGAGTCGGCGATCAGCTTGGCCACCGCCGTGCCCAGCTCCGCGAGCGCCTCCCGGGCCGGCCGGCCGTCGGCGCGCACCCGCTCGTCGGTGATGCCGTGCCGGGCCGTCGCGTCGGCGGGGATCGGCACGCCCGGGTCGACGAGCCACTCCTGCGTCGTGCCGTCGGAGTGCACCAGGGCCGCGGAGACGATCCGGGTCTCCATCGGATCGGGCAGGGTGCCCTCCAAGTCGAAGCCGACGACCGGCAGGTCGTGCCAGCCGCCGTGGCGCCCGGCGGGCGGCGCGACCCGGGCCGGCACGCACCCGTCGTGGTACGTGTTCCAGACCCCGTTGGCGCTGGCGCGCCGGCCGGCGCCGGCCTCCACCGGGGCGTGGCAGGTGGCGCAGCGCCCGGCGTACTTGTTGATCATTGAGTTGTCTCCTGTGGGGTGTCGACGAACAGGAGACGATCTTCGGGTACGCGCCCGGCGGGCGGCCTGCCGCACACGCCGACGAACGGGCGGATCCGCGGCCCTTGTCGACGGTCGCCGCCCCCTAGCGACCACCCCTGTTAGGGATCGGTGATCTTCCATTTACCGTGCATTCGGTGGTATCTATCTCTGACTACCACTTCCCACCCCCAGGAGTGCGACGTGCGGAGATCCCGTCTCGTTACCCTCGCCGTGAGCCTCGCGGCGTCCATCGGCGCCACGCTCACGCTGGCCGTCCCCGCCCAGGCGGCGCCCACCGACCGCTACGTCGCCCTCGGCGACTCGTACGCCTCCGGCGTCGGCGCCGGCAGCTACACCTCGGAGAGCGGAAGCTGCCAGCGCAGCACCAACGCGTATCCGGCGCTCTACAACGCCAACATCAAGCCCGCCTCGTACAAGTCGGTGGCCTGCTCCGGGGCGACCACCACGGACGTGATCAACAACCAGCTCTCCGCGCTGTCGTCGACCACCACGCTGGTCAGCGTCACCATCGGCGGCAACGACGTCGGCTTCGCCAACATCATGACCACCTGCGTGCTCTACGGCGAGAGTCAGTGCGTGGCCGCCGTGCAGGCCGCCGAGGACAAGGCGCGCGCCGAGCTGTCCGGCAAGCTCGCGAAGGTCTACAGCGGAATCAGGTCCAAGGCCCCGTCGGCGCGGGTGGTGGTGGTCGGCTACCCGGTCTTCTACCAGCTCGGCACGGTCTGCGTCGGTCTGAGCGCGAACTCGCGGGCGAAGATCAACGAGGGCATCAACCTGGTCGACGACATCACCCGCAGCGCCGCGAACTCGGCCGGCTTCACGTTCGCCGACGTCCGCTCCATCTTCGTCGGGCACCAGCTGTGCAGCTACGGCGAGAAGTGGCTGCACGCGCTCAACTTCGCCAGCATCGGCATCTCGTACCACCCGACGGCGGCCGGCCAGTCCGGCGGCTACTACCCGGTGTTCCGCTCCGCCGCCGGCTGATCCGGCCGGCACTTTCGCGAGCCCGGGGCGGCTTCCCGCCGTCCCGGGCTCGTCCGCGTCCGCGGCTCAGGCCGGCAGGACCTTCTCGACCGCCGCTCGCAGCTCGGGGGAGTCCGGCGCGACCGTCGGGGCGAACCGGGCCGCCACCGTGCCGTCCGGAGCCACCAGGAACTTCTCGAAGTTCCACCGCACGTCGCCGGTGTGCCCGTCGCCGTCCGCGGTGGACACCAGCGCCGCGTAGAGCGGGTGCCGGTCCGGGCCGTTGACGTCGACCTTCGCCGTGAGCGGGAACGTGACCCCGTAGTTGACCTGGCAGAACTCGCCGATCTCGGCGGACGTGCCGGGTTCCTGGCCGGCGAACTGGTTGCACGGCACGCCGAGCACGACCAGGCCCCGGTCGGCGTACTCGGCGTGCAGGGCCTGCAGGCCGGCGTACTGCGGGGTGAGGCCGCAGCGGGAGGCCACGTTCACCACCAGCAGCGCCTTGCCCCGGTATCCGGCGAGGTCGGCCGGGCCGCCGGCCAGGGCGTCGATCTCGGTGTCGAAGACGGTCATGGACCGAGGCTACCCAGCGCCCGTCCGGCCGGCGCCGCGGCGGCCCGCGGCCCCGGATTCCCCCGACTATCGACGCGCGTGCATCTTGACGAACTGATGACGGCGTGAGTAGCGTCTCACCATCCTTTTGGAAAGTTTCCTAACTGTTTGGGGAGCCGCCACATGAAGAGATCGCTCCGCCGGGCCCTCTGGGCCGGTGCCGTGGTCGCGGTGACCGTCGCGGTGGTCCCGGTGACCTCGGCGTTCGGCGCGGGGAGTGTGACCGCCACGTTCGCCAAGGCGCAGGACTGGGGGACCGGCCACGAGACCCGGGTAACCGTCACCAACGGCTCCGCCGCCAGCGTCAGCACCTGGCGCATCGAGTTCGACCTGCCCGCCGGCACCACCATCAGCAGCGCCTGGGACGCCGACGTCACCAGCAGCGGCAACCACTGGGTCGCGGTGAAGAAGAGCTGGGCCGGCCCGCTCGCCCCCGGGGCGACCTTCAGCTGGGGCTACAACGGCACCGGGGCCTACAAGGCGCCGCTGAACTGCACCATCAACGGCGCGCCGTGCGGCGGGGGGACCACCCCCACCACCGCCCCGCCGACGACCGCGCCCCCCACCACCGCCCCGCCGACGACCGCGCCCCCCACCACCGCCCCGCCGACGACCACACCCCCGACGACCGCGCCGCCCACCACGCCGCCGCCGACCACGACCCCGCCCACCGGCGGCAAGAAGGTCGTCGGCTACTTCGCCGAATGGGGCGTCTACGGTCGCAACTACCACGTTAAGAACATCCACACCAGCGGCTCCGCCGCGAAGCTCACCCACATCCTGTACGCCTTCGGCAACACCACCGGCGGCCGCTGCGCCATCGGTGACAGCTACGCCGACTACGAGAAGGCGTACACGGCGGCCGACAGCGTCGACGGCGTCGCCGACACCTGGGACCAGCCGCTGCGCGGCAGCTTCAACCAGCTGCGCAAGCTGAAGAAGATGTACCCGCACCTCAAGGTCATCTGGTCCTTCGGCGGCTGGACGTGGTCGGGCGGCTTCACCCAGGCCGCGCAGAACCCGGCCGCGTTCGCCGAGAGCTGCTACAACCTGGTCGAGGACCCGCGCTGGGCCGACGTCTTCGACGGCATCGACGTCGACTGGGAGTACCCGAACGCCTGCGGCCTCACCTGCGACACCAGCGGCCCGAACGCCTTCAAGAACGTGATCTCCGCGCTGCGGTCGAAGTTCGGCTCCTCGGCCCTGGTCACCGCCGCCATCACCGCCGACGGCAGCAACGGCGGCAAGATCGACGCCACCGACTACGCCGGGGCGATCGGCAACCTCAACTGGCTCATGCCGATGACGTACGACTACTTCGGCGCCTTCAACGCGCAGGGCCCCACCGCCCCGCACTCCCCGCTCTACTCCTACACCGGTATCCCGCAGGCGGGCTTCAACTCCGACGCCGCGATCCAGAAGCTCAAGGGCAAGGGGATCCCGGCCGACAAGCTGCTGCTCGGCATCGGCTTCTACGGCCGGGGCTGGACCGGGGTCACCCAGTCCGCGCCGGGCGGCTCCGCCACCGGGGCGGCGCCGGGCACCTACGAGGCCGGCATCGAGGACTACAAGGTGCTCAAGAACACCTGCCCGGCCACGGGCACGGTCGGCGGCACCGCGTACGCCAAGTGCGGCAGCAACTGGTGGAGCTACGACACCCCGTCGACCATCGGCGGCAAGATGACGTACGCGAAGAACCAGGGCCTCGGCGGCGCGTTCTTCTGGGAACTGTCCGGCGACACCACCAACGGCGAGCTGATCGGCGCGATCCGCGGCGGCCTCGGCTGAGGCAAGGAAGGGCCCCCTGTTAACGCATTCTGCATAGCAGGGGTCCCTTGCTAACACCCCGGGCCCGGGAACCGTCCGCACGGCGGTTCCCGGGCCCCGGCGCGCGTGGGCGCGGCCCGGCGTGGGCGTGGCGCGGGGGTGATGTGTCAGACTCGCCCATCGGCGGCGTCCCCGGTGTGCCGGGGCCGAGGGGAGGGACGGATGGGCGTGACGAACACCAGGGTGGCCACCAAGGCGGCGCTGGTCGCGACACTCGCGGTCCTCCCGTTCGCCCTGCTCGGCTGCGGCAGCGACGACGAGGACGCCGCCCAGCAGCCCGGCCGGGCGCCCGCCGAGGAGGCGACCGCGAAGTCGCGGGAGCGGGTCCAGGCGTACCTCGACGCGATGATCGCCAAGGACGTGGCCGCCGGGCGCGGCCAGCTCTGCGCCCCCGCCCAGGCGGCCTTCGACGCCGCCGCGACCGGCCCGAACGGCGACTTCGCCGACCACTTCACCGTGACCGGGGCGACGATCACCGACGTCCGCGCGGGCGCGGGCGGGCAGGAGGTCAGCACGGAGATCACCGTGACCGCCGGCTCCCGCGAGGCCACCCGGCCGCTGCTGTTCACCGTCACCCGCAGCGGCGCCGACTGGTGCGTGGCGCGCGAGGCGCCGGGCGGGAACACCCCGGAGCCGTCGGTCACCCCCTGATCACGCCCCGGGTCGGCGTTGATCTTCCAACTGCCGGAAACCGTCCCCCTCGCCCGTCGGGTGCCCGGGCGGTCGCCGTACGCTTTCCGTCATGCGCCATGAGTGGCATCAGCTGAGCCATCCCGCCGTGGGCAGCCCCGGCCTGCAGACCAGCCGCCCGACCGTCGACTCCGCCGAGGACGCCGCCCTCGGCCTCGACCGCTGGCGGGAGCTGCCCCGCGCGCAGGTCCCGCCGTGGCCCGACCAGGCCCAGGTCGCCGAGGTCTGCAAGGTGCTCGACACCGTGCCGTCGGTCGTCGCGCCGTACGAGGTCGACCAGCTGCGGCGCAAGCTCGCCCTGGTCTGCGAGGGCAAGGCGTTCCTGCTCCAGGGCGGCGACTGCGCCGAGACCTTCGCCGACAACACCGAGAGCCACCTGCTGGCCAACGCCCGCACCCTGCTCCAGATGGCGATCGTGCTCACCTACGGCGCGTCCCTGCCGGTGGTCAAGGTCGCCCGGGTCGCCGGGCAATACACCAAGCCCCGGTCGCTGCCGACCGACGCCCGCGGGCTGCCGGCCTACCGCGGCGACCTGATCAACTCGCTGGAGGCCACGCCGGAGGCCCGGGTCGCCGACCCGCAGCGCATGATCCGGGCGTACGCGAACTCGGCCGCCGCGATGAACATGCTCCGGGCGTACCTGGCCGGCGGGCTGGCCGACCTGCACGCGGTGCACGACTGGAACAAGGGCTTCGTCAAGAACTCCCCGGCCGGCGAGCGCTACGAGGCGATCGCCCGGGAGATCGACCGGGCCATCGCGTTCATCCAGGCCTGCGGGATGACCGAGGACGACGCGCTGCGCACGGTCACCCTCTACTGCTCCCACGAGGCCCTGGCGCTGGAATACGACCGGGCGCTCACCCGGGTCTCCGGCACCCGGGCGTACGGGCTGTCCGGGCACTTCCTGTGGATCGGCGAGCGCACCCGGCAGATCGACGGGGCGCACATCGACTTCATCTCCCGCATCGCCAACCCGATCGGCGTGAAGCTCGGCCCGACCACCACCCCCGACGAGGCGATCGAGCTCTGCGAGAAGCTCAACCCGGAGAACATCCCCGGCCGGCTGACGCTGATCAGCCGGATGGGCAACCACAAGGTCCGCGACACCCTGCCGCCGATCGTGGCGAAGGTCACCGCCGCCGGCGCCAAGGTGGTCTGGCAGTGCGACCCGATGCACGGCAACACCCACGAGTCCTCCAACGGCTACAAGACGCGGCACTTCGACCGCATCGTCGACGAGGTGCTCGGCTACTTCGAGGTGCACCGGGGGCTGGAGACCCACCCGGGCGGCCTGCACGTCGAGCTGACCGGCGAGGACGTCACCGAGTGCCTCGGCGGCGCGCAGGGCATCGAGGACCTGGACCTGCCCGACCGGTACGAGACCGCCTGCGACCCCCGGCTGAACACCCAGCAGTCGCTGGAGCTGGCGTTCCTCGTGGCGGAGATGCTCCGTGGCTGACGCGAGGAGTGAGCTTGCGAGCCCCGCAGTCGGCGGCCGGAGGCGGCACGGTGGCTGACGCGAGGAGTGAGCTTGCGAGCCCCGCAGTCGGCGGCCGGAGGCGGCACGGTGGCTGACGCGAGGAGTGAGCTTGCGAGCCCCGCAGTCGGCGGCCGGAGGCGGCACGGTGGCTGATCAGCAGGTTGTCGACCTGCGGTCGGACACCGTGACCCGGCCCACCGCCGGGATGCGGGAGGCGATGGCCGCCGCCGAGGTCGGCGACGACGTCTACGGCGAGGACCCGACGGTCAACGCCCTGGAGGCCGAGGTCGCCGCGCTGTTCAGGCACGAGGCGGCGCTGTTCGCCCCGACCGGGTCGATGGCCAACCAGATCGCCCTGCAACTGGTGGTGCCGCCGGGCGACGAGCTGCTCTGCGACGCCGACGCGCACGTGGTGACGTACGAGATCGGCGCGGCGGCGGCGTACGGCGGGATCTCGTCGCGAACGTGGCCGGCGGCCGGCGCGGACCTCGACCCCGGCGTGGTCGCCGGGATGGTCCGGCCGGACGGCTACTTCGCGGTGCCGACGCGGGCGATCGCGGTCGAGCAGACCCACAACCGGGGTGGCGGCGGGGTGATCCCCCTGGCCACGCTGCGCGAGCTGCGCCGGGTCGCCGACGCCGACGGCCTCGCGCTGCACTGCGACGGGGCCCGGATCTGGCACGCCCACGTGGCCGACCGGGTGCCTCTGGCGGAGTACGGCGCGCTGTTCGACACCCTGTCCGTCTGCCTGTCCAAGGGCCTCGGCGCGCCGGTCGGCTCGCTGGTGGTGGGCAGCGCGGAGCGGATCGGGCGGGCGCGGACGATCCGGAAGCGGATGGGCGGCGGGATGCGCCAGGCCGGGGTGCTCGCCGCCGCCGGCCGGTACGCCCTCGCGCACCACGTCGAGCGGCTCGCCGACGACCATGCGAAGGCCGCCCGCCTGGCGGAGGCGCTCGCCCCGTTCGGGGTGCTCGCGTCGCCGGTGCGCACGAACCTGGTCCCGCTCGACCTGACGAAGACCGAGCTGGACGCGCGGGGCCTGGCCGCCGCGGCCCGCGCCGAGGGGGTGCTGATCTCGGTGCTCGGCCCGCGCCTCGCCCGCCTGGTCACCCATCTCGACGTCGACGACGACGCGGTCGACCGCGCCGCCGCTGTCCTGGCGGCGATCCTGCGCCGCTGACCCCCCGCCCCCAGGGCGGGGGGTCAGGGGTGTAGGCGCTTGAGGGTGGCGATGTCGGTGGCGTGGCCCTCGTGCTTCTCCGTCGGGGTCTCCACCACGATCGGGATGCCGGCCGTGGCGGGGTGGGTCATCAGCTCGGCGAACGCCGGCTCGCCGATGCTGCCCTTGCCGATGTTCTCGTGCCGGTCCCGGGTCGAGCCGCACAGGTCCTTCGAGTCGTTGGCGTGCACCAGCCGCAGCCGGTCGGGCCCCACCGTGGCCACCAGCGTGTCCAGGCAGGCCGTCATCCCGCCCTCGGCGGCCAGGTCGTGCCCGGCGGCCCAGGCGTGGCAGGTGTCGAAGCAGACGCCCAGGCCGGGGTGGCGGTCCACCGCGTCGAGGTAGGGGCCGAGGTGCTCCACCCGGGAGGCCAGTGACCGGCCGCCGCCCGCGCTCGGCTCCACCAGCAGCAGCGGGCCGTCCGTGGCCGTGGTCTCGTCGAGCAGGGGCAGCAGCGCCTCGCGCACCTGGCGTAGCGCCGCGTCGGTGTGCCCGGCGTCGACGGCGCTGCCGGCGTGGAAGACCACGCCCCGGGCGCCGATCGCCCGCCCCCGGCGCAGCGCGTGAGCCAGGGTCTGCGCGGACCGCTCGACCGTGGCCGGGGTGGGTGAGCCCAGGTTCACCAGCAGGGACGCGTGGATGAACACGGGCACCCCGCGCGCGGCGCAGCCGTCGCGGAACAGCGCGTCCTGGGCCGGGTCGCCCGCCGGCAGCGCCCAGCCCCGGGAGTTGGACACGTAGACCTGGACGGCCTCGGAAGCGGCGGCGTCGACGTACGGCAGGGCGGCCTTCGCCAGCCCGCCCGAGGTGGGGGTGTGCGAGCCGACCGGGCGGCGGGGCGCGGGGGTGCTCACAGACAGCCGATCGTGACCGGGGTGCCGGGCGGCACCTGCGAGTTCTCGCCCGGGTTCTGGAACCGGACGGTGCCGTTGGGGTTGAACTGCACGTTCACCGGCAGGCCCTGGCTCTCCAGCTGCTGCTTGGCCTGCTGGCAGGGCAGGTCGACCACCCGGGGCACGACGACCTGCGGCGGCCCCTCGCTGACGTCGAGCTTGACCTGGGCGCCCTTCTCCACGCCGGTGCCGCTGGCGGGGCTCTGCCCGAGGATCTCGTCGCGCGGCTTGTCCGACTTCTTGTAGGTCTCCACCGGGACCAGGCCGAGCTGGGCCAGGGCGGCGCGGGCCTCGCCGAGGTTCTTGCCGACCAGGTTGGGCACCGAGATCGGCGCCTTGCCCTTGCTGAGGATGACGGTGACCTTCGCGCCGGGCTTCACCTCGGTGCCGACCTTCGGGTCGGTGGCCACCACGACGCCCTCGGGCAGGTTGTCGTCGTAGCGGGAGCCGCCCTTGGCCACCACCAGCTCGGCGTTGGTCAGGTCCGCCTCGGCCAGCTCGAAGTCCTTGCCGACCACGTCGGGCACGGGCAGCCGCTCCGGGCCCCGGGACAGGGTGAGGGTGATCGTGCCGCCCTTGACGATCCGGGCCGCGGAGGCCGGGTCCTGCGTCAGGACGGCGTCGCGGGGGACCTTCTCGTCGTAGCGGGGCTCGGCGTAGCGCAGCACGAATCCGCCCCGGCCGGCCTGCCCCTCCGCCTCGGCCTTGGTGAGGCCGACCAGCTCCGGGGCGACCGTGTACCGGCCCATCCCGAACCACCAGCCGGTGAGCGCGACGACCAGGCCGAGGACAACCAGGGCTGCGAGGACGCCCTTGCGGCCGCGCGGGTCGCCCATGATCTGGGTACGCAGCGCGGCGAGCCGCGCCAGCGGCCCCTCGGGCTCGGGGGCGGCCCGCCGCCGGTGCGGGCGCTGCGGTTCGGGCTCGGGCAGCCGCGCCCAGGCGGGCCGCTGGGCCGGGCGGACCGCCGCGACCGCCATGGTCGGCTGCGCCATCGCGCTGGTCTCGTCGGTCACCGGGCGCAGCACGGCGGTGTGCGTGTTGGCGTTGCCCAGGTCGTCGCGGGCCACCTGGACCTCGGCCAGCAGGGCGCCGGCGTCGGTGGGGCGCGCGCCCGGGTCGCGGCGGGTGGCCCGGGCGACCAGGTCGTCGAGCACCCGGGGCAGGCCGGGCACCAGCGTCGACGGGGCCGGCACGTCCCGGTCGACGTGCTGCCAGGCGACGTCCACCGGGCGGTCGCCGTCGTAGGGGACCCGGCCGGTGAGCATCTCGAACAGCACGATGCCGGCCGAGTAGACGTCGGTGCGGGTGTCGGAGCGGCCGTCGGTGACCAGCTCCGGGGCGACGTACGCCACGGTGGCCATGAGCTGGTTGCCCGGCTCCTCCTCGGAGCTGGCCTCCACGGCCCGGGCCAGCCCGAAGTCGGCGACCTTGACGACGCTGTCGACCAGGTTCGCCACGCCGCCGGTGGGGGCCTCGGCGACCAGCACGTTTTCGGGCTTGACGTCGCGGTGGACCAGGCCGGCGCGGTGGGCGGCGGCGATCGCGGCGAGCATCTGCTCCATGATCGCCAGCGCCTCGTCGGGGTTGAGCCGGCGGCGCTCGGCGAGCACGTCGCGCAGGGTGCGGCCCCGCACGTACTCCATGACCAGGTACGGCAGGCCGGCGTGGGTGCCCTGGTCGTAGACCGCCACCACGTTCGGGTGGGTCAGCCGGGCGATGGTCTTCGCCTCGTCGGTGAAGCGCGCCAGGAACCCGGCCATCCGGGCCCGCGCCTCGGTGGCCTGGGTCGGGTGGATGATCTTGACTGCGACGGTGCGCTCCAGGCGCTCGTCGGTGGCGGTGTACACGGTCGCCATGCCGCCACGGGCCACGCGACCGCGAATGCGGTAGCGCCCGTCGAGCAGCGAGCCCAGCAACGTGTCGGCGACCTGTGTGTCCATCGGCAGGCAGTCTATGTCTCCGGAGGGTGGAGGTTGCACCGGATGCTACAGCCGGATGGCCGGGTGCCCCCCGCGCCGCGCGCGTGGGACCGGTTCCGGAGCCCCCGCCGGCCCCTCGCCTGCGGGGCGAGGGGGGTGCCGCGCGCCGTCCGGGCGGGGGCGTGGCAGGGTGATCGGGTGACCGACTCCGTACCCTCCGGCCAGGCCGCCTCCGGCGCAGACCTCGCCGGCCCGAGCGACCCGGCCGGCTGGCTGGCCCTGCCGGACGTCGCCGAGCGCCTCGACCTGTCGATCAGCAAGGTCCACCAGATGATCCGGGACCGCGAGCTGCTCGCCGTGCGCCGCGACGGCGTGCGCCGGGTGCCCGCCGACCTGGTGGCCAACCGCACCGTGCTCAAGCACCTGCCCGGCGTGCTCACCCTGCTCGCCGACGCCGGCTACGACGACGAGGCGGCGCTGCGCTGGCTCTACGAGCCCGACGACACCCTCTCCGGCGGCACCCCGGCGGCCACGCTCGGCGGCGACCACGCCCGCGAGGTCAAGCGCCGCGCCCAGGCCCTCGGCTTCTGACCGGTTCCGGCCGACCTCCGCACCCGGCCGGGCCAGGGCCGGGCCGCGGGGCGGAGGTCGCCGGCCGGGGTGGCGGGCGGGTCAGTCGGTGCGGCGGGTGGCGGCGATGGCGAGGTCCACCAGCGCCTGCCGGGCCTCGGTCTCCAGGTCGACGGCCGACAGCGCGGCGAGCGCCGTCTCGGTCAGCGCCGCGATCCGCTCCTCGGTGCGGGCCAGCGCGCCGGTCGAGGTGATCAGCTCGCGCAGCCGGGCCACCCCGTCGGCGTCCAGCTCCGGATCGCCGAGCCGCCCGAGCAGCAGCGCGCGGCCCGCGTCGTCGCTCGCCGCCACGGCCGCCGCCACGAGGTACGTCCGCTTGCCCTCGCGCAGGTCGTCGCCGGCCGGCTTGCCGGTCTGCGCCGGGTCGCCGAACACCCCGAGCACGTCGTCGCGGAGCTGGAACGCCTCGCCCAGTGGCAGCCCGTACGCCGAGTAGGCCGCCCGCACGTGGGCGGGCGCGTCGGCGAGCGCCGCGCCCAGCAGCAGCGGACGCTCGACGGTGTACTTGGCCGACTTGTACCGGGCGACCTTGCCCGCGCGCTCCACCGACGTGTCGCCGGTGGCCTGCGTCAGCACGTCGAGGTACTGCCCGACGGTGACCTCGGTGCGCATCTCGTCGAAGACGGGCCGGGCCCGGGCGACGATCCGCGGGTCCAGCCCGGCGGAGTGCAGCAGTTCGTCGGACCAGACGAGGCAGAGGTCGCCGAGCAGGATCGCCGCCGCGTCGCCGAAGCCGTCGGCGTCGCCGCCCCAACCGGCCCCCCGGTGCCGGGCGGCGAACCGCCGGTGCACCGCCGGCTCGCCGCGCCGGGTGTCCGAACGGTCCATCAGGTCGTCGTGGATCAGCGCGCTGGCCTGCACGAACTCCAGCGCGGCCAGGGCGGTCACCACCTGGTCGGCGTCGCCGCCGCCCGCCCCCCGGAACCCCCAGTACGCGAACGCGGGGCGCAGCCGCTTGCCGCCGCCCAGCACGAACGCCTCGATCGCCTCGGCCACCGGCACCAGGGCCTCGTCGACGGCCGTCAGCCAGGTGCGCTGGCCGGCCAGGAACCCGGCGAGGGCCTTGTCGACCCGCTGACGCAGGCCGGCGCGGTCGACGGGGGATACGGGAGCTGCGTGAGTCACGCCCCGACGCTAGCGGGTCGCCCGGTGAGCTGCGCATCGGCGGTGCATGGCGTGTCACCGGCCGCTCGGGCCGGCGAGGTGGGGACGTCCGGGTGACGGGACACCGCCGGGGCGGCGGCCCGGAGCCGATCCCGCCGGGTGGGCGCGTCGCCGACGGTGCGTGACGTTCGCTCGGGTATCGAACATTACGACTTGACGAACGGCGTGTTATCGCTCACAGTCGATGGTCAAGGACGACGACGCCCACGGCTGCCGGGCAAGCCCGCTTCGTTGGTCTTGGATTGGCGTGCGCCAGGCCTGCGTACGTGATGTTAGCGCTCACATCATCGACGCGCGCGGCCGTCCCCGCGCTGCCCATCTCTGGTCATTGAAGGAGGATCATGTCTGCCATTGGTGGATCGCCATCGATCGCACCGCCGCCGCAGCGGCGACGCGGGTGGCTGTCTCGGGTCGTCGCCGCCGGCGTGTCGGCGGTGGTGCTCGGCGTGGCCGCCGCGGCCACGGTGTCGACGCCCGCCGCCGCGGCGACGGTCGACACGAACGCGTGGTACGTGTTGGTCAACCGCAACAGCGGCAAGGCCCTGGACGTCTACAACCTCGCCACGAACGACGGGGCGCGGATCACCCAGTGGACGCGTAACAACGGCAACCAGCAGCAGTGGCAGTTCGTGGACTCCGGCGGCGGCTACTACCGGCTGAAGTCGCGGCTGTCCGGCAAGGTGCTGGACGTCTACAACTTCTCCACCGCCAACAGCGCCAGCATCGTGCAGTGGACCGACGGCAACGGGACCAACCAGCAGTTCCGGCTGGCCGACTCCGACAGCGGCTACGTCCGGCTGATCAACCGGAACAGCAACAAGGTGGTCGAGGTGCAGGGCGCCTCCACCGCCGACGGCGGCAACGTCGTGCAGTACGACGACTGGAACGGCAGCAACCAGCAGTGGCAGCTGGTCCGCGTCGACGGCGGCACCAACCCCACCACCCCGCCGCCGACGACGCCCCCGCCGGGCGGCACGTGCGACCTGCCGTCGACGTACCGGTGGTCGTCGACGGGCCCGCTGGCGCAGCCGAAGGCCGGCTGGGCGTCACTGAAGGACTTCACCATCGCCCCCTACCAGGGCAAGCAGTTGGTGTACGCCACCACCCACAGCAGCAGCGCCACCGGCGGCTGGGGTTCGATGAACTTCGGCCTGGTCGACAACCTCAACCAGCTCGGCTCGGCCCCCCAGAACACCATGAGCCAGAGCACCGTAGCGCCGTCGCTGTTCTACTTCGCGCCGAAGAACATCTGGATCCTCGCCCACCAGTGGGGCCCGACGTCGTTCTCGTACCGCACGTCGACCAACCCCGCCAACGCCAACGGCTGGTCGGCCCCGCAGCCCCTGTCGACCGCGACGATCACCGACTCCGGCACCGGCGTGATCGACCAGACGATCATCGGCGACGACCAGAACATGTACCTGTTCTTCGCCGGCGACAACGGCAAGATCTACCGCCAGATCATGCCGATCGGGAACTTCCCGGGCAGCTTCGGCTCCAGCTACACGACCATCATGAGCGACACCTCGGAGAACATCTTCGAGGCACCGCAGGTCTACAAGGTGCAGGGCCGCAACCAGTACCTGATGATCATCGAGGCCAGGACCAGCTCCTGGGAGCGCTACTTCCGCTCGTTCACGGCGACCAGCCTGAGCGGCACCTGGACGCCGAACGCGACGACCTACAACAACCCGTTCGCGGGCAAGGCCAACAGCGGTGCCACCTGGACCAACGACATCAGCCACGGCGAACTGCTGCGCACCAGCGCGGATCAGACGAACACGATCGACCCGTGCAACCTGCAGCTGCTGTACCAGGGCCGCGCCACGAACTCGGGCGGTGACTACGGCCTCCTGCCGTACCGGCCGGGTCTGCTGACCCTGCAGCGCTGAGAGCGCGAGCCGACGCTGACGGCGTGAGTCAGCGGCCGGCGTGAGTCCGAGCGGCGGGTCCGGCGTAGGCCGGGCCCGCCGCGCGTCGCTCGACACCTCGTGCCGGAGCGACCGAACAACGACCGGATCCCGCCCCCCGCCGATCGGCAGGAGGCGGGTCGACCCGGGACAACGGTCGGCGGGGACCGAGCGGATCGCCACCGGGACCACCCTGCTGCCGACGACCATCACCGCGGAACTCCGCGCGGGGACGACAACGCGTCCCCGCGCGGGACGGTCAGGCCGCTGGCCGGTCAGGCGTCGGCGATCGGGCTGGTGCCCAGGCGGATGTTGTCGATCGCCCAGTACCAGTTGTTGCCGGCATTGAAGATCCGGAAGTCGACCTTTGCCGAGGTGGCCCCAGCCGGGACGGGACAGGAGAGCTGGACGAGCCGGTTCTCCTGGTCCTGGCCCTGGTTGGTGTTCCCGGAGGTCGCGCTGCTGTAGTGCAGCACCTTGACCTTGGTGCCGGTGTCGAACTGGACGGTGACCTCGGCCTCCTGCGGGCTCTCCTGACGGTAGTGGGAGTCGAAGCCCAGGTGGAGGGTGGAGGTGCCCGCCGGGATGGCCACCGCCGGGCTGGTCAGGGTCGAGTCGAACTGGCCCTGGCCGGACGGGCTGCCGGTGTCGTCCCAGTCGTCGGGGTCGGCGACCGCGACGACGCCGAGGGACCGGCTGAAGTTGGGGCGGTTCTGCCCGCCGGGGAACCAGAACTGCTTGGACAGGAAGGTCCAGCCCTGTAGCTCCCGGGTGCCCTGCGGCATTCCCGGCGCGTTGGTGACCGTCCAGCCCTCGGGGGTGGTCCGCGTCCAGCCGAGCAGGCCGGGCCGGCTGAGGTCGGCCGCCGCAGCGAGCGCCGGCGCGACGGATTCGAAGTCCTCCGCGAGCAGGTAGCCGGTCATGACGGGCCCGGTCTTGGCCGGCAGGGACGCGGTCACCTGCTGGGCGCTGCCGCGCAGATCCGCCGTGACGGTCGCCTTGAGGCTGCCGGAGGCACGCGCCGCCGAGGCGGGCGCGACGACGTCCCACTCCAGGCGGGCGGAGGAGCGGGCCGCGACGGCCGTCGGCACGTCGCCCCTGGGGGCGGCGGTCCAGCCCGTCGGGAGGGCCAGCGTGGCTGCCAGGCCGGTGAGCGGGGCGCCGCCGGCGTTGGTGACGGTGGCGGTGACGGTTACCGGCCTGCCCGGCGAGAGCACGCTGCCGTCGGTGCCGGGCGAGCTCGCGGGACCGGTCAGCGAGACGCTCATCGCCGGGGCGACCCGGAAGCCGACAGCCGTGTCGGCGAGCCTGAGCAGGCCGTCGCCGTCGCCGTGGGCGGCGACCACCAGGCGGCCTGCCGTGGCGTTCGGGGCCGGCGTGACGGTGAAGCGCACGTCGGCCGAGCCCCCGGCGGCGAGCACCTTCGGTGCCGTGGCGGTCCGCTCGACCGTCCAGCCGGAGGGGGCGAGCAGGGCGACCGAGAGTCGGTCGATCCTGGTGCCGCCCTGGTTCCGCACGGTGACGACGACATCGGTCGGGCTGTTCTGCACGAACTGCGTGTCCAGGGCGGGCAGCGCCTCCGGCAGGGTGATCGTCGCGGCGAGCGCCGGGGCGGTGCCGGTCGCCGGGTCGGTGACGCCGGGCCTGCAGTCGGCCAGGCGGCCGGTCATCCGGCGCAGGAACGACGGGTCTCCCAGGTCGACGACCACGACGTCGTACCAGCCGTGGTCGGCAAGGTGGACGGGTACGGTCCGGGTCTGGCCGGGCGCGAGGGTGACGGCCTGGAGGGGGTGACGTGGCCGTCCACGGTGGCCGGCGTCGCGCGGGTAGACCGACTCGCCGACGAGGAGCCTGCGGGTGGTGGTGGAGGGGTTCGCGCACTTCACCTTCACCTGGCCGGGGACGGCCTGCTCGATGAGGTACGCCTCGGCGCCCACACCGGTGCCGCGCAGCTTCCAGACGGACCAGCCGGGGGCGGTGACCTGCAGGTCGTAGCCGTCGGCACCGTACCCGATCGTGTTGTCGGCGGTCCCGCGCGCAGGGACGGTCCACGGCTGTGGGGCGGTGCCGTCAGCGGGATAGGCGGTGAACGTCGCGGCGGTGGTGCCCGCGTTTCCGAGCCGCAGGCGGACGTCGGTGCCGGTGACGTCGGCCCGCAGGGACAGGCGGTACGGCAAGGGCCGCGTCCGGCGGGTGCCGGTCTCCTGCGCCGGAAGCGCCTGGTTCTTCGGCGGTGCGGGGTTCCAGCGGCCGACCGCCGGTGGCACCGGGCCGGGCTGCTCCACCTCGGGCTGCGGGTGCCTGCGCTTGAAGTCGAAGGCGGAGGTCAGGTCGCCGAAGACGCTGCGGCGCCAGGCGCTGATGTTGGGCTCCTGGACGCCGGTCCACTTCTCCAGGAACCGGATGACCGAGGTGTGGTCGAAGGCCTCCGAGCAGACGAAGCCGCCCACCGTCCACGGTGAGACGACCGTCATCGGCACCCGGGGGCCGGGGCCGACCGGAAGACCGTTGAACCAGTCGTCGCTGTTGCCGGAGTCCGGCCGGGGCGCGACCGGGGCGGGTACGTGGTCGAAGTAGCCGTCGTTCTCGTCGAAGTTGATGAACAGAGCCGTCTTCGACCAGGTCTTCGGGTCGCTCGCGATGGCGTCGAGGATGTCGTAGATGAGGTTGGCGCTGCCGACCGGGGTGGAGGTGCTGGGGTGCTCGGAGAGCGCCGCCGTCGGAACCAGCCAGCTCACCTTCGGCAGCGTGCCGTTGTTGATGTCGGACCTGAGCCGCTGGACGAGGGTGTCCGGCTCGGAGCGGTACGCCCCTCGCATGAACAACCGGCGCTCCGCCTCGGTCAGCGAGTCGACGCCCTGCTGGAACTGGGCCAGTGCGGCCTTGCGCTGGTCTGCGGTCTTGCCGAACAGGCTGTCGTAGAACTGCTCCGTGGTGGAGTACTGGCCGCTGACCTTGGAAAGGATCTTCCGGCCGATCTCCTTCCAGGGCCGGAAGTACTCGACCGCGTTATCGGTGAAGTTGTCCCACTCCTGGTAGATCTGCCAGGAGACGCCGGCGGCCTCCAGCCGCTCGGGGTACGTCGTCCACTGGTAGCCCGCGTGGGCGTAGGAGTAGGCGGCGTTGGTGACAGCCCGGTTGACGCCGTCCGGCTCGTAGCCGGTCGTGCCGGTCCACAGGTAGTTGCGGTTGGGGTTGGTCGAGCCGTAGACCGAGCAGAAGTAGGCGTCGCAGATGGTGAAACGGTCGGCCAGTTCGTACTGGAGGGGAATGTCACGCCGGTCGTAGAAGGCCATGGTGCTCTGGCCCTTGGCCGCGACCCAGTCGTCCCACCAGCCGTTCGCCCGCGCCTGGTTGGCGTCGGAGAAGCCGTGCGGGAGCGCGCCGAGATATTGGATGTCGCTCTCGGGGCGACCGGCGTCGACCGCCGCCTGCCGGGCCGAGAACGGCAGAACCTTGCCACCGCCGGGCCGCGGCTGCTCGAAGACGCTGGCTCCGGTGGGCAGGCGCAGCGGTGTGCGGTCGCCGAAGCCGCGCACGCCCCTGAGGGCGCCGTAGTAGTTGTCGAAGGAGCGATTCTCCTGCATCAGGATGATGACGTGTTCGACCGCGTTCAGGCCACCGGGAGGCGGCGGCGCTGCCATCGCCCTCAGCACTGACGGGGGCAGTAAAGAAATCGCGGTGCCGCCAGCGACGGCACCGAGAAGCTTACGGCGGGAGATCTCAGACATGGGGCGGAGACTAGGTCGCGCCGATTGCACAAGGTAACCCTTGAGTGGTGAAACTTCATCGAGTGTTCAATTTCCGCTGTGGAATGTTGCGCCGTTTGTGTGGCCACGTTTGTCGTCGCATTCGTTGGGCGGCCGAGCACGTCACTGGGCCCGAGCCTCTGCTCGACATCGCCGCGTGGGCCGCCGCCCCGAAATGTGATGCAGCTGCGCCGCCGGAAACGTACGCCATGTCTTTTCGCTCCCGCCGATATTGATGTCGGCAAAGTGGGCATAAGGCTCCCCTTTCCGTGTTGACGGATTTCCTTCCGGGCGGCGGCTCCCTGACCGGGTGCGTCAGGTGGGCCGACAGGGCCGGCTGGGCTGCTGGCCGCGCCGTGGAGAGGAGCGGGGGGCGTGGGTGGCGTGCCGGCGTGGGCGGAGTGTCGGCGTACCGCCGGCTCGTGGGCGGGCCGGGCCGGCCGGCTGCGCCCGGCGGCGCGCGCGGCGGGCCCGCCCGGCGGCCTCGGCCAGCAGCTCCACCGGCGTGGCCAGGACCACGGCCAGCCAGCCCAGCCAGAAGCCTCCCGGCACCCGGAGCTGCCGCTCCCAGCGGGACACCTCGTGCCGGCTCAGCGTGGGCACGCCCGAGGCGGCGCACAGCTCGGCGGCGAGGGCCTGCTGGCTGCGGCCCCGGGCCCGCCGGAGCCGGGCGAGCAGCGGCCCGAGCGGCTCCGGGCCGGGCGGCGTGGACGGCGTCATGGGTCCTCCGGCAGGGTCGGCGCGAGGGCGGCGTCGACCCGCGCACCAGGCGGGACCGGCGCGCCGCCGGTCGGTGCTGACCCCCGCGCGGGCCCCGTCCGCGCTACCGCCTTCCTACCCCGGGGGTACGACGCTCCGCCCGACCCGCCGCTGCGGGAGGGCCCGCGCGGGGGCTCGCGTGGCGGTCGCGTCAGGTGGGAAGGTCCTGGGTGCGGTGCGTCCCGACAGCTAGAGTCGGTCCATGGCTCTCGGTCTACCTTCGGTCCTCCCCAACCCGCAGCCGGCGATCGGGGAGCTGATTCGTGACCGTCAGCCCACCTTCTCGTTCGAGTTCTTCCCGCCCAAGACAGCCCAGGGCGAGCGGCTGCTGTGGCAGGCGATCCGCGAGCTGGAGCCGCTGCGCCCCTCGTTCGTCTCGATCACCTACGGGGCCGGCGGGTCGACCCGGGACACCACGGTCGCGGTGACCGAGCGGATCGCCACCGAGACCACCCTGCTGCCGATGGCGCACCTCACCGCCGTCAACCACTCCGTCGCCGAGCTGCGCAACGTCATCGGCCGGCTGGCCGGCGTCGGGGTGCGCAACGTGCTCGCCGTGCGGGGCGACCCGCCCGGCGACCCGGGCGGCGAGTGGGTCCGCCACCCCGAGGGGGTGCTCTACGCCGAGGACCTGGTGCGGCTGGTGCGCGACTCCGGTGACTTCAGCGTCGGAGTGGCCGCGTTCCCCTACAAGCACCCCCGCTCGCCCGACGTGGCCAGCGACACCGCGCACTTCGTGCGCAAGTGCCGGGCCGGGGCGGAGTTTGCGATCACCCAGATGTTCTTCGACGCCGACGACTACCTGCGGCTGCGGGACCGGGTGGCGGCGGCGGGCTGCGCCACCCCGATCCTGGCCGGGGTGATGCCGGTCACCCAGCTCAGCACGATCGAGCGGTCCGTGCAGCTGTCCGGGGCACCCTTCCCGCCGGCCCTGGCCGCGCGCTTCGCCGAGGTGGCCGACGACCCGGAGGCGGTCCGCCGGCTCGGCATCGAGCAGGCGGCCGAGATGTGCCGGCGGCTGCTCGACGAGGGCGTGCCCGGCATCCACTTCATCACCCTCAACCGGTCCACCGCGACCCGCGAGGTCTGGCAGCAGTTGCAGGTCGGCGCGCGGGTGTGACCCCAGTGGCGCGACACCACAGCGCCGGTGCGACGGTTGTTCCGTGGTGGGCACTTCGCTGAACTGGGACGAGTACGCGACGGCGTGGGCGCGGCTGCACGGGGGCTTCGACCCCCGGGCGGCGGCCCCGGTGGTCCGCGCCTGGCTGCGGTTCGCCTACCACGTCGGGTACGTGCTGGGCCGCCTCCGGGTCACCCCGACCGCCGTCACCGTGGCGGGGGTGCTGCTCTGCCTCTGCGTGCCGCTGTTCGCCGTCCGGCCGGTGAGCGGGCCGGTGCTCGCGGCGCTGTTCGTGCTGGCCGCGTCGGTGGCCGACAGCGTCGACGGGGCGGTGGCGGTGGCCACCAACCGCACCACCCGGCTCGGCTACGTCTACGACTCCGTCGCCGACCGGCTCGGCGAGGCCGCCTGGCTGACCGCGTTCTGGCTGGTGGGCGCGCCGGGCGCGCTGGTCGCCGCCGCCGGCGGGCTGTCCTGGCTGCACGAGTACGTCCGGGCCCGGTCGGTGTCGGCCGGGATGCGGGAGATCGGCGCGGTCACCGTGGGGGAGCGGCCCACCCGGGTCTGCGTGGCCCTGGTCGGGCTGCTGCTGTCCGGCCTCGCCGGGCTGATCGACCCGGACCTGACCGCCGGCACGATCACGATGGCCACGGCCGTCTGGGTGCTGCTGGCCGGCTTCGGGCTGGGCCAGCTGTTCGCCGCCGTCCGCCGCGCCCTCATCGAGGCCGGCTGACCCGCCGCAGCGGGGTGTTAAGAAGGGGCCCCTGCTCGACAGAATGCGTTAACAAGGTGCCCCTCCTTACCCCCAATCCGGGCCGATGGCGTCGGCGACGATCTGCGCGGAGAGGGTGACCATCGGCAGGCCGCCCCCCGGGTGCCCGGAGCCGCCGACCAGCCACAACCCGGCCGCCGGCCCCCGGTTAGCCGGCCGCAGCAGGCCGCCCGCCGTGCCGTAGATCGCACCGCCGGGCGCGCCGGTCGCGGCGTCCAGGTCGGCCGGGGTGCGGACCTCCCGGAACACCAGCCGGTCGCGCACGTCCACGCCGCGTTCGGCGAGCACGTCGAGGACCCGGTCGGCGTACGCGTCGGCCAGGCCCGGCCGCCGCCAGTCCACCGCGCCCGTGGCGGTGCCGTGGCGGGGCGCGTTGACCAGCACGAACCACGCCTCGTGCCCGGCGGGGCGCACCGCCGGATCGTCGGCGACGGTGACGAAGACGGTCGGATCGGACGCCGGCCGGGCCCGCACGCCCCGCCCGGGGTGACCGAAGACCGCGTCGAACTCGGCGTCGTAGTCGCGCGGGAAGAACACGTTGTGGTGGGCCAGGCCGGTCTCGCCGGCCACCCCGAGCAGCAGCACGAAGCCGGCGAGGCTGCGGTCGGTCAGCCGGGCCAGCCGGCGCGGGCTGGGCAGCAGGTCCCGGTAGAGGGTCAGCGCGTCGACGTTGGCGACCACCACGTCGGCGGGCACGGGCGCGGCGACGCCGGCGAGGCGTACCCCGTGGACCCGGCCGCCCGCCGCGTCGATCCGGGTGACCGTGGTGCCGGTCTGCACGACCACGCCCAGGTCCAGGCAGCGGGTCAGCAGCGCGTCGGCGAGAGTGCCCAGGCCGCCGCGCAGATACCAGCCGCCGAACGCCAGCTCCGCGTACGGGACGGCGACCAGCGCCGCCGGGGCCCGGCGCGGGTCGGCCCCGGTGTAGGTGGCGTACCGGTCCAGCAGCATCCGCAGCCGGGGGTCGGCCAGGTGCCGGCGGCCCAGCCCGCGCAGGGTGCGCCCGGGGGCGATGGCGGCGAGGTCGCCCAGCCGCCAGGCCAGCGCGGCGAGGTCCAGCGGCGAGTCGACGGGCCGGCGCAGGATGTCGCGGTGCGAGGCGTCCCACACCCGGGCGGCGCGCCGCCACAGCCGCTGCCAGTCGGCGGCGGCCCGGTCGCCGAACGCCGCGCCGACGCGGCCCGCGAACTCGGCCGGGTCGGCGCAGGAGTCGAGGGTGGGCCCGCCGCCGGGGAAGACGTGCCGGACGATCGGGTCCAGCGGGGTCAGGTCGAGGTATTCGTCGAGCTTCGCGCCGGTCGCCTCGAACAGGTCGTGGAAGACCTCCGGGAGGGTGAGCAGGCTGGGCCCGGTGTCGAAGTGGAACGCGCCGGCCGGGGTGTCGTGGACGTACCGGCCGAGCTTGCCGCCGACCGTGCCGGCCTGCTCGAAGACGGTCACCTCGTGCCCGGTGGCGGCCAGCCGGGCGGCGGTGGCCAGCCCACCCACCCCGGCACCGACGACCACGATCCGCGCCATGACGTGCCCTCCTAGCTGACCGGGCGACCCCGCCAGGACAGACGACGCCGCTTCCGCAGATGGTACGACCGCGCGGTCAGCCAGCCGAGGACCACGACCGACACGGGGTGGCCGAGCGCGTCGGGCCACCACCGGCCGCCGGTGGCGCGGGCGCTGACCGCCCGCCCGGCCACCCCGAGCAGCCAGGCCAGCGCCGCCACCGCCGCGACCGCCGGGGCGCCCGCGACCAGGGCGGCCAGCGCGACCAGCGGGGGAGCCGTGTAGAGCAGCAGCAGCGCCGCCACCACGGCCGCCGCCGCGCCGACATGACCGAACGAGGCCCACAGCGACTTGGTGTAGCCGTCGCGCAGCTGCGGCCAGTCGTCGTACATCCGGCAGGTGGCCAGCCGGGAGCCGTCGGCGAGGGCGATCCGGCCGCCGGAGCGCTTGACCGCGCGGGCCAGCTCGATGTCCTCCAGCACCCGGTCGGCCACGGCGGCGTGCCCGCCGGCCGCCGCGTAGCCGGCCCGGTCGACCACGAGGAACTGCCCGCCGGCCGCCGCGAGCGACGGCCGCGGCGAGCGCTCCATCGCCCGCAGCGGCAGGAAGGTCAGCCACAGCCACTGCAGCAGCGGCTGCACCAGCCGGTCCGTCGGGGTCCGGGTCACGATCCTCGGGTACGGCGACAGCAGCGTCACCCGCGCGGCGCGCAGCTCGGCGACGGCCGCCGCCACCGCGTACGGGGCGAGGACGACGTCGGCGTCGACGAAGGCCAGCGCGGTGGCGGCCGGGTCGGCGCGGGTGGCGAGCTGGTGGCAGGCGTGCGGCTTGCCCAGCCAGCCCGGCGGCGGGGCGACGCCGGTGAGCAGGGTGACCCGGTCGTCGTCGCCGGCGACCGCGCGGACCACGTCGGCGGTGCCGTCGGTGGAGCCGTCGTCGAGCACCACGATGCGCAGGCCGGGCACGCCGCGCTGGGCGAGCAGCGACTCCAGGCACGGGGTGACCCGGTCGGCCTCGTCGCGTAGTGGCAGCAGCACCGCGACGGCCTCGGCGACCTCGACGGGCCCGCCGGCCGGGCGGCGCAGCCACCGGGTGGCGTTGACCCAGGTGTGCGCGGTGAGCGCGGCGACGGCGGCGAGCAGCAGCAGGACGCCGGTCATGCGGTCGCGTCGGCGGGCGGACCCTGCTGGGGCTGCCGGTCCTGCCGGGGCTGCCGACCCTGCCGGTCCGGCCGGCGGTCGCGGCCCAGCGCCAGGGCCAGCGGGACGGCGGCGACCGCCATGCCGGCCGCGCCCCACACCGCCGACGCGGGCAGGCCGAGGAAGACCGCGTGCGCCAGGATGCTGGAGGCGTACGTCCACAGGTAGAGCGCGAACATCGGGGCGTCGCCGGGGCCGGCCCGGTCGACGACCGCCCCGGCCAGCGGGCGCAGCGCCGCCATCAGCAGCACCGCGAACAGCAGCCAGCCGAGGTAGTTGCTGACGGGCACACCGGGCAGGCCGGGCAGCGCGGGCGTGGCGTCCCGCCACACCCAGTAGCCCTCGGCGACCATCTGCGGGTCGAGGAACAGGTCCCACGCGGCGAGCCCGACGGCGGCGAGGGCCACCCGGGCGACGCCGGGGGAGACGAGCCGGGCCGCCGTGAGCCAGGCGGGCCAGGCCATCCAGGTCCAGGCCAGGGGGATGACCAGCGGCACCCCGGCCAGCTTCGGGCCCAGCTCCCCGGAGTAGTCGTAGCTGCCGAACGGGAAGCCGGTGGCCACCCCGAGCGCCTCGATGGCGAAGCCGCCCCCGGTGGCCACCGCGACCAGCGCCGCCGCCGCGCGGGGACCCCGGGTCAGCAGCGCGTGGCCGACCGAGAGGAGATAGCCGAGGACTACGGTGGCCACGGTCAGCCCGGCCCGGGTGGCGCCGACGGTGAGCGGGTAGCAGATCTGGGCCAGGACCAGCACCCCCAGCCCCACCCAGGGCAGCAGCGGCCGGAGCCCGGGCCGGGTCACGGCGCGGCCGATCCCGGTGCCGGGGCGGACGGGCCGGCCGGCGCGGGGGCGGCGGGACCGGCCCGGCCGGCGGGGCTGTCGGCGGACGGGGCCGGCGGGGTGAGCGGGAGGTCCCGGCCGAGGATGCCGAACGGGCGTTCGTCGCCGGGGAAGTGGAAGTGGCGCAGCACGTCGACGAAGCCGAACCGGCGGTACAGCCGCCAGGCCCGGGAGCGCTGCTCGTCGGCCTCGGGCGTGGAGAGCAGGGTGGTGCTGCCCGGTGCCATGCGCAGCAGCGCGGTGAGCTGCCGGGTGCCCAGGCGGTGCCCCTGGGCGGGCGGCCGGACGTGCAACTCGACCACCTCGAAGCAGTCGGCGAGCCAGCGCTGCCGGGCACCGGCGGTCAGCGCCCGGTGCACCTGGTCGTGCCACCACTGACCGGGCGTGCCGAGGTAGCCGTACCCGAAGCCGGCCAGGTGCCCCTCGGAGGTGAGGCTCGCCACGGCGCGGAAGCCGGGACGGCGCACGTGGGTGGCGATGTAGCCGCGCCGCGCCTCCAGCAGGTCGGCCCGGTAGTTCATCGCCTCGCCGTAGACGGCCACCACGTCGTCCAGCCGTCGGACCAGGTCGTCCGGCGTCCAGCGCACCAGCCTCATGCCCGCCCATCCTTCGCCGTTGCCGCGTCGCCGTCGGCGACCCACCCCAGCACCGCCCGGTCGCCGACCACGTCGCGCACCTCGAACCGCGCGAAGAGCTCCTCCGCGTACCACCCCTCGGTGGGGGTGCGCGCGATCGCGGCGCGGTGCTCGGGGTGACGGTACGCGAACGCGACGAGGTCCGCCGGATCGCGCCACACGCTGACCGTGCCCTGCCAGCCCAGCGGGGCCTCGCCGACGCCGAACCGGGCCAGCAGGCCGGGCGCGGCGTGCAGGGCGGCGGCCACCGGCGGGACGGCCCGCCAGAAGGTGGCCGCCCGGCGGGCCCGCAGCCGGGCCCGGGTCAGCGCCAGCACCGGGCCGGCGACCCGACCGCCGGACGGCTCGCCGAACGGCCGCCGCCCGGACCACTCGCCCCGGCTGGTCAACGGGCGCAGGTCGACCCGCACCGACGAGCGGGCGACGCGGGCCCAGGAACGGCCCACGGGCGAGGCGTCGAAGCCGGCGGCGTCGGCCGCGCGGTCCCAGACGGCGAGGGCCGCCCAGCGGGTCAGGTCGGCGTCGCCGGGGCCGAAGCCGGTGCCCGTCCCGGTGCCGAGCAGCTTGCCGAACCGGACCCCGGTGGTGCGGCGCAACCGCGCCGGGTGCGTCGCCATCCGGGCCAGCGCGCCGGGCAGGGCGGCCCGGCCGATCCGCCAGACGTGCAGGGTGACCAGCTCGGGGACGCCGCTCACGCCACCTCGGTCGCGGTGCCGACGGTGATCCGCAGCAGCTCCGCGTACGTCGTGGGGAAGACCGCCTGGGGCACCCCGCCGGCCGCCCAGACCTCGTCGTAGCCGGCCAGGGCCACGTCGACGAGGGTGCGCAGCGGCTCGGGGTGGCCGAGCGGGGCGACCCCGCCGATCGGCTGGCCGGTGTGCCTGCGGACGAACTCGGGGGTGGCCCGGCGCAGGTGGGTGAACCCGAGGTGCGCGGCCAGGCCGGCGACGTCCACCCGGTGCGCGCCGGAGGTGAGCACCAGCAGCGGCGCGTCGTCGGCGTCGAAGACGAGCGAGTTCGCGATGGCGCCGACGGCGACGCCGAGCGCGTCGGCGGCCGCCGCGGCGGTGTGCACCGCCTCGGGCAGCAGGCGGACCTCGCTGGGCCGGCCGGAGCCGTCCCGCGCGCCCGCGGCGTCGAGGGCCTCCTGCACGGCCCGCACGTTCGGGTGTGGCTGCATGCCGCCCATTCTCCCCGCCGCCGCCGCGCCCGTCGCACCCACCCACCCACCCACGCCGCGGGCCGGCTACGCCGCGGCGTGGG
>NZ_JAHWGR010000052.1:0-38843 GCF_020873825.1 Micromonospora sp. DH13
CCCGACCGACGGTCGGGCGCATCCTCACCGCCATGTCCGACCTGGTCACCGGCCGCCCGCGCCGACCGCCCGGTCCCGCGTCGCCCAGGCGACCATGAACAGCGCCGTCCAGGCCACCCCGAGCAGCACCGAGGTGATCGTGCTGCTGGCGGTGCCCTGCCCCAGATAGAGCCGCGCGCCGCCGATCGCGGCCACCCCGGCCGCCGCGGCCGTCCACGCCGCCACCGTCACCGGCCAGGGCGAGCCCCGCGACAGCAGCCAGGCCAGGGTGCACAGGCTCGCCGCCATCACCGCGTTCTGCGTCGCGAACAGGACCCCCTCCTCGCCCGAGGCGAGCCGGCCCGGCGCCACCACCTCGGCGACCACGGCGAGCACCACCAGCGGCAGGAACGCGCCGACGGTGCCCACCACGTCGAGCAGTTCGGCCCGCGGCAGCGCACCGCCGCGACCCGGGCACGGACGCTGCCGCCACGCCCGACCGGCGGCCACCACCGCCACCAGCGCGATCAGCACCGAGCCGCGCGACACGGACACCACGGTCAGCGCGACCTCCGCCGCGCCCGGGGTACGCCGGTCGGCGAACCAGCCGGCGATCGCGTCGTCGACCACCGCCAGCCCGCTCCACCGCATCGCCGCCCCGAGCAGCCAGGCGATGGCCATGCCGGCCACGAACAGCAACACCAGCCCCGCGGCCAGGTTGATCAGCAGCGTCCAGCCGGGGCCGACGCGCATCGCCAGCAGGAAGAACAGCACCCCGTACCGGCCGGCGAGCCAGCGCAGCGGCGGCAGCGCCGCCGCCCGGGCCAGCAGCGCCCGTGCCGGATCCGGGTGGCGGCCCAGCCAGCGGCCCACCAGCACCACGGCGAGCACCCCGCCGAGCAGCACCAGCACCGCGCCGGTGGCCCGGCCCAGCAGCCGCGACACCGTCTCGTACGACTCCCCGGCCAGGTTGCCCGCCAGCACCGACCCGCCCACCCAGGTCACCACGCCGGCGAGGTTCCACGGCGCGAACCGGCGGTACGGCATGCCGGCCGCCCCCGCCAGGCGGGGCGCGAGGGTGCGGGCGAACGCCACCCAGCGGGCGGTGAGGACCCCTCGCCCGCCGAGCCGCTCCAGCAGCGCGTCGGCGCGCCGCCACCGGTGCGGGCCCACCCGCGCCCCGAAGCCGGACGCGCGCAGCCGTGGACCGTAGCGGCGGCCCGCGCGGAACGCCAACGTGTCCCCGGTCACGGCTGCGACAATCATCACCAGCAGGGCGGGGCCGAGCCGCAGCGCGCCGGTGTACGTGAGGAAGCCGACCAGCAGCAGCGTCGCCTCGCCCGGCACCAGCAGCCCGACGATCACCGCCGTCTCGCCGGCCACGATCGCCGCGGCGACCAGGTAGACCAGCAGGGGCGGCAGGCCCTGCACCGAGTTCAGCAGATCGTGCACGACGGCCCCCGGCTCACGCGGCCAGCATGACAGCCGGGCCGCCGGCACCGACAGCCACGCACCCACCGGATCCGGCCGGCGGCCGAGGGGCGACCCCGACGCGGCACCTGATCCGCGCAGGCGGGAGGATGGAGCCCATGCAGCTTCGCACCGACCTCCGCAACGTCGCCATCATCGCTCACGTCGACCACGGCAAGACCACCCTGGTCGACGCCATGTTGCGGCAGGCCGGCGCCTACGGCGCCCGCGGCGAGACGACCGAGCGGGTGATGGACTCGATGGACCTCGAAAGGGAGAAGGGCATCACCATCCTGGCCAAGAACACCGGCGTGCGCTACCTGCCGGCGGACGGCTCGGAACCGGTCACCATCAACATCATCGACACCCCGGGCCACGCCGACTTCGGCGGTGAGGTCGAGCGCGGCCTCACCATGGTCGACGGCGTGGTGCTGCTGGTCGACGCCAGCGAGGGCCCGCTGCCGCAGACCCGCTTCGTGCTGCGCAAGGCGCTGCGCGCCCGGATGCCGATCATCCTGGTGATCAACAAGGTGGACCGCCCCGACGCCCGGATCAAGGAGGTCGTGGACGACACCTACGAGCTCTTCCTCGACTTGGACGCCGACGAGGAGCAGATCGACTTCCCGATCGTCTACGCCTGCGCCCGCGACGGCATCGCCTCGCTCACCCAGCCCGCCGACGGCTCCGTCCCGCAGGACAGCACGAGCCTGGAGCCGCTGTTCCGCGCCCTGCTCGACACCATCCCGCCGCCCGCCTACGAGCAGGACGCGCCGCTGCAGGCCCACGTCACCAACCTCGACGCCTCCCCGTTCCTCGGCCGGCTGGCGCTGTGCCGGGTGCGGCAGGGCACCATCGCCAAGGGCCAGACCGTCGCCTGGTGCCGCACCGACGGCAGCACCCAGCGGGTTCGCATCTCCGAGCTGCTGATGACCGAGGGCCTGGAGCGCAAGCCCGCCGACTCGGCCGGCCCCGGCGACATCATCGCCGTCGCCGGCATCCCCGAGATCATGATCGGCGAGACGCTGGCCGACGCCGAGAACCCGATCCCGCTGCCGCTGATCACCGTCGACGAGCCGGCGATCTCGATGACCATCGGCACCAACACCTCGCCTCTGGTCGGCCGGGTCAAGGGCGCCAAGGTCACCGCCCGGATGGTCAAGGACCGCCTCGACAAGGAGCTGGTCGGCAACGTCTCGCTGCGGGTCCTGCCCACCGAGCGCCCCGATGCCTGGGAGGTGCAGGGGCGTGGCGAACTGGCCCTGGCGATCCTCGTCGAGCAGATGCGCCGCGAGTCCTACGAGCTGACCGTCGGGAAGCCGCAGGTCGTCACCCGGGAGATCGACGGCAAGATCTGCGAGCCGGTCGAGCGGCTGACCATCGACGCCCCCGACGAGTACCTGGGCGCGATCACCCAGCTCCTGGCCACCCGAAAGGGCCGGATGGAGCAGCTGGTCAACCACGGCACCGGCTGGATCCGGATGGAGTGGCTGGTCCCCGCGCGCGGCCTGATCGGCTTCCGCACCGAGTTCCTCACTGACACCCGGGGCACCGGCATCCTGCACCACGTCTTCGAGTCCTACGAGCCGTGGTTCGGCGAACTGCGCACCCGCAACAACGGATCGCTGGTCGCCGACCGGGCCGGCGCGGTCACCTCCTTCGCGATGATCAACCTCCAGGAGCGCGGCCAGCTCTTCGTCGAGCCCACCACCGAGGTGTACGAGGGCATGATCGTCGGCGAGAACTCCCGCTCCGACGACATGGACGTCAACATCACCAAGGAGAAGAAGCTCACCAACATGCGAGCCTCGACCTCCGACGAGACCGAGAAGCTGATCCCGCCGCGCAAGCTGTCGCTGGAGCAGGCCCTGGAGTTCTGCCGCGAGGACGAGTGCGTCGAGGTCACCCCCGCCGCCGTCCGCATCCGCAAGGTCGTGCTCGACCAGACCCAGCGCGCCCGCGCCACGGCCCGCCGCAAGCACGCCGGCTGACCCCCTGCCGCCGGCCCCCGGACGACCGGGGGCCGGATCGGCTACCGTCACCCGCATGATCTGGGACGAGCTCGACGCCCGCCTGGACGCACTGCCGGGCACCGTCTCGGCGTACGCGGGCCGGGTCGACGCCCCGGCGACCTGGACCCGGCACCCCGACGCCACCCACTACGCGGCCAGCACCATGAAGGTCGCCGTGCTGCTGGCCCTGCACCGGGCCGCCGAGGCCGGCACGCTCGACCTCGACGCCCCCGTCGACGTGCGCAACGAGTTCGGCTCCGCCCTGCCCGGCGCCCCCCGGTTCGCCTGCGCCCGGCACTACGACAACGACGAGGCCGTCTGGGAGCGGGAGAACGGGCGCGCGCCGCTGCGCTGGCTGGCCGAGCGGATGATCGTGCGCTCCAGCAACCTGGCCACCAACCTCTGCCTGCGCCACGTCGGCCTGCCCGCCGTCGCCGACGCGTGGGCGGCCGCCGGGGGCCGGCACAGCGTCACCGGGCGCGGCATCGAGGACTTCGCCGCCCGCGAGGCCGGCATCACCAACCTGGTCACCGCGGCCGACCTGGCCGCCCTGCTCGGCGGGCTGACCGCCGGCGCCACCCGCCCCGGCCCCCTCGCCTCCCCCGCCGGCTGCGCCGCCATGCTCGACGTCCTGTTCGCGCAGGAGTTCCGCGAGGACCTCGCCGCCGGCCTGCCCGACGGCGTCCGCATCGCCCACAAGAACGGCTGGGTACGCGGCGTGCGCCACGGTGCCGGCGTGGTCCACCCGGCCGACGCCCCGCCGTACGTGCTGGTCGTCTGCACCACCGGCGACCCGGCCGGCGGCGGCGCGGCGGACGGGGACGCCTGCCGGCTCCTCGCCGACATCTCCGCCCGGGTCTGGGCGGCCCGCCACGACCTGCGCCCGGCCGCAGTGGCCTGAGGGCCCGGCTCGGCCCGGTGCCGAGCCGAGCCGGGCCCGGTGGCCGGTCGCGGCACCGAGCCGAGGGCCGGTCGCGGCGTCGGCAGGTAACTCTGGGCAACGCCGCGGCACGCGAGACGACCTGCCGCGCGCCCTTTGCTCTGCACCCACGGACGCAGCAGTAACGCAACGCATCGGACCGCCGCTCCCGCCCACCGCCTCCGCACCGGACTTTCCCCAGCTCAGCGACGTGTTGCGTCGATGGGTGCAGAGCAAAGGGAGCGCATGAGGTCTGTTCGGGTCGCAGGAACCTGACGCACAGTCAAGATTGGCCGCGATCGGTCACGCCTCCCGCAGTCGTCACCGCACGTGACCGGCGAACGGCGGGCCGGGCAACAGCAGCCGGGCCGGGCGCCCGGCAGTGGCGGGGCTCAGTCCAGCAGGTTGTCCCGCAGCGCCGCCAGGTGCGCCCGCGTCAGCCCCAGCCCGTCGCGCAGGTACGCGTCGAACGAGCCGTGCACCCGCCGCACCTCCGCATACGCGGCATCCAGGTACTCCTCGCGCACCTCCATCAGCGGCCGGATCGCCGCCTCCGCCAGCTCCGGCTGCCGGGCCCGCATGGCGGCCAGGACGACCTCCTTGAGGCTCTCCGTCTGCGCATTGGTCCGCAGGTAGTCCGCCCGGATCGCCGCCTCGTCCACCCCCAGCGCGGTGAGCAGCACGACCGACAGCCAGCCCGTGCGGTCCTTGCCGGCCGAGCAGTGGAACAGCAGCGGAAGGTTGCCCGCGTCGGCGGCCAGCCGGGCCGCCCCGCCGAAGCCCGCGCGGGCCGCCTCGCCCGTGACGAACCAGCGGTAGATCTCCGCCATCGCCGCCGGGGTGCCCTGCAGGGCCAGCGCCGTCTCCGCGCGCAGGTCGTGCCCGAGCAGCACCTCCGACACCGCCGTGAAGACCGGGTGCGCCGGGTCGTACACCGGCAGGCGCACCACCCGGGGCTCGCCGGGCAACCGGTTCGGCGGCGCCGCCGCGATCTCCGAATCGTCGCGCAGGTCCACCACGCAGGCCGGAGCGATCTTGCCCAGCACCGGCAGGTCCTCGTCGGTCAGCCGGCCCAGCGCCGGGGTCCGGATCAGCCGGCCGGCCCGCACCCGGCGGCCGTCGAGCCCCACCATGCCACCGAGGTCGCGCGCGTTCGGCGCCCCCACCAGTTCCCAGTCCCGCCCGCCCATTCGGCCTCCCCTGTCGTCGCCGGGTCACCTATAGGGTGCCGCACATGACGATCACCGCGGTACGCACCCATCGGCTTTCCGCGCCCCTGCACACCCCGTTCGTCACCGCGCTGCGCCGCACCACCACCACCGACACGCTGATCGTGGAACTCGTCGACGACGACGGGCGCTCCGGCTTCGGCGAGGCCCCGCAGGTGTGGCAGGTGACCGGGGCGTCGCTGGCCGGGGCCGAGGCGTGCGTGCGGGAGATGCTGGCACCGGGGCTGGTCGGCAGGGACGCCGACGACCTCGTGGCCCGGTGCGCCGAGGTGCGCCGGGCGGTGGCCGGCAACGAGGCCGCCAAGGCGGCGGTGGACACCGCCCTGCACGACCTGGCCGCGCGCCGGCTCGGCGTACCCCTGGTGCGGTTGCTCGGCGGCACGGCCCTGCGCGTGCCCACGGACGTCACCCTAGCCGCTGGCGACGCCACCGACCTGGCCGCCGCCGCGCGGCAGCGGCGCGGCGAGGGGTTCTCCGTGCTCAAGCTGAAGGTCGGCACCGACGCTGCCGGCGACCTGGAGCGGGTCCGGGCGGTCCGGGCGGCCGTCGGCCCCGACGTGCGCATCCGGCTCGACGCCAACCAGGGCTGGACCCCCCGCGAGGCGGTCCGGGTGATCCGCGGCATCGAGGACGCCGGCCTCGGCGTCGAGCTGGTGGAGCAGCCGGTGTCCCACTGGGACCTCGACGGGCTGGCCTGGGTCAGCGACCGGGTGGGCCTGCCGGTCCTCGCCGACGAGTCGGTCTTCGGCGTGCGTGACCTGGTCGAGGTGATCCGCCGCCGGGCCGCCGACATGGTCAACGTCAAGCTGGCCAAGTGCGGCGGCCTGCACGCCGCCCGCACGCTGCTGGACCTCGCCGCCGAGCACGGCGTCGGCACGGTCGTCGGCTCGATGATGGAGAGTCAGGTCGGGCTCGGCGCCGCGGCCAGCCTGGTCGCCGCCCACGGAACCAGCGCCGTCTCCGACCTCGACGCCGCCTGGTGGCTGGCCTGGTCGCCGGTGCGGGGTGGCATCCGGTACGACGGGGCGACCGTCGTGTTGCCGGACGCGCCCGGCCTCGGCATCGACTCCGTGTCTGAAGCAAAGATTCAGCCGGCCGGTTGATAGGCGGCGCTTTCTTTCATAGGGTCGCGACAGGGACGCCGCGAACTGGGGGTGGACGTGAAGCTGCAACCGGGCCGCGAGGCCGTCGTCCGGGTCGCGGTCGCGACCCTCTGGTCCCGCCCTGAGGCGGTACGCCCCGTCGACCGTCCCGCCCTCGACGCGCCCGCCGACGTCGCCGCCTGGATCTCCGGCATGGACGCCGACCAGCAGGTCGGCGAGTGCGTGCTGAGTCAACTGCTGCTCGGCGAGCGCGTGCTGGTCACCGCCCTGCGCCCGGACGGCTGGGCGCACGTCGTGGCCGTCGAGCAACCGGCGGCCCGGCTCGACCCGCGCGGCTACCCCGGCTGGCTCCCGGCAGCCCAGCTCACCCCGCGCCCGGCCCACGCCGCGCCCACCCCGGCCCACGCCGCCCCGGCCCCGGCCCACGCCGCGCCCGCCCCGGCCGACAGCCAGGGGGCCCCGGTCGGCCCCTGGGTCGTCGACGCGACCGTCACCGCCCTGCACGCCGCCCCGGCCGGCGAGCCGGTCGTCGCCGGGGTCATCCTCGGCACCCGACTGACCCCGGCCGGCCCGCCGGTGGACGGCTGGCGGCCGGTGCACGCCCCCGGCCAGGACCGGCCGCTCTGGCTGCCCGACGCGCACCTCGTGCCGCCGCCCACCGCACCCCCGTCCCCGGCGGACGTGCTGACCGTCGCCGCCCGGCTGCGCGACGTGGCCTACGTGTGGGGCGGGGTGTCGGCGTACGGGATCGACTGCTCCGGACTGGTGCACCTGGCCTGGCGGCGGTTCGGCGTGGTGCTGCCCCGCGACGCCGCCGACCAGGCCGGCGCGACCACCCCGCTGCCCCTGGGCACCGAACGCGTCGGCGACCTCTACTTCTTCGCCCGGCCGGGCCGACAGATCCACCACATCGGCTTCGTCAGCGCCGCCCCGGACGGCGACGCCGACCGGCGCATCCTGCACGCCTGCTACCGGCACCGTCGGGTCCTGGAGGAGGCGATGCCGGCCGACCGGACCGCCACCCTGGTCGGCGCGCACCGGGTCTGAGCCGCCCGACACGCCGAGGGGGCGCTCCCGGTGCCGGAAGCGCCCCCGTTGCCGCGATCGGCTCAGCCGCGCGCCGACGCCAACTCTCGCCGCCGGTCCCGGGCCGACTTGATCAGGCTGGCCACGGTCGCCACCGAGAGGGTGCCGAGGATGACGGTCAGGGACAGCCAGATCGGGATGTGCGGGGCCCAGGCCACCGGCTCGCCGCCGTTGACGAACGGCAGGTTGTTGTCGGCCAGGGCCTCCAGCACCAGCTTGACGCCGATGAAGCCGAGCACCACCGCCAGGCCGTAGCTGAGGTAGATCAGCCGGTCCAGCAGCCCGCCGAGCAGGAAGTAAAGCTGGCGCAGGCCCATCAGCGCGAAGACGTTCGCGGTGAAGACCAGGTACGGCTCCTGGGTGATGCCGAAGATCGCCGGGATCGAGTCCAGCGCGAAGATCAGGTCGGTGGTGCCGATGGCGATCATGACGATCAGCATCGGGGTGAACAGCCGGCGGCCGGCCTCGTGTGTGGTCATCTTCGCGCCGTCGTAGTCCCTGGAGATCGGCAGCGCCTTGCGGCTCCACCGGATCAGCAGGTTCTCGCTGAACTCGTCCTCGTCCGGCTCGCCCTGGCGGGCCAGGTTGACCGCCGTGTAGATGAGGAACGCGCCGAAGATGTAGAAGACCCAGGAGAACTGGGTGATCAGGGCCGCACCGGCGGCGATGAACCCGCCGCGCATGAGCAGCGCCAGCACGATGCCGATCAGCAGCACCTTCTGCTGGTACTGCCGAGGCACCCCGAAGCGGGCCATGATGATCACGAAGACGAACAGGTTGTCCACCGAGAGGCTGTACTCGGTGAGCC
This sequence comes from Micromonospora sp. DH13, assembly GCF_020873825.1. Taxonomy (NCBI): domain Bacteria; kingdom Bacillati; phylum Actinomycetota; class Actinomycetes; order Micromonosporales; family Micromonosporaceae; genus Micromonospora; species Micromonospora sp. DH13. The sequence goes on from NZ_JAHWGR010000052.1 coordinate 8,604, forward strand.
AGCCGGTATAGAACTCACCGGCCACCCCGGGGCCGGAGAAGACCCACAACCCGGCGCCGAAGAGCAGGGCCAGCCCGACGTAGAAGCCGACCCACAGGCTCGACTCACGGACGCTCGGCTCGTGTGGTCGTCGGCCGATGATCAGCAGGTCGACGACGAGAACCGCTGTCAGTGCGACGAGGGTCCCCGCCCACACCAATCCGGACACGTTCAATCCCATCCTCCGGCAGACACACGGCGTCGGGCACACCGTACGCCCGCCGGGGCGGGTGGGTGTGGCGACGCGGACACTGGTGGCTGTCGGAGGTCTCTTCCGTCGCCGACCCGCGGGCGGGCCGACAACCTACGGAGCCGGGTCGCGCCGCCGGGGGCGGTCGACCGTGCTGACGACTCCGTCGCGGGGGAATACTCCCCTCCTTCGCGACCCATTGTTCACCATCGCGAGGCCGGCGCGCATCTCCTGCTTTCGCCCGGGGGGCTCTCAGCGGGTTTCCAGTGACGGATCTCTCCGCGCGTACGGCGTCCTAGGAGACCATCCCGTAGTCGTGCCGGCGCGGATCTCCACGTCGGCGGTGGACACGGCCACCCCGGCGGCCCGGCCTCAGCCGGCACCGTGCGAGGCTCTGGGCATGGTGCTTGAGGTTGCGCTCATCGACGTGACGCCCGGACACGAGGACGACTTCGCCGCCGCGTACGCGCGGGGGCACGAGATCCTGGCCGGCACGCCCGGCTGCCGCTCCGTGCGGATGACCCGGGGCGTCGAGTCGCCGACGCGGTTCGTGCTGCTGGTCGAGTGGGATTCCGTCGCCGCCCACGAGGAGAACTTCCGCGAGACCGAGCGGTTCCAGCAGTGGCGGGCGCTGATCGGCCCGCACTTCGCCGGCCCGCCGCTGGTCGAGCACTTCGTCGACGTCCCGGCCTGACCAGGAGGGCGTCGGGCCGGGTGGCCGGCGACACCAGGGCCGCCTGAGCCGGCGCCCCTGAACCGGCACGTCCGAGCCGGCGTCGCCGCCTCGGTCGACGCCCGGGCCCCGGCCGGTCCCCGCCCCGTCGTGCCGAGAATGTCGTACCCCCCGGCTACGGTGCGCTCGCGCGCGCGGCCACCGGTCCCGGCAGGCTCGGGGTTGCCGGGCCCGGTGGCCGCGCGGCGATAATCGCTGGCGGTCCTCACCTCGGCGGGCTTGGCTTGTCAGCCATGACGGAACGCATCGCTCTCGTGACCGGCGTCAGCCGGCGCGCCGGCATCGGCGCCGCGGTCGCCCGCGCCCTGGCCTCGGCAGGCCACCGGCTGCTGCTGACCGGCCTGCCCGACTACGACGACACGCAGCCCTACGGCGGCGACCCGGAGGGCGTGCCGGCGCTGCTCGCCGAGCTGGGCGACCGCGCGGCCCACGTCCGGGCCGACCTGCTCGACCCGGCCGCACCGGCCGCCCTCGTCGGCGAGGCCGTCCACCGGTTCGGCCGCCTCGACACGGTGGTGGCGGCGCACACGTACTCGACGCAGACCCCGCTGGGCGGCCTCGACGCCACCGAGATCGACCGGCACCTGCTGGTCAACGTCCGGGCCACCCTGCTGCTGGCGGAGGCGTTCGCCGCCGGGTTCGCCGCCCGTAGCGACACCGACGGCGGCCGCCTGGTGCTCTTCTCCAGCGGGCAGCGGCTGGGCCCGATGCCCACCGAGCTCGCGTACGCGGCGAGCAAGGCGGCCCTGGAGAACCTGACCGTCCAGCTCAGCCCGCTGCTCATGCCGAAGGGCATCACGGTCAACTGCGTCAACCCCGGCCCCACCGACACCGGGTACGCCGAGCCCGGCGACCATGCTCTCGTGGCGCGGCTCTTCCCCGGCGGCCGCTGGGGGACCCCCGAGGACGCCGCCCGGCTCGTCCGCTTCCTGTGCTCCGCCGACGCCCGGTGGATCACCGGTCAGGTCATCGACTCCGAGGGTGGCTTCAACCGGCACCGGTGACCCCGCCCGCCGCTCGGGGTGCGGGCACCGGCCGGCGCGGTGCGGCGGGTCGGCCCCGGGGGCGATCAGTCCTGCGGCAGGCGGGGACGGGGCAACACGGCGCCCTCCGGCCGGGCCCTCACCGACGGCTGACCGCCGAGGTCGGCCGCGGCCGGCAACGACGGGTCGTCGGCGAGCCGGGCCAGCAACGCCGTCGTCTCCGTCGCCGGGAGCGCGGCGTCGAGCAGCCGGTCGATCACCGCGTCGTACCAGCCGAGGTCCGACGGGGAGACGAGCCGCACGTCGGTGGTCAGGGCTTCCAGCATCACCGTGCGCGGGTCGGCCGGGTCGGGGAACGAGTATCGGGTGAACGGGGTCAGCGGGTGCGCGCCGCCGGCCGTCACGCCGGGCGGGACCACCCGGATCGTCACGTTCGGCCGGCCCGCCAGGGTGACCAGGTGGCGCAGCTGCTCACGCCAGATGCCGTCGGGCACGCCGCCCGGATCACAGGCCGCTAGCTCCAGCAGCGCCGTGTAGCGGGGCGGCTCCGCCCGGTGCAGCACCTCCTGCCGGACCAACCGGGCCCGCACGTCGGCCTCCACGTCCACGTCGGGATGCAGCAGCCGGGCGACCCCGAGCCGCAGCCGCGCGTACGCCGGGGTCTGCAACAGCCCGGGCACCACGGCGGGCTGGTATTCCACCACGGTGGCGGCCCCGGCCTCCAGCTCGGCGTAGGCGCGTTGCCGCTCCCCCATCCCGCCGAGCGTCTTCCACCAGCCGCGGCCCGTCGCCGCGTCCCGGGCGATGACGATCAGCGCGTCACGCTCGTCCGGCGCGACCCGGTAGACGTCCAGCAGGTCGAGCACGTCGGCGAGATCCGGCCGGCTCTGCCCCAGCTCGATGCGGGACAGCTTGGAGGTGGACGCCCAACCCAGCCGGTCACAGACCTGTTCCAGCGTCAACTCCTCCCGCCTGCGTAGCTGGCGCAACTCGGCTCCGAGTCGCGCCCGTCGAATCACCGGACTCGTTGGCAACGGCATCCCCGCCTCCCCAGGACGGAGAGTACGCAGATCGATCACTCGCTGCAATACCTCGCTTGCTTACGGCAACGGAATCCGGGGCCCCGGAAGGGCCCGACGGTCACTTCACGCCGGCCGCGTCCATCCCCCGCAACTCCTTCTTGAGGTCGGCGACCTCGTCGCGGATCCGGGCGGCCAACTCGAACTGCAACTCCCGCGCGGCGGCCAGCATCTGGTCGTTGAGCTCCTGGATGAGCTGGGCCAGATCGGCCCGCGCCATCCCCTCCCGCGACGGACCGGCCGCGCCGGCCCGGCTGCGGCTGCGGGTCTCCTTGACCGGCGCCTTGCCCCGCGACAGCTGCCGCGCCGCGCCACCGACCCGGGAACTCTCGGTGTCCTCCGCCTCCCGGTAGATGTCGTCGAGAATGTCGTGGATCTTCTTGCGCAGCGGCTCGGGGCTGATCCCGTGCGCCTCGTTGTGGGCCACCTGCTTGGCCCGGCGCCGGTTGGTCTCGTCGATCGCCTCCGCCATCGACGGGGTGATCTTGTCGGCGTACATGTGCACCTGACCGGAGACGTTGCGGGCCGCCCGGCCGATGGTCTGGATCAGCGACCGGCCGCTGCGCAGGAAGCCCTCCTTGTCGGCGTCCAGGATCGCCACGAGGGACACCTCGGGCAGGTCCAGACCCTCGCGGAGCAGGTTGATGCCCACCAGCACGTCGTACTCGCCCTTGCGCAGCTCGCGCAGCAGCTCGACCCGGCGCAGCGTGTCGACCTCGGAGTGCAGATACCGCACCCGGATGCCGTTCTCCAGCAGGTAGTCGGAGAGGTCCTCGGCCATCTTCTTGGTCAGCGTGGTGACCAGGACCCGCTCGTCGCGCTCGGTGCGCAGCTTGATCTCGTGCATCAGGTCGTCGATCTGCCCCTTGGTGGGCTTCACCACCACCTCGGGGTCGATCAGACCCGTGGGGCGGATCACCTGCTCGACGAACTCGCCCTGGGCCTGCTCCAGCTCCCAGGAGCCGGGGGTGGCGGAGAGGAAGACCATCTGGCCAACCCGCTCCAGGAACTCGTCGAACCGCAGCGGCCGGTTGTCGGCGGCGCTGGGCAGCCGGAAGCCGTGGTCGATGAGCATCCGCTTGCGGGAGGCGTCGCCCTCGTACATGCCGCCGATCTGCGGGATCGTCACGTGCGACTCGTCGATGACGGTGAGGAAGTCGTCGGGGAAGTAGTCGAGCAGACAGTGCGGCGGGCTGCCGGGCAGCCGGCCGTCGATGTGCATCGAGTAGTTCTCGATGCCGGAGCAGAACCCGACCTGCCGCATCATCTCCAGGTCGTAGGTGGTGCGCATCCGCAGCCGCTGGGCCTCCAGCAGCTTGCCCTGCCGCTCCAGCTCCGCGAGGCGCTCGGCCAGCTCCGTTTCGATGTCGCGGGTGGCCCGCTCCATCCGCTCCGGCCCGGCGGCGTAGTGGGTGGCCGGGAAGATCATCAGGCTGTCGACCTCGCGGACCACGTCGCCGGTGAGCGGGTTGAGGTAGTAGAGCTTCTCCACCTCGTCGCCGAACAGCTCCACCCGCACGGCGAGCTCCTCGTAGGCCGGGATGATCTCCAGCGTGTCGCCGCGGACCCGGAACGTGCCCCGCTGGAACGCCATGTCGTTGCGGGTGTACTGGATGTCGACGAGGCGGCGCAGCAGCTGGTCGCGGTCGAGCTCCTGCCCGACGGCGACCCGGACGGCGCGGTCGAGGTATTCCTCCGGGGTGCCCAGACCGTAGATCGCCGAGACGGTGGCCACCACCACCACGTCCCGACGGGTCAGCAGCGACATGGTCGCCGAGTGCCGCAGCCGCTCGACCTCCTCGTTGATCGAGGAGTCCTTCTCGATGTAGGTGTCGGTCTGCGGGATGTAGGCCTCGGGCTGGTAGTAGTCGTAGTAGGAGACGAAGTATTCCACCGCGTTGTGCGGCAGCAGCTCGCCGAACTCCTTCGCCAGCTGTGCGCAGAGCGTCTTGTTGGGCGCCAGCACCAGGGTGGGCCGCTGCAACCGCTCGACGAGCCAGGCCGTGGTGGCGCTCTTGCCCGTGCCGGTCGCGCCGAGCAGCACGGTGTTGCGGTCGCCGCGCCGCACCCGGCGCTCCAGGTCGTCGATGGCGGCCGGCTGGTCGCCGGCCGGCTGGAACTCGCTGACGACCTGGAAACGGCCGTCGAGCCGGGGAATGTCGAGCGCCATGACCCCACCGTACGCCCGGGGTCCGACAAGGCGGGACGACTACCGTCGGTCCGTGATCGGCTTCGATATTCGCATTGTGTGGCGGATTTCACCGCGCTAGGGTATGGCCGTAGGCCGCTCGCGGCGGCCGTCCGGGCCGGCGGCTCGGCCCTCGACGGTCGACACGCCCCCGGCACAGGGGTCGCAGCACCCGGACATCACCGGCGTGCGCACCCGACGTGGTCGCGCACAGGCGCAGACCGGCCGCCGCGAGCGCCCCCAGCCGCCCGAGGCGCGCGTCACCTGTCCCGCACGCCACACGTTCATCCTCGCGTGGAGAACTCCCCCGGGCCGACACCCCGCCCCGCCCGGCCGATCCGGCCGACGCACCCGCTTGCCGAGGGCCCGGCCCGGCCCACGGCGACGCTCCCCCTCGTGGTCGCCCCCGCCCGGGGCCGGCGCGGCGACCGGGGGCCCGCAGCGCACCGCGCCCGGCCGGGCGGCGGACGCGGCGGCGCGGGCCGGGGCGGAGGCGGCAGCGGGGGCGGGCGCCGGCGCGCCGCCGTGGTCGCGCTGGGCGTGGTCGCCGCCGCTGCGGCGGCGGGCCTGGTCGTCGGGCTGCTCACCTGGGTGCCGGCGGCACCGGAGCCGTCCCGGCCGCTGACGCCGGCGGAGGCGGAGCGCCTCGCGGCCGTGCGGGTCACCAACCACCGGGACGTACGCTCCGGCGTGCGCCTGACCCTCGGCGAGGCCGGCGCCCGCACCGACATCGTGGGCTGGGTCGACTGGTCCCGCCCGCTGGCCTACCTGGACGTGGGCGGGCCCGGCGCCGGCCCGGACCGAGGGCTCCTCCAGGCGACCCCCGAGCTGCTGCTGACCCGGCCCGACCCGACCGCGGTGCCCGCCCCCGCGTATCCGCCGCTGGTGCCGCCGACCGACGGCTGGCGGGTGGGCGACGCGGCCGCCGCCCGCTCCCTGCGTCCCGCGGTCGACCTGCTCTTCGCGCTCGCCGCGCCCCGACCCGAGCGGGCCGGGCGCTTCCCGGCCGACGACGCCCGGTGGCTGGCCCCGGCCGAGGCCGGCGGGCTGCCGGTGGACGTGTTCCGGTCCCGCCTGCCCGGCGATGCCGCCGGCAGAGCGCTTCCGGCCCCTGCGGGGCCGAGCGGCGGAGCCCGCCCCGGCGGCACGGCGAGCCGGAGCGCCCCGACCGGCCGGCCCGCCGCGGCAGGCCCGGAAGATCCCGCCGGGCCGCCCGGGTCGACGCCGCGCGAACCGGAGCCGAGCAGGTCGACGCCGGAGAGGGCGGCACCGGGTGCGCCGGCGACGCCGAGGCCAGCCAGGTCGGGGGCGAGCGCGTCGGCCCCGGGCACGGCGGCGCCGGCCGGCACCTGGTCCGCGCCCACGATCAGCCTGCCGACCGCGGTCCCGCCAGCCGGGCCGCTGCTCGACGGGGCCGCCCGCTGGTGGGTCGACCAGGACGCCCGGCTGCACCGGCTGGAGGGACGCCTGCGGGACGGCGCACCGGTGACGCTGGAGTTGCAGCGGGCCAACCGGCCGGTGCTGTGGCCGGTGGCCGCGCTCGGTGGCCGCGCGGGGCTGCCCCGGGCGCTCACCGGCCCCGAGGAGGACCGGCTGGCCCGGCTGGCGACCCGGATGCGGGCCCAGGGCGGTGCCGTCGCCACGCTCACCGCGCCCGTCGCCCCGGGCCGGGCCGTGGCCGGCACCGGCTGGCTCAGCTGGACGGCGCAGGCGGCGTACCTGTCGGTCGGCGGCACCGGCGCGTGGCCCGGCCGGACGCTACGCCGCTACGACGCCACCGGGGTCTGGTCGGCCCCGGCGACCGGCGACCCGGCCGCCCCGCCGCCGCTGCCACCGCCGCGCACCGGGTACGCCTGGCAGCACCGCCCACCCGACGCGGACGACGTCGACCTGCTGCTGGTCGCCGCGCTGCACGTCGGCGCGGCGACGGAGCGGACGGCCCGCCCGGCGACCCGGATCCGCGGGGACCGCCTCGCCGACCGGGCGGTCGACGTGATCGAGGTGGACGCGGAGCGCGGCACGCTGCGCTGCTGGATCGACCGGTCCGGGCTGCTGCGCCGGCTGGAGCTGCGCACCCGGCTCGGCACGTACGCCCAGCTCGACCTGGCGCCGGGCCCGGTGCCGGCGCTGCCGCCGGTGTCCCCGTCGCCGGCGAGGCCGCGCGCCCCACGCTGACGCCGCCGGAGCGGCGACACCGGCAGCGGGCTCAGGGTCGCCAGCCGGTGCGCGCGGCCCACTCCTCGGCGCGGTGGTGCTCCTCGTCGAACCACGGATCCCGGGCCGTGGTGTTGCGGGAGCCCCCGTCCGGCGCACTGGCCGCCAGGTCGCCCTTGAGCGTCAGGTACGCGGCCCGCCGGTCAGGGTCGGCGCGCAGGTGATCGCGCATCAGCAGCGCGTACCGCCAGCCGGGCGAGCCCTCCGGCCGCAGGTGCAGGCGCACCGGGCGGCCCGGGTCGGCGCTGCCGTGCAGCCGCTTCTCCCACCGATCGCTGCCCGCCGGGCGGGGGCTGTCCCACCACTGGCCGGGCATGCGCGGGAAACCGGCCGCGGCGAGGCGCTCGGCGAGGACGCCGTCGGCCTCCGCGAGGCTCGGCACGGTCACCTGGATGTCGATGACGTCCCGGGCGGCGAGGCCGGCGACGGCCGTCGAGCCGACGTGGTCGAGCCGCGGATCGGCCGGGGCGAGCACGTGCCGCAGCCGGGCGGCCAGCCGGGCGTACTGCTGCGGCCAGGTCGGATCGGGGCCGGTCAGGGCGGTCTCGTCGGATTCGGCCACCCGGCGGAGCCGGACGTTCTCCTCGTACGGCAGCAGCCGGTCACGCCACAGCCCGTCCACCTCGGCGTGCAGCTCGTCGAGGGTGCCGTCGTTGTGCAACACCACGTCCGCGACCGCATCCCGGCGGGCGTCGTCGGCCTGCGCGGCGATCCGCCGCTCGGCCTCCGCCCGGCTCACCCCCCGGTCCCGCGCCAACCGGCCCAACCGGACGGCGACCTCCGTCTGCACCACGACCACCAGGTGGTACGTCGGAGCGAGCCCGACCTCGACCAGCAGCGGCACGTCGTTGACCACGACGGCGTCGGGCGCCGCCGCGGCGGCCAGCTCGGCGGTCCGCGCGCGGACCCGGGGGTGGGTGATCGCCTCCAGCCGGCGGCGGGCCGCCTCGTCGGCGAAGACCAACCCGCCCAACGCGGCCCGGTCCAGGGCACCGTCGGGGCCGACGACGCGGTCACCGAAGGCGGCGACGATCTCCCTGAGCCCCTCGCTGCCCGGGGCGACCACCTCGCGGGCGATCCGGTCGGAGTCGATCACCACCGCGCCGAGCGCGGCCAGCCGCGCCGCGACGGCGCTCTTGCCGGAGCCGATCCCGCCGGTCAGTCCCACCATCAGCACCGCAACAGTCAACCGGATCGGCACCTGCACCGCCAAACCGGCCGGTGCCGGGCCAACGGGCCGACTGCCGCCCGCCCGGACACTGAGCCGGTCGGGCACTGAGCCGCCCGCTCGATGCTGGGCCGTTCGGGGCACCGGCCGACCAGCGTCGACTCTGGTCGGCGTCTCCTCTGGCGAAGGGTGGGCGCGGGTGGTGGGGCCGAAACGACGACGGGCCCCGCCCCTGCGGCCCGGTGGAAACCGGATCGCGGGGACAGGGCCCGTCGTCGTCAGCGGCGGCTCCGGCTCGGATGCGTCGTCGGACGCACCCGGCGGGGAGTCGTCACGGGGTCACTTGCCGCCGGCGAGCTTCTCCCGCAGCGCGGCGAGCGCCTCGTCGGTGGCCAGGGTGCCGGCCGGCTCCTCGGCCTGCCGGCTCGGGGCCGTGCTGGTCGAGGTGGTGGTGCCGCCGGTCGACACGGCCGGAGCCGGGTTGGCAGCGGCCTCGGCGTCGGCGGCCCGGGAGGTCTGCACCTGCTTGGTGTGGGCCTCCCAGCGCTGACGGGCCTCGGCGTACTGGTTCTCCCAGGTCTCGCGCTGCTTGTCGTACCCCTCGAGCCACTCGCCCGTCTCCGGGTCGAAGCCCTCCGGGTAGATGTAGTTGCCCTCGGCGTCGTACGTCGCGGCCATGCCGTAGAGGGTCGGGTCGAAGTGCTCCTCGCCCTCGACGAAGCCCTCGTTGGCCTGCTTGAGCGACAGCGAGATCCGGCGGCGCTCCAGGTCGATGTCGATGACCTTGACCATGACCTCGGAGCCGACCTGGACGACCTGCTCCGGGATCTCCACGTGGCGCTCGGCCAGCTCGGAGATGTGGACCAGGCCCTCGATGCCGTCGTCCACCCGGACGAAGGCGCCGAACGGCACCAGCTTGGTGACCTTACCCGGCACGATCTGCTGGATCGCGTGGGTGCGGGCGAACTGCCGCCACGGGTCCTCCTGGGTCGCCTTCAGCGACAGCGAGACCCGCTCGCGGTCCAGGTCGACGTCCAGGACCTCGACCTCGACCTCCTGGCCGACCTCGACGACCTCGGACGGGTGGTCGATGTGCTTCCAGGACAGCTCGGAGACGTGCACCAGGCCGTCCACGCCGCCCAGGTCGACGAACGCGCCGAAGTTGACGATCGAGGACACGACGCCCTTGCGGACCTGGCCCTTCTGCAGCTTGTTGAGGAACTCGGTGCGCACCTCGGACTGCGTCTGCTCCAGCCAGGCCCGGCGGGACAGGACCACGTTGTTGCGGTTCTTGTCCAGCTCGATGATCTTGGCCTCGAGCTCACGGCCGACGTACGGCTGCAGGTCACGCACCCGCCGCATCTCGACCAGGGACGCGGGCAGGAAGCCCCGCAGCCCGATGTCGAGGATGAGACCACCCTTGACCACCTCGATGACCGAGCCGCGGACGACGCCGTCCTCGTCCTTGATCTTCTCGATCGTGCCCCAGGCCCGCTCGTACTGCGCCCGCTTCTTGGAGAGGATCAGACGACCCTCCTTGTCCTCCTTCTGGAGGACCAGGGCCTCGATGTGGTCACCGACCGAGACGACCTCGGCGGGGTCCACGTCGTGCTTGATCGACAACTCCCGAGAGGGGATGACACCCTCGGTCTTGTAGCCGATGTCGAGCAGGACCTCGTCCCGATCGACCTTGACGACGGTGCCTTCGACAATGTCGCCGTCGTTGAAGTACTTGATGGTCTCGTCGATCGCGGCGAGGAAAGCCTCCTCGGAACCGAGATCGTCGTGGGTGACCCGGGTGGCGCTCGAGGGGGCCTCGATGCTGCTCGTCATGTGGGCGGTTGCTCCGGTCGGATGGGTTGTCACAGCAGGCTGGTGTCGCGGTGACCTGTTCGCGCCAGCGGATCCGTCGCCGGGCACACCGAAGATCACTAGTGAGGTCCTGATGTGGCTCCGTCTGGAACTCCGCGACCGCGCGCCTTCTCCCTGCCGAGGCACGCGACCCGCGAGCGCATCGTCTAGCCTACCGTGCGCATTACCACAGCGTGCAAGCCCCGGGAGAAGTGATCCAGCCCGCTTTCGCGACGGACTGCACCTTTCGTACCCGAAGCGGCGGTTTACGGGCGAGGGACCCGGCCGCTCCGCCGCCTGCCCCGCCCCCCACCGGGCGCCACGCCGGGCCCGCCCCACGCCGCGCCGGGCCGACGGTCGGGGTCGCCACTAGACTGCCGCGGTGACCGACGACCTGGCCGATCTCCCCGTGAGCGCGGAGCCCGACGCGGCGCCGGGGGTGCTGCGTCGGCCGGTGACCGACGCCGACGCCCGGCGGGCCAGTCGCGGCTGGTGGGACTCCGACGCCGACGACTACCAGGCGGAGCACGGCGCGTTCCTCGGCGACGTGGACTTCGTCTGGTGCCCCGAGGGGCTGCGCGAGGCCGACGCGCGGCTGCTCGGCGACCTCGCCGGGCGCCGGGTGCTGGAGGTGGGCGCGGGGGCGGCCGCCGCCGCCCGGTGGCTGGCCACCCAGAGGGCCCACCCGGTCGCCCTGGACCTCTCCGCCGGCATGCTGCGGCACGCGACGGACGCCGCCGGGCGCAGCGGCGTACGGATCCCGCTGGTGCAGGCCGACGCGCTCGCGTTGCCCTTCGCCGACGCGGCGTTCGACACCGCGTTCACGGCCTTCGGGGCGATCCCGTTCGTGGCCGACTCGGCGGCGGTGATGCGCGAGGTGTTCCGGGTGCTGCGCCCCGGGGGGCGCTGGGTGTTCTCGGTGACCCACCCGATGCGGTGGATCTTCCTGGACGACCCGGGGCAGGGCGGGCTCACCGCGGTGCACTCGTACTTCGACCGCTCCCCGTACGTGGAGCAGGACCGCACGGGCGCGGCGACGTACGTGGAGCAGCACCGCACCCTCGGCGACCGGATCAGGGAGCTGGTCGGCGCCGGGTTCCGGCTGGTGGACCTGGTGGAGCCGGAGTGGCCCGAGGGGCACGAGGGGATCTGGGGGCAGTGGAGCCCGCTGCGCGGCCGGCTCTTCCCCGGCACCGCCATCTTCGTCGCCGAGAAGCCGGCGGGCTGAGCCCTCGTCGGGGCCGACGCGTCGAGCCGCAGGACCGGCCGGCGGATCGCACCGTCGGTGCGACGTCCCGACCGACGGGCGGCGTTACGCTGACCGGGTGAGCGCCGAGCCGATCCCGACACCACCTGGCCCCTGGTGCCCGGACCCGATCCGGCAACAGCGTGCCGACTACACGCTGGAAGACCTGCCCCACCTGCCGGACGACGCCCCCCGCGTCGAACTCGTCGACGGAGCCCTCCGAGTGACACCCTCCCCCACTTTGGGCCACCAGGACATCGCCAGCCTGCTGTGGCTGTGGCTGCGCGCGCACGCGCCCGAGCACCTACGCGCCACGCAGGCCGTCGGGGTCGCGCTCGACGCGAAGAACACCCGGCAGCCGGACGTGCTGCTGCGCCGCGCCGACGTACCCGCCGACCGGTCCCTGCTCCAGCCCGAGGACGTGGTCCTCGCGGTGGAGGTGGTGTCCCCCGGCACCCGGCGGATCGATCGTTTCGCCAAGCCCGCCGAGTACGCCGCCGCCGGCATCCCGTTCTACTGGCGCATCGAGCAGGACCCGGTGCACGTGTACGCGTACCGGCTCAGCGACCGGCTCAGCCTCGGCGGCGAGCGGCAGTACGAGCTGGTCGCCGACAGCGCGGAGCTGATCGCGCTGGTCGAGCCGTTCGAGATCAAGCTGCCGGTCGCCGAGCTCACCGGCTGACCCGGCCCGTTTCGCCGCACCCGCCCCGGGTAGCCAGGCCGCATGGCCGAGCAGAGGGAATTCCGCGCGGGCGACCACGTGTCCTGGGCCAGCCACAGCGGCCGGGCGTACGGGGTCGTCCGGGAGAAGCTCACCGAGCGCACGCACGTGCGGGGGCGCGCCGTGAACGCGTCCCCCGAGCAGCCGCAGTACCGCATCCGCAACGACGACTCGGGGCGGGACGTCGCCCACCGGCCGGAGGTGCTGCGCCGTGAGCGGGAGTGAGGGGGACCGGCACGGGGAGACGTACCGGGAGTTCACCGAGGCGGTCAACATGCGGCCCGGCGAGCTGTCGGCATGGCTGGAGAGCGACGAGTCGAAGCACGTCGGCTGGCGGAAGAAGGGCACGGCCGGCGGGGAGTCGGTGGGACACTCGTCCGGCCGGCGGATCGTCGAGCTGCTGCGCCGCAAGCGCGCCGAGCTGACGGAGGCCGACTACCGGCACATGCGCAAGGTCGTCGGCTACGTGCACCGGCACCTGGCGCAGCGCCCCGCAGGCGACGTGCGGGACACGAAGTGGCGTTGGTCGCTGATGAACTGGGGCCACGACCCGCTCCGGTGAGCGGGCCGCGCCCACGGCCGCCACGACGCCCACGGCCGCCGTGACCCGCCCGTGTGCGGGCCCGCGCCCGACCGCCCCGGCAGGCAGCCCCACCCGGGCCCGACGCCGGTCAGTGGTCGGCGCTGTTCCAGTCCCGGCCCTCGCCGACGGAGACCTCCAGCGGCACCGACAGCGGGTACGCCCCGCCCATCTGGCCGCGCACCAGCGCCTCCAGGGCGTCGCGTTCGCCGGGGGCGACCTCGAAGACCAGCTCGTCGTGCACCTGGAGCAGCATCCGCGAGCGCAGCCCGGCCTCGCGCAGGCCGGCGTCGACGCGCAGCATGGCGACCTTGATGATGTCGGCCGCCGAGCCCTGGATGGGGGCGTTGAGCGCCATCCGCTCGGCCATGTCCCGCCGCTGCCGGTTGTCGCTGACCAGGTCGGGCAGGTAGCGGCGGCGGCCCAGGATGGTGGAGGTGTAGCCGTCGTGCCGGGCCCGGGCCACCACCTCCTGGAGGTAGTCGCGGACCCCGCCGAACCCGGCGAAGTAGTTGTCCATCAGCCCGCGCGCCTCCTCGGCGGTGATGCCGAGCTGCTGGGACAGGCCGAACGCGCTCAGCCCGTACGCCAGGCCGTAGTTCATCGCCTTGATCTTGCGCCGCTGGTCGGCGGTGACCTCGGCGACCGGCACCGCGAACACCGACGAGGCGGTGGCCGCGTGGAAGTCGTGGCCGGAGTTGAACGCCTCGATCAGCTTGGCGTCCGACGACAGGTGCGCCATGATCCGCATCTCGATCTGGCTGTAGTCGGCGGTGAGCAGGCACTCGAAGCCCTCCCCCACGACGAACGCGCGGCGGATCCGCCGGCCCTCCTCGGTGCGGATCGGGATGTTCTGCAGGTTGGGGTCGGTGGAGGAGAGCCGACCGGTGGCCGCCACGGTCTGCTTGAACGTGGTGTGGATGCGGCCGTCCTCGGAGACCGACTTGAGCAGGCCGTCGACGGTCGTCTTCAGCTTCGCCACGTCCCGGTGGCGCAGCAGGTGCTCCAGCACGGGCAGCGGGTTCTGCGCGTAGAGCCACTGCAGGGCGTCGGCGTCGGTGGTGTAGCCGGTCTTGATCTTCTTGGTCTTCGGCAGCCCCAGCTCGCCGAAGAGCAACTCCTGGAGCTGCTTGGGCGAGCCCAGGTTGAACTCCCGACCGACGGCGGCGTACGCGCCCTGCGCGGCGGACTTCACCTCGCCCGCGAAGTGCGCCTCCAGCTCGTGCAGGTAGTCCAGGTCGGCGGCGATGCCGACCCGCTGCAGCGCGGCGAGCACCTCCGCCAGCGGCAGCTCCACCTCCGCCATCAGCCGGGCGGACTGCTCGCCGTCGCGGGACAGCTCGGCGTCGATCGCGTCGGCCAGGTCGAGGGTGGCCCGGGCCTGGAGCATCAGGTTCTGCTCGGCCTCGCCGTCGTCGCCGAGCCCCTCGAAGGTGAGCTGCCCGGTCTCGGGGGCGTCGACCCGCAGCTCGCGGTGCAGGTAGCGCAGCGCCAGGTCGGTCAGGTCGTAGGAGCGCTGGTCGGGGCGGGCCAGGTAGGCGGCCAGCTCGGTGTCCCGGGCGACGCCGGCCAGGGACCAGCCCCGGGCGGCGAACGCCAGCCGGGCGTGCTTGCTGTCGTGCAGGACCTTCGGCCGGGCCGGGTCGGCCAGCCAGGCCGCGAGGGCCCGCTCGTCGGCCTCGGCCAGCGCCGTCGGGTCGAGCCACGCCGCCGGGCCGGTGGCCAGCGCGAGGGCCAGGGCGTCGAGCTGCGGCTCGTAGCGCTCGCGGGGGGCCGTCGGCTTGGCCGGGGTCTTCACCGCCACGCCGACCTGGGTGCCGGCGGGGGCGTGTGCCTCCAGCCAGGCGACCACCGCCCCGGGCTCGGTGAGCCGCTCGGCGGCCAGGTCGAACCCGGCCTCGGCCTCCGGCTCGACGGCCTCCAGGTACTGGTAGAGGCGGTCGCGCAGGATGCGGAACTCCAGGGTGTCGAAGACCTGGTGCACGGCCTCGCGGTCCCAGCCGGCCCAGCGGGCGTCCTCGGGGCGGACCGGCAGCTCCAGGTCGGAGACCAGGCAGTTGATCTCGTAGTTGCGGATCACGTCGGCGAGCCGCTCGCGCAGGCTGTCGCCGGCCTTGCCCTTGATCTCGTCGGCGCGGGCCACCACACCGTCGAGACCGCCGTAGAGGTTGATCCACTTGGCGGCGGTCTTCGGGCCGACCCCCGGCACGCCGGGCAGGTTGTCGCTGGTCTCGCCGACCAGCGCCGCCAGGTCGCGGTAGCGCTGCGGGCCCACGCCGTACTTCGCCTCGATCGCGGCGGCGTCCATCCGGGCCAGGTCGGAGACGCCCTTGCGCGGGTAGAGCACGGTGATGTGGTCGTCGACGAGCTGGAAGGCGTCCCGGTCGCCGCTGGAGATCAGCACCGACATGCCCTGGTCGCGGGCCTGGCAGGCGAGGGTGGCGATGACGTCGTCGGCCTCGTAGCCCTCCTTCTCCACCACCGGGATGCGCAGCGCCGCGAGGACCTCCTTGACGAGGCTGACCTGGCCCTTGAAGTCGGCCGGGGTCTCGCTGCGGCCCGCCTTGTATTCCGCGTATTTCTCCGTGCGGAAGGACTGCCGGGAGACGTCGAAGGCCACGACGATGTGGGTGGGCTGCTCGTCGCGCAGCACGTTGATCAGCATCGAGGTGAAGCCGTAGACGGCGTTTGTCGGCTGCCCCGTCGTGGTGGAGAAGTTCTCCACCGGCAGGGCGAAGAACGCCCGGTATGCCATGGAGTGTCCGTCGACGAGGAGCAGGCGCGGCGTCGTAGCTGTCACGGCAGCGACTCTAGCCCGTACGGCCGACATCCCCGCCGCGCGGCACACGACGACGACAGCCCCGGCACGGCCGGCAACGCCGACGGCCGGCCGCCCGCGAGGGGGACGACCGGCCGCCGGCGGCGCGGGTCAGGCCACGCCGAGGTACGCCTCCTTGACCGCCGGGTCGTGCAGCAGCTCCTGG
Source organism: Micromonospora sp. DH13 (assembly GCF_020873825.1). Taxonomy (NCBI): domain Bacteria; kingdom Bacillati; phylum Actinomycetota; class Actinomycetes; order Micromonosporales; family Micromonosporaceae; genus Micromonospora; species Micromonospora sp. DH13. Next base: position 24,580 of record NZ_JAHWGR010000052.1, read on the forward strand.
CCGGTGCCCTCCTTGACGATCCGGCCGGTCTCCAGCACGTAGCCCCGGTGGGCGCGGGACAGCGCCTGCTGGGCGTTCTGCTCCACCAGCAGGATCGTGGTGCCCTGCTCGTTGATCCGGGTGATGATCTCGAAGATCTGCTGGATCAGCTTCGGCGCGAGCCCCATCGACGGCTCGTCGAGCAGCAGCAGCCGGGGCCGGGCCATCAGCGCCCGCCCCACGGCGAGCATCTGCTGCTCGCCGCCGGACAGGGTGCCGCCGGCCTGCTTGCGCCGCTCGGCCAGCCGGGGGAACAGGTCCAGCACCATGGCCATGTCCTTGGCGATCTCCGCCTTGTCCCGGCGGGTGTACGCCCCCATCTCCAGGTTCTCCAGCACCGTCATCCCCGGGAACACGCCCCGGCCCTCCGGCGCCTGCCCGATGCCCCGGGTGACCCGCAGGTCGGCCCGCATCCGGGTGACGTCGGTGCCGTCGAAGACGATCGAGCCCTGGGCCACCGGGCGCAGCCCGGAGATCGCCCGCATCGTGGTGGTCTTGCCGGCGCCGTTGGCGCCGATGAGCGCGACCACCTCGCCCTCGTTGACCACCAGGCTGATCCCGTGCAGGGCCTGGATGCGCCCGTAGAGCAGGGTCAGGTCCTTGATCTCAAGCAGCATCGGTCGGCACCCCCAGGTACGCGGCGATCACCTTCGGGTCGTCCCGGACCTCGGCCGGCAGCCCCTCGGCGATCTTCTTGCCGAACTCCAGCACGACGATCCGGTCGGTCACGCCCATCACCAGCCGCATGTCGTGCTCGATCAGCAGCACGGTCGTGCCCTTGTCCCGGATCTGGCGGATCAGGCCGAGCAGTTCCTCCTTCTCCGCCGGGGTGAAGCCGGCGGCCGGCTCGTCCAGGCAGAGCAGGGCGGGGTCGGTGGCCAGCGCTCGGGCGATCTCCAGGCGGCGCTGCTCGCCGTACGACAGGTTGCGGGCCAGGTCGTTCGCGCGCCGCTCGATGCCGACGAACCGCAGCAGCTCGCGCGCCTTCTCCCGGCCCTCCCGCTCCTCCCGGAAGTGCCGCGGCAGCCGCAGCATGGCCGAGATGACGCTGGTCTTGTGGTGGACGTCCGCGCCCACCATCACGTTCTCCAGCGCCGTCATCTCGGGGAAGAGCCGGATGTTCTGGAACGTCCGGGCGATGCCGGCCTTGGTGATCCACGACCGCCGCTTGCCGTTGGTGCGCTGCCCCTTGAACCGGATCTCGCCCTCGGTGGGCCGGTAGACGCCCGTCATCGCATTGAAGCAGGTCGTCTTGCCGGCGCCGTTCGGGCCGATCAGGCCGAGGATCTCCCCCTTGTAGAGGGTGAAGTTGACCTTGTCGAGGGCGACGACGCCACCGAAGCGCAGCGTCACGTCATCGACCTCCAGCAGCGGTTCCCGCCCCGCCGCGTCGGGCCCGGCCGGGGTGGCCGCCGTCGGCGCGCCGGAGCCGGGCTCCGGTGGCACACCGACCGTGCTGCGGCCGTCGGCGGTGATGTCGCGGTCGCTGCTCGCGTCGCGCTCGCTCTTCATCTGCGGATCACTCACTGGGCACCTTCTCCTGCGGAACCGCCTCCTGCCGCCGGTCGGCGAACTCCGCCGCCCGCCGCCGGTTGGGCACGATGCCCTGCGGACGGAAGATCATCATGACGATGATGACCACCCCGAACACGAGGATGCGGTATTCGGCCGCGTCGAACTCCACCCCGACCAGGTCGCCGGCGCCGCGCAGCCACTCCGGCAGGTACCAGGTGATCGCGCCGCCGACGATCGCGCCCTTGATGTTGCCCGCGCCGCCCAGGATGACCGCCGCGAGCACCAGGATGGAACTTTCCAGCACGAACTGGTCCGAGTTGATGAACGTCTGCTTGCCGGCGAAGACCGCGCCGGTGAGGCCGGCCACCGCCGCCCCGATCGCGAACGCCCACAGCTTGTACTTGAACGTGGGCACGCCCATGACCTCGGCGGCGTCCTCGTCCTCGCGGGTGGCCACCCAGGCCCGGCCGACCCGGCTGTTGGCCAGGTTCCGCACCAGCACGATCACCAGCAGGATCAGGGTCAGCAGCAGCCAGTAGTAGGGCCGGGCGTCGACCACGCCGAACAGCGGCTTGCCGTCGGAGCCGGTGCCCGGTGGGTGCGGGATCGCCGGGATGCCCCGCTGCCCCTGCATCACGCCCTCGTTGCGGGCGGCGTAGAGCCGGATCATCTCGGCGAAGCCGAGGGTCACGATGGCCAGGTAGTCGCCGCGCAGGCGCAGCGTCGGCCCGCCGAGGATGACGCCGGAGACCATCGCGACCATCACCGCGACCGGCACCGCCGCCAGCCACGGCCAGTTCGTCCCCAGCCGGCTCTCCGGCGAGGTCAGCAACGCCACCGTGTACGCGCCGAGCGCGTAGAAGCCGAAGTAGCCCAGGTCGAGCAGGCCGGCGAAACCGACCACCACGTTGAGCCCGACGGCCAGCAGCACGAACACGGCGGTGTCGAACAGCACGCCCGCGAAGTCCGAGCGGGTGGTGTAGAAGGCGAAGTACTCGCTGCCGATGGGGAAGCCGAGGTACTCGTAGAACCACCGGTTCGGCAGGATGTAGAGCAGGACGATCAGCGCCGCGATCGCGGCCCAGCGGACCTGCTTCGGCATCGCCGCCCAGCGGCCCTTGAGGGCCGGGGAGCGGCCCTTGTCCACGGTGGCGGTCATGCGCGCGCCCTCCCGAGAGATTCGCCGAGCAGGCCGGTGGGCCGGAACATCAGCAGCACGATCAGCAGCACGAAGCCGGTGAAGTCCTTCCAGTCTCCGCCGAACAGGCCGGCGGCGTAGTTCTCCGCCACCCCGAGCAGCAGGCCGCCGAGCAACGCGCCGCGCAGGTTGCCGATGCCGCCGAGCACCGCCGCCGCGAACGCCTTGAGCCCGATCAGGAAGCCCACGTTGAACTTCGTGTAGCCGTAGCGGACGTTCCACAGCAGCGCCGCGACGCCGGCCATCAGGCCGCCGAGCACGAAGACCAGCAGGATCACCCGGTTCTTGTTCACGCCCATCAGGGCGGCCGTGTCCGCGTCCTGGGCCACGGCCCGGATGCCGCGGCCCAGCCGGCTGCGGTTCACGAACTGGTCCAGGCTGACCATCATCACCAGCGTGACGCCGAGGATGAGCAGCTGGATGTTGGTGACGGCCGCGCCGAACACGGTGAAGACCGTCTCCGAGGGGACCAGCACGGGCATGCCGAACGGCGCCCGGGAGGTGCCGATGCCGAAGGACTCGGCCAGCACGAACGACGCGCCGATCGCGGTGATGAGGAAGGCCAGCGGAGGCGCGTTGCGCCGGCGCAGCGGCCGGTAGGCGACCAGCTCCACGGTCACCGCCGTCGCCGCCGAGGCGACCGCCGCCACGACCAGGCCGGCCACCAGCGCGAGAATCAGCGGGCCGATGGCGGGCGAGGGGGAATTCTGGTCGTAGCCGAGAGCCTCCCAGGTCCACAGGGCGGTGAACGTACCGACCATGAAGACCTCGGAGTGGGCAAAGTTGATCAGGCGGAGAACGCCGTAGACGAGGGTGTACCCGAGGGCGACGAGCGCGTAGATCGCGCCCTGTTCCAGCCCGGTGATGGTCAGGGCCGGGAAGTTCCCGAACAGTTCATCGAAGTTCAAGTGGGGGCTCCAACTGTGCGGTCAAACGACGCGGCCGGGAGGAACCACTCCCGGCCGCATCGTCTGTGTCCCTGGCGGGACCGGCGAACCGGTCAGGCCTTCGGGATCTCGATGTCCGGGACGACCTGGCCCGCGTTCACCTTGAACGCCCAGACCAGCACCTGGGCCGGGTCCAACTCGCCGTTGGACTCGAACTTGTACGTCACACCGGTGGCGGTGCCCGCCTTGTTGTAGGACTTCACGAAGGCGAGCAGGTCGGCCCGGGTGGACTTACCGGCCTTGATGCCCTCGAGGAAGATCTTCGTGATGTCGTACGACACGTCGGCGTAGGTGCCCGGCTCGGCGTTCTCGAAGGCCGCCTTGTAGTCGGTCACGAAGGTGCCCTTGGCCGCGGTGGCCGGGGCGCAGGGGCAGGTCAGCACGGTGCCCTCGGCGACCTGCTGGCCGGCGACCTTGATGAAGTTGGCGTCGTTGACGCCGTCGCCGGCGACCATCGTGCCCTTCCAGCCGGCACCCTTGAGCTGCTTGAGCAGCAGGCCCGCCTCGGTGTAGTAGCCACCGAAGAACAGCACCGTCGCGCCGCTGCCGACGATCTTGGTGACGACCGCGGAGAAGTTGGTCTGCTTGACCTGGACCTTGTCCTCGCCCGCGACCGCGCCGAGGACCTTCTTGACCTCGTCCACCAGGCCCGCGCCGTACGCCGACTGGTCGTCGACGACGTAGACCTTCTCGGCCTTCAGCACGTTCTTGATGTAGCGGCCGGCGGCCGGGCCCTGCGAGGTGTCGTTGCCGACGCCCCGGTGGAAGATCTTCCAGCTCTTGGTGCTCAGGCTCGGACGGGTCGCCGACGGGGTGATGATCGGCAGGCCGGCCTCGTCGAAGATCGGGTCGGCCACCTCGGACTCGCCGGAGAACGCCGGGCCGACGATGCCGACGACCTTGGTGTCGCCCACCGCCTGCTGGGCCAGCGCCGGGGCCTTGGCCGGGTCGCCCTGCGAGTCGTACTCCGCGAGGTTGACCTTGCAGTCCGCGTTGTCCTTGTTGTACTGGTCGATCGCCAGCTTCGTGCCGTTGCGCATGTGGATACCGAGACCCGCGGCGTCGCCGGTCAGCGGGCCGAAGAAGCCGATCTTGAGGTCGCAGGCCGCCTTGTCGCCGCTGCCACCCTCCGTGCCACTGTCGGCCTTACACGCGGCCGCGCCACTGATAACGAGCGCGCTGATGGCCACGCCACCCAGCACCCGTGCGAGCTTCTGCCTCACGGCTCGTACCCTCCTCAGTCCGAAGGCCCGAACCACCCGCCGCGACTTGCGAATTGGACCTTGTGGGGGGTGGACGAACCGACCGCGTACCCGGTCTGGGCCGGGACGTTATCCCACAGGCAGGGCACGCCGTAAGACCTAGAAAGCGGGGTTGACCTAACCGTTACGTTGAGTGGCCAGATCCGCCGGAGTGCTGTAACACACACCGCGGGGCACGGGCGAAATCGGACATCCGACACCGGCCGGTAACACACCGGTGGCACGCTCAGCCGGGCCTGCCCGGTAGCCGCGCCGACCACAACCGGGCCCCCTCGGCACCGCCGTCCACCAGCAGCAACACCTCGCCACCCGCCCCGGCCACCGCGACCGACCGGTCCGGCGTCGCCGCCAGCGCCACCGGCAGCCGCACCGGCGCCCAACCCCCACCGTCCGTGGAGAACCACGCCGAGGAGCCCGCGGCGGCCACCGCCACCGCCAGCACCCCGCCGTCGACCGCCGCCAGGCCCGCCACCTGCCCCGACCCGGCCGCCGCCGACGGCCCCAACGCCCCGCCCGGTCGCCACCCCGCCACGTCCCGTACCCACGCCGCCAGGGCATCGCCGCGCCGGCCCACCGCGACCAGCCGCTCCCCCACCCGGACCACCCGCTGGAGATCGCCCGGCGCGTCCCCGGCCGGGAGGACCTGCCGCCGCCAGCCGAGACCGTCCGGCGAGGTCCACACCGCCGGGTCACCGCCCGGCCGCCCCGGGGCACGCACCGACCCCACCAGCACCCACCCCGACGCCACCGCCGTCACGTCCGCCGCCCACGTGCGCCCCGCCGCGTCCGACGCCAGCTCGGGCACGCCGCTGACCAGGCGGAACTCCCCCGCGTCGGCCGACGACCAGGCCGCCGCGCCGGTGCCCCGGTTGCCGGCGATCACCCACCCCGCCGGGCCGCCCGCGATCCGCCCCACGTTCACCGCGTCGGGGCCGCCGAACACCTCGAACTCGGCCGGCACCTCCACCACCGAGCCGTCGGCGAGCTGCCGCCACGTGCTGATCCGGGGATTGCCGTGCACCCCGCCGCTCTTCGCACCCACGGCCGCGAGCCGGCCGTCGCGGCAGCCGACCGCCGTGAGCACGTTCTCCGCGCCGTACGCGGTGCGCGGCGTCAGCCGCAGCGGCGACCACGCGAACCCGGCGCCGCCCTGCGCGGTCGACGCAACCGGGGACGGTGCCGCCGGGGACGACGCCGGAGCCGGGCTGGACCACGCCGCCGGCCGGGTCACGCCCGCCGCGTCGGCGACCGCGCCCACCACGAACCAGCGCCCGCCGCACGCCGCCGCGTCCCGCAACAGCAGCCGGCCCGGGGCCCCCGGAGGCGTCGGCAGGGTCAGCGCCCGCCAGTCGGGGCGCAGGGAACCCGGGTCGGGCGCGGCACTCCCCGGGGCCGGCGCGGCACCATCCGGCTCGGGCGCGGCACGCTCGGACGACCGGCAGCCCGCCAGCAGCACCGCGAGGCCGGCGACCACGCCGAGCAGCGCCCGCAACGGTCCCGACGCCCGACGCGGGCGGTGACGAGGCATGCATCCGATCGTATCGATCAACCGGAGCACCGGGGACCCCGCGCCGCCGGGGAACGCCCGCACGGGCCGCGAATCTTGGACGGTTACCGCTCGCGGCGAACAGCAACCGTCCAAGAATCAGGGGCCTCAGGAGGCCGGCTGTGCCACCTCGCCGCCGGCCGTCTCGGCGAGGATCCGCTCGGCGACCTCCTTCATGGTCATCCGGTGGTCCATCGCCGTGCGCTGGATCCACTTGAACGCCTGCGGCTCCGTCATGCCGTACGTCGTCATCAGCGCACCCTTGGCGCGCTCCACCGTCTTGCGGATCTCCAGCCGGTCGGTCAGGCCCGCGACCTCGGCCTCCAGCGCGGCGATCTCCGAGTAGCGCGACAGGGCGATCTCCACGGCCGGCACCAGGTCGCTCTTCTGGAAGGGCTTCACGAGGTACGCCATCGCGCCGGCCGCCCGCGCCCGCTCCACGAGGTCCCGCTGGCTGAACGCGGTCAGGATGATCACCGGGGCGATCCGGGCGCCGGCGATCCGCTCGGCGGCGGCCAGCCCGTCCATGATCGGCATCTTGATGTCGAGGATCACCAGATCGGGCTTCAGCTCCTCGGCGAGCCGGACGGCCGTCTCGCCGTCGCCGGCCTCCCCGACGACCTCGTAGCCCTCCTCGACGAGCATCTCGGCCAGGTCGAGCCGGATGAGCGCCTCGTCCTCGGCGATCAACACCCGCCTGCGCTCGGCATCCGTCTGCGTCTCGGCCACGAGCCACTCCCACCAGTCTGCGCCCGACACCCGCCGTGCCGGGTGTCGCCGTCCCTAGCGTAGTGGGTAGTCTGTCAGGGCCGAATCATGGAAGGCCCTCGTAGCCCAACCGGCAGTAGGCAATGCACTCAAACTGCATACAGTGTGGGTTCGAATCCCACCGAGGGCACAAAAATTGTCATACAGGCGTTCGAAGATAAGCGGGTGCACCCGCCTGAGATCCGCGCCCGCGTCCGCGCGCTCCACCTGTCCGGCTGGAGCATCGCCGAGGCCGCCCGCAGCGTCGGGTTGCCTTACACGACGGTCCGCCACTGGTGCAGGGATCGGCCCGAGAGCAGGCAGCAGGCCAGCGCCCTGCGGTGTTTCCGCTGCCGCCCGGGCGTCGACAATCCGACAGATCCGGGTGCCTACGCCTACCTCCTCGGCCTCTATCTCGGCGACGGCCACCTCGTCACCACCGCGCGGATCCCGGTGCTGCGCGTCTACTGCACGACGTCCTGGCCGGGGCTGATCGACGCCTGCGAGACCGCCATGAGGGCGGTCCTGGCCAACAGCGTGCAGCGGGTCCGGAAGCAGGGCTGCGTGGCGGTCCAGAGCTACGGCCTGCACTGGCCGTGCCTGTTGCCGCAGCACGGGCCGGGCAAGAAACACGAGCGGCCGATCGTCCTGGCCGGCTGGCAACGCGAGATCGTCGCCGCCCGCCCCGGCGACTTCGCGCGCGGCCTGTTTCCACTCCGACGGCTGCCGGGTGACCAACCGGGTGACCGTGCGCGGCAGGGGCTACGTGTACCCGCGCTACCTGTTCAGCAACGAGTCGGCCGACATCATGGGGCTCTGCCAGTGGGCGCTGGGCCTGCTCGGCGTCGCCTGGCGGATGAACCGCCCCAACTCGCTGTCCGTGGCCCGGCGCGAGGCGGTCGCGGTGCTGGACCGGCACGTCGGCCCGAAGTCCTGACCGGCCGGGCGGGGCGTCGTCGTCCGGCAGCGGCAGCGGTCAGCCGAGCGCGGCGAGCGCCTGTTCCAGGTCCGCCCGCAGGTCCTCCGGGTCCTCCAGGCCGACGGAGAGGCGCAGCAGCCCGCCGGCGGGTCGGGCGTCGCCGGTGACGGGCCGGTGGGTGAGCGAGGCGGGGTGCTGGACGAGGGTGTCGACGCCGCCGAGGGAGACGGCGTGGGTGATCAGCCGGCAGGCGGCGGCGACGGTGGCGGCGGCGGGCGCGCCGCCGCGTACCTCGAATGCGAGCAGGCTGCCGGTGCCGGTCATCTGCCGGCCGACGAGCCCGGCGGGGTCGTCGAGGCCGGGGTGGTGCACACGGTCGACGGCGGGGTGGCGGGCGAGCCAGGCGGCGAGTTTCTCGGCCCCGGCGGACTGGGCGCGGACGCGCAGGGGCAGGGTCTGCAGGCCGCGGTGCAGCAGGTACGCGCCGAGGGGGTGCAGGATCGCGCCGGTGAGGGCGCGGACCTGGCGCAGCCGGGCGGCCCAGTCCTCGTCGCAGGCGACGACGCCGGCGAGGACGTCGCCGTGGCCGCCGATGCTCTTGGTGGCGCTGTGCAGGACGAGGGCGGCGCCGTGCCGGGCGGGTCGCTGGAGCACGGGGGTGGCGACGGTGTTGTCGACGAGCAGCGGGGTGTCGCCGGCTGCGGCGGCGAGGGCGGCGATGTCGACGAGGTCGAGGGTGGGGTTGGCGGGGGTCTCGACGACGACGAGGGCGGTGTCGGGGCGGATCGCGGCGGCGACCTGGTCGGGGCGGGCCCAGGTGACGTCGGTGCCGAGCAGGCCGGTGGCGAGGACGTGGTCGGTGCCGCCGTAGAGGGGGCGGACGGCGACGACGTGGCGGCTGCCGTCGCGGGTGGCGGCGAGCAGGGCGGCGGTGAGGGCGGCCATGCCGCTGGCGAAGGCGACGGCGGCGGGGGTGCCTTCGAGTTCGGCGAGGGCGGTTTCGAAGCGGGCGACGGTGGGGTTCCAGAGCCGCTGGTAGACGGCGCTGCCGCCGGGCGGGAGGGTGCCGCCGGTGGCGAGGGTTTCGTAGGCTTCGCCGCCGTCGGTGACCGACGGCAGCGGGTTGGTGGTGGACAGGTCGATGGGTGGGGCGTGGACGCCGAGGGCGGTGAGGTCGGCGCGGCCGGCGTGCACCGCGGCGGTGTCGACGGATCGGGTGTCCACGGTGCTGCTCATGGCGGGAAGCGTCGAACATCGCAGTGATGCCGGGCAAGAGAACCGTAGAAGATTCTGCGAGTGAGGCTTCAGTTACGCGGAGATTCGGAGCAGGATGGGTGGATGCCCCTTGCACCGAATGATGTGCGGCCCTTCGCCGCCCTGGACGACGTCGACCGCGCGATCCTGACCGAGTTGGCCGCGGACGGCCGGCTGCCGAACAACGCCCTCGCCGAGCGGGTCGGGGTGGCGGCGTCGACCTGCCTGACGCGCACGAGGGCGTTGCGGGAGTGCGGGGCGATCCGGGGGTTCCACGCGGAGGTGGATCCGGCGGCGGTGGGCCTGCCGTTGCAGGCGCTGGTGTCGGTGCGGTTGACGGCGCACGAGCGGGCGGCGGTGGACGCGTTCCGGGCCCGCTCGGTGCGGCTGCCGGGGGTGGTGTCGGTGTTCCACGTGGCGGGCGCGGAGGACTACGTGCTGCACGTGCGGGCCGCGTCCGGGGACGCGTTGCGGGACTTCGTGCTCGATCATCTGGCGGTGGATCCGGCGGTGCAGCACACCCAGACGAGCCTGATCTTCGAGCAGGTGCGCGGCACGGGCTGAGGACGGGACCGGCCGGGGCGGGCCGGCGGGCCGGCACGGCAACAGTCGGGCAGGTCGGTGCGGCAACCAGCCGGCAGGCCGGCACGGCAACAGGCCGGCAGGCCGGTGACGCCACCGGGCCAGCCGCGTTGTACGGGGTGAGGCGCACCGGCCCACCGGCGGTCGCGCGGGGCCGGGAGAGACGCGGGTGTCGGCATGCGCAGATGGTTTCCCCTGACGGCGGTCTGCCTGGGCACGTTCATGCTGCTGGTCGACGTGACGGTGGTGACGGTCGCGCTGCCGGACATGGTGCGGGACCTGGACGCGTCGTTCGGCGCGGTGCAGTGGGTGGTCGACGCGTACGCGCTGGCCCTGGCGGCGCTGGTGCTCGGGGCGGGGGCGGTGGCCGACCGGGTGGGGCACCGGGTGACGTACCTGGTGGGGGTGGTGGTGTTCGCGCTGTCGTCGCTGGCGTGCGGGCTCGCGCCCGGCGCGCAGGGGCTGGTCGCGGCGCGGGCGGCGCAGGGCCTCGGCGCGGCGGCCATGTTCGCCACGACGTTCGCGCTGCTCGACGGGGCGTACGCGGGCCGGGACCGGGGTGCCGCGTACGGGGTGTGGGGGGCGGTGTCGGGGGCGTCGGCGGCGGTGGGGCCGGTGCTGGGTGGGCTGCTCACCGAGGGCGTGTCGTGGCACTGGATCTTCTTCGTGAACCTGCCGGTCAGCGCGGTGGCGCTCGGGCTGGGGGCGCGGACGCTCCCGGCGGGCCGTCCGGCGGTGGGTGGGCGGGTGGACGTCGGCGGGGTGGTGGTGTTCGCCGTGGCGGCGGGCTGCGCGACGTACGCGCTGATCCGCGCGGCCGAGGCGGGCTGGTCGGATGCCGTGGTGTGGGCGGCGGCGGGCGCGGCGGCGGTGCTGCTGGCGGGGTTCGCCGTGGTGGAGTGGCGGGTCCGGCAGCCGATGTTCGACCTGGCGTTGCTGCGGGACCGGGCGTTCGTGGCGGTGCTGCTGGCGGGGCTGCTGTTGACGTTCGCGGCGTTCGCGCCGTTGGCGTACTCGATGATCTGGTTGCAGTCGGTGCTGGGGCTGGGTCCGGTCGGCGCGGGCCTGACCGGGCTGCCGATGTCGGTGGTGGCGTTCGTGGTGTCGGCGGTGTCGGGGCGGGTGGGCGGATTCCGGGTGCCGGGGCGGGCGGGGACCGACCGGGCGACGGGGCGGGCGGGAACAAACCGGGTGCCGGCGGGGTTGGTTCCTCGCGTGATCGATGTACCCCTGTCAGTCCTTGACGTCGCCCCGGTCGCGGCCGGCTCCACGGCCGGCGAGGCCCTGCGGCACACCACCGACCTGGCCCGGCGGGCCGAGGAGCTGGGCTACCGGCGGTTCTGGGTGGCCGAGCACCACAACATGCCGGCGATCGCGAGCTCCGCGCCGGCGGTGCTGATCGCGCACCTGGCCGCGCACACGAGCACCATCCGGCTGGGCTCGGGCGGGGTGATGCTGCCCAACCACGCGCCGCTGGTGGTGGCCGAGCAGTTCGGCACGCTGGAGGCGCTGCACCCGGGCCGGATCGACCTGGGCATCGGCCGGGCGCCGGGGACCGACCAGGTGACGGCGCTGGCGTTGCGCCGGACGATGGAGGGGCTGTCGGCCGAGGGGTTCCCCCGGGAGCTGGCGGACCTGATGGGCTACTTCACCGGCGAGCACGCGGGGCCGATCGTGGCGACGCCGGGGCGGGGCGAGCAGCCGCAGGTGTGGCTGCTGGGCTCCAGCGGGTTCAGCGCGCAGCTCGCGGGGCTGCTGGGGTTGCCGTTCTCGTTCGCGCACCACTTCAGCGCGCAGCACACGCTGCCGGCGTTGGCGCTGTACCGGCAGCACTTCCGGCCGTCGCGGTGGCTGTCGGAGCCGTACGCGATGGTGGCGGTGAACGCGATCTGCGCGGAGACCGACGAGCGGGCGCAGTGGCTGGCGGGGCCGTCGGCGCTGGCGTTCCTGAAGCTGCGCTCGGGGCGGCCGCAGCCGCTGGCGTCGCCGGAGGAGGCGGCGGCGTACCCGTACACGGCGGCGGAGCGGGAGTTCGTCGTGCAGCGGCGGGAGGGGCAGGCGATGGGCTCGCCGGAGACGGTGGGCCGGCAGTTGACGGAGTTGCTGACGCGGACCGGCGCGGACGAGTTGATGCTGACGTCGATGGTGTACGACGGGGCGGACCGGGTGCGCTCGTTCGAACTGGTCGCCGAGAAGGTGGCGGGCGGGTTGCGCCGGCAGGGGTGAACCCGGCGACCCGAACCCGGTTGGAAACGCCCGAAACACGATCTTCATACCGGCGTCACCGGTGCGTTGCGGTCGCCGCGTAACTTTGGTTCCGGTGGTGGTACGGCACTCCCCGGTCGGGACGGGTCGGGGGTGCTGCGGTGTGGTGCACCGGGCCGGAGCTGTGCGGATTCCGCGGCTGCGGCCCGGTGCCTGCCACCTTACCTAAGCGCGGTCAGCGCAGGTAGATGTTGGGCGTGGGCGGGGTCCCCATGCCGTCTCCGATGAAGAAGCCCGGGTGTGGCGGCTGGTTGTAGGCCGTGTTCTGCCAGGCGATCGCGGCGCGGTACTGCGGGTCGTGCATGAGGGTGTGGATCCGGGTGCTGGTCTGGGTCGGGGTGCTGTAGATGCGCAGGGCGCGGCTGTCGCTGGTGCGCCAGATCACTTCTTCCCGCCAGTCGCCGAGGATGTCGCCGGAGAGCGCCGGCGTGGACTTGGTGCTGTTGTTGGAGGCGACGTCGCTGCCGGTGAGCAGCCGGGTGTCGCCGGAGGTGCCGTACTTGTCGATCTTCGTGCCGTCGAGGAGTTCGCGCACCGGGTCGGCGTCCCACCAGGCGAGGAAGTTCGCCGACGACGGCTTGCGGCCGACGTTCTGGCCCCTGGTGTTGGCCAGGTAGCTCACCGCCGACGACCAGGACTCGGCGCCGGGGCTGCCGGCCCAGATGTCGCCGGAGACGCCGCGGCCGTTGTCGCCGGAGGCGGGGGTGGACCAGATGACCTGGCCGGTGCGGGCGTCGGCGAAGTAGGAGCTGGGCTTGCTGCCGTCCTCGTCGACCTTGAAGACCTCCAGGCCGGAGCGGCTCGGGTCGAGGTCGCCGACGTGCAGGGCGTCGCCGTGGCCGTTGTTGGTGGAGTGCAGCAGGCGGCCGTTGTCGTCGATGGTGGCGGCCCCGTAGACGATCTCCTGCCGGCCGTCGGCGTCGACGTCGGCGACGGACAGGTTGTGGTTGCCCTGCCCGGCGGCGGCGGAGTTGCCGGAGGCGTTGGAGTCGAACGTCCACCGCTTGGTGAGGGCGCCGTTGCGGAAGTCCCAGGCGGCGATGACGGCGCGGGTGTAGTAGCCCCGGGCCATGATCAGCGAGGGGCGCTGGCCGTCGAGGTACGCGGTCGCGGCGAGGAACCGGTCGACGCGGTTGCCGTAGCTGTCGCCCCAGGAGGAGACGGTGCCGCGCGGCGGGTCGTAGTTGACGGTGGACACCGCGGCGCCGGTGCGGCCGTCGAACATGGTGAGGAACTCGGGGCCGGACAGGACGTACCCGCTGGAGTTGCGGTAGTCGGCCGACGACGAGCCGATGACCTGGCCGGTGCCGGAGCGGGTGCCGTCGGCGGTCTTCATGGCCACCTCGGCGTCGCCGTCGCCGTCGTAGTCGTACACCTGGAACTGGGTGTAGTGGGCGCCGGCGCGGATGTTGCGGCCGAGGTCGACGCGCCACAGCCGGGTGCCGGTGAGGGTGTACGCGTCGACGTAGACGTTGCCGGTGTAGCCGGACTGCGAGTTGTCCTTGCTGTTGGACGGGTCCCACTTGAGGACGATCTCGTAGTCGCCGTCGCCGTCGAGGTCGCCGACGCTGGCGTCGTTGGCCGAGTAGGTGTAGGCCTCCCCGGTGGGGGTGGTGCCACCCGGCGGGACCTGCAGGGGCACGTCGAGGTAGCCGTTGGCGAACTGGAGCGCGGGCGCGGACGCCGCCTGCTCGGCGCCGCCGACGACGGCCCGCACGGTGTACGCGGAGCCGGCCGCCGCCCCGGCGTCGAGGTAGTTGGTGGCGCCGGTGATCGGGCTGGCGTTGACCTTGGTGGAGCCGCGGTAGAGGTTGAACGACACCCCGGAGGTCTCGGTGCCCAGCAGCCGCCAGGAGACGAGGTTGCCGCTGCCGGAGCGGACGCTGATCAGCCCCCGGTCGAGGTTCTCCATCTGCTTGGCCCCGGCGGGCGGGGTCGTGGGCGGCGGGGTGGTGGGTGGCGGCGTGGTCGGGGGCGGGGTCGTGGGTGG
>NZ_JAHWGR010000053.1:0-35405 GCF_020873825.1 Micromonospora sp. DH13
GAGAGATCAAACGCTGCCTCAAACGCTACATCGCCCGAGACCTCTACCGACGCCTCGAAACCCCACCCCCACCACTTGACGCGGCATAGGAGCGTCCGCCCGGAGCGGGCGGGCCCCGGCGAACCCCCACCCACACCAGGCGACAAGCACACGGAGCAGGCCAGACGACACGACGAGCGAACCGACCAGCATCCGCCTGACGAATCAGGGATCACGGCGACGTCGACGGCGACGGAGCACCCCCGGGGGACGGTTCGCCGGCCAGCCGTCGAGCTGCGACGGCGGCACCCCGCGACGCAGCAGGTCGTCGAGGAGCAGGCCGAGCGAGTAGTTCGGATGCGCCTCCAGCACCCGTTCCAACGCCACCGCCGCCAGTGCCCCCTGCCCCGCCCGCCAGCAGGCGAAGGCGAGCAGGGAGCCCGGGGCGGCGATCAGGTCCTGCTCGGCGCGGCGCAGGACGTCCGTCCAGAGGGCGATGTCCCGGTCCCGCCCGTCGGTGCGTTCCCAGGCGTGGTCCCGGACGGGCAGGTGGGTCAGCAGCAGGGTCAGCCAGGCCACCTCGTCGTCGGTGAGCCGCTCGCCCCGACGGCTCCCCCGCAGGGCACCACGGACGGCGTCGACGCCGGCCCGGCGCAGCGCCCGGCCGCCGAGCAGGTCGGCCTCGCCGGCTGCGGTGATCAGGGCGTCCAGCTTGCGTTCGGCGCGGTCGACCGCGTGGCGCATCGCCACCCGTGCCGGACCGCCGAAGGGGGCCACCTGCGCGGTCAGGGCCGCCCGGTCGGGCAGCGCCACCTGGCCGGCGAAGACGGCCGCCGCGCTGACCTCGCTGGTGCCGGTGTCGTACGGGGTGCCGTCGGGCGGGCAGCAGGCCGGATCGTCGCACAGGTACGACCAGTATCGGCCGCCGGTGACCCGCAGCGCGTCGAGCACGGCCAGCCCTGCCGCGGTCAGCGAGTCGCGTACGGCGTCGACGGCGGGGGTGACCCCCGAGGCGTCGCCGTAGCCGAGCACGGTGGCGGACTCGGCCCCCTGCCGGGCGATCACGCCGGCCAGGTGGACGGCCGGGTCCAGCGGGTCGTCGCCGGGGCCGGGCAGGTCGGCCCGGGCGGCGAAGACGATCCGCCGGCCCTGCAGGGCGACCACCACCACGCTGTCGGCGGGGTGGAAGCCGAGCAGGTAGGGCACGGCGGCGATGAGGTCGGCGGGGGAGCGGACGGTGAGCCGGGCGGGATCGGTGCGGGTCATGCAGGCAGCGTGGGCCGGGCGGGATGCCCTCCGGGGGGCCTGTGGACGACACGCCGAGTTGTCCACACTACTCACAGTATTCGAGCAGTTCAGCGCGGTGTGCCAGCGGTGTCTCGACGGCGCGGAGGAGAGGCAGGCGGCACGGCGGGGCGGGGCAGCGGCTACCTTGCGCACATGGACCTGGCGTACCTGCGGGCGCATCCGGAGCACCTCCCGACGTTCCTCACCCACCAGCGGATCCGGGAGACCCCGGTGGCTGGCGGGGACGTCTGCGCGGCGTCCCGGTTGACCCTGGACGACGGGCACTCGGTCTTCGCGAAGACGTGGCCCGCGGAGCGGGCGGGGCGGCCGGTGCCGGAGGGCTTCTTCGCGGCCGAGGCGGCGGGGCTGCGCTGGCTGCGGGAGGCCGGCGCGGTGGCCGTACCGGAGGTGGTGGTGGCGCTGCCGGAGCTGCTGGCGCTCGACTGGGTGGAGCCCGGCGGGCCGACGCCGGAGGCGGCCGAGCGGTTCGGCCGCGAGCTGGCGGCGCTGCACCGCGCCGGGGCCCCCGCGTTCGGCGCGGAGTGGGCCGGCTTCGTCGGCGCGCTCCCCCAGGACAACACGCCCGACGACGGCCCCTGGCCGGCGTGGTTCGCCCGTCGGCGGCTGCTGCCGTACCTGCGGATGTCGGTCGACTCCGGCGCGCTCACCGCCGCCGAGACCGCCCTGGTCGAGCAGGTCGTCGAGCGGGTCGGCGAGTTGGGCGGCGACGAGCCGCCGGCCCGGGTGCACGGCGACCTGTGGCCGGGCAACGTGCTCTGGGGGGCCGACGGGCGGGCGTGGCTGGTCGACCCGGCCGCGCACGGCGGCCACCGGGAGACCGACCTGGCCCAGTTGGCGCTCTTCGGCGGCCCGCCGCACCACGAGCGGATCATGGCGGCCTACCGGGAGGCGTGGCCGCTGGCCGACGGGTGGCGCGAGCGGGTGCCGCTGCACCAGTTGCACCTGCTGCTGGTGCACACCGCCCTGTTCGGCGCGGCGTACCGCGATGCGGTCGGTGCCGCCGCCCGGGACACCCTGCGCGGGGCGGGGCGCGCTACCGTCGAACGGTGACCGCCGCGCGAGGGACCGACGGCGTCCTCGTCGACCGGTACGGCCGCGTCGCCCGGGACCTGCGCGTCTCGCTGACCGACAAGTGCAACCTGCGCTGCACCTACTGCATGCCGGCCGAGGGGCTGCCCTGGCTGGCGGGGCCGCAGCTGCTGAGCGACGACGAGATCGTCCGGCTGGTGCGGGTGGCGGTGGAGCGGCTCGGGGTGACCGAGGTGCGGTTCACCGGCGGGGAGCCGCTGATCCGTCCCGGGGTGGTCGGCATCGTCGCGGCGGTGGCCGCGCTGGAGCCCCGGCCCCGGATCTCGCTGACCACGAACGGGCTCGGTCTCGACCGGCTGGCCCCGGCGCTGCGGGCCGCCGGCCTGGACCGGGTGAACGTGTCGCTGGACACCCTCGACGCCGCTCGGTTCGCCCGGCTGACCCGGCGCGACCGGCTCGCGGACGTCCTCGCCGGGCTGGCCGGGGCCGCCGCCGCCGGGCTCACCCCGGTCAAGATCAACAGTGTGCTGATGCGGGGCGTCAACGACGACGAGGCCCCCGCGCTGCTCCGCTTCGCCCTGGCCCACGGCTACGAGCTGCGGTTCATCGAGCAGATGCCGTTGGACGCCCAGCACGGCTGGGACCGGGCCGCGATGGTCACCGCCGACGAGATCCTCGCCACCCTCCGCGCCGGAGCCGGCCCGGACACCGGGGCCGGCCTCCGCCCCGAAGCCGGCCCGGACACCGAGGCCGGCCTCCGCCCCGAAGCCGGCCCGCCCACGGCAGCCGACCCGCACACCGGGGCCGGCCTGCCCCGTACCGGCTTCGACCTGACCCCCGACCCGGCCGAGCGGGGCGCGGCCCCCGCCGAGACCTGGCTGGTCGACGGCGGTCCCGCCCGGGTCGGGGTGATCGGCAGCGTCACCCGGCCGTTCTGCGGCGACTGCGACCGCACCCGGCTCACCGCCGACGGGCAGGTCCGGGCGTGCCTCTTCGCCACCGAGGAGTCCGACCTGCGCGGCGCGCTGCGGGCCGGGGCGGACGACGACGAGCTGGCCCGGCGGTGGCGGGCGGCGATGTGGGGCAAGCGGGCCGGGCACGGCATCGACGACCCGACGTTCCTCCAGCCGGCCCGGCCGATGTCCGCGATCGGCGGGTGACCGGTGCGCCACGACGTGCCCGACCAGCTCACCATCCGTTACTTCGCCGGTGCGCGGGCCGCCGCCGGCACGGCCGAGGAGACCGCATCCGCCGGCCGCAGCCTGGACGAACTCACGGACGAACTGACACGACGGCACGGCGAGCGCCTCGCCGCCGTGCTGAGGGTGGCGAGTTTCCTGGTCGACGGCGTGACCTGTCACGATCGCCGGACACCGCTGCCGGCAGGGGCGACGATCGACGTGCTGCCGCCGTTCGCGGGCGGCTGAGGAGGCTCGGTGTTGGCGGTTGTGGCTCTGGTGGGCTTCGTGCTGGTCGTGATCGGCCTCATCCACCTCTACCTGTGGAAGCGCCTGGTCGCGGACACCACCACGTCCCGGCGGCTGCGCCGGGCCGGCGTGATCGCGGCGGCGCTGCTCACGCTGCTCGTGCCCGCCACGATGGCCGGCACCCAGAACGGCCTGTACTGGCTGGCCTGGCCCGGGTACGTGTGGCTGGCCCTGATGTTCTACCTGCTGGTCGCGCTGGCCGTGCTGGAGGTGCCGATGCTGGTCGCCCGGCGGATGCTGCGCCGCCGGGCGGTCGCTGCCGAGCCGGCCGCCGCCGCGCCCGAGCCGGTGCTCGTCGGGGCGTCCGGTGCCGCCGAGCCGCCGGCCGCCGAGGCCGTCGACCAGCCCGACCACGACCCGTCCCGCCGGCTGCTGCTGGCCCGCAGCGCGGCGATCTTCGCGGGCCTCACGGCCGCGGGCACCGTCGGGTACGGGGTGCGCAACGCCCTCGGCCCGCCCCGGCTGGACCGGGTGCAGATCCCGCTGGCGAAGCTCCCGCGCGGCATGGACGGGCTGCGGATCGCCACCGTCTCCGACATCCACCTCGGCCCGCTGCGCGGCCGGGCGCACACCGAGCGCATCGTCGCGATGATCAACCGGCTGGACGCCGACCTCGTCGCGGTCGTGGGTGACCTGGTCGACGGGTCGGTCGCCGAACTGGGCGAGGCGGCGGCCCCGCTGGGCGACCTGCGCTCCCGCTACGGCAGCTTCTTCGTCACCGGCAACCACGAGTACTACTCCGGCGTGGAGGAGTGGGTGCGGGAGGTGGACCGGATCGGCCTGCGGGTGCTCCAGAACGTCCGCCAGGAGATCCGCACCCCGGCCGGGGTGCTCGACCTCGCCGGGGTGAACGACGTCACCGCCGCCGGGACCGGGCTGGCCGCCCCCGCCGACTTCGCCGCCGCGCTCGGCGGCCGGGACCCGAGCCGCCCGGTGGTGCTGCTGGCCCACCAGCCGGTGGCGGCCGTCGAGGCCGCGAAGTTCGGCGTGGACCTGCAGCTGTCCGGGCACACCCACGGCGGCCAGATGGTGCCGTTCAACCTGGCCGTCCGGCTCCAGCAGCCGGTCGTGTCCGGCCTCGGCGAGGTCGACGGCACGAAGGTGTACGTCACCAACGGCGCCGGCTTCTGGGGGCCGCCGGTGCGGGTGGGGGCGAACCCGCAGATCACCCTTGTGGAGCTGCGCACCCCCTGAAGGGCTTAGCGCGCCCTCGCCCCGGTGTCCAGACAAGGATTGCTCAGGTCACGCGTACGCGTGGCGGCGGGCGGGCGTCGGGGCGGGCGTGACAGGATGCGGCGTGCTCCCGTTCAGCGCCGTACCCCCGGCCGGCCCCTCGCCGTTCGTCGCGGACCTGCACATCCACTCGAAGTACTCGCGCGCGTGCAGCCGCGACCTGACCACGCCGAACCTCGCCTGGTGGGCCCGGCGCAAGGGCATCGGGGTGCTCGGAACCGGCGACTTCACCCACCCCGCCTGGTACGACCACCTGCGCCAGACGCTGCACCCGGCCGAGCCGGGCCTGTACCGCCTCTCCCCCGAGACGGAGCGGGACGTCGCCCGCCGGCTGCCGCCCCGGCTGGCCAGCGAGGCGGAGGCGGACCCGGTCCGGTTCATGCTCAGCGTGGAGATCTCCACGATCTACAAGCGGGACGACCGCACCCGTAAGGTGCACCACCTGGTCTACCTGCCCGACCTCGACGCGGTGGAGCGGTTCAACACCACCCTCGGCCGGATCGGCAACATCGCCTCCGACGGGCGGCCCATCCTCGGCCTCGACAGCCGGGACCTGCTGGAGATCACCCTGGAGGCCAGCCCGGACGGCTACCTCGTGCCGGCGCACATCTGGACGCCGTGGTTCTCGGCGCTGGGCTCGAAGTCCGGCTTCGACGCGATCGCCGACTGCTACGCCGACCTGGCCGGGCACATCTTCGCGGTGGAGACCGGGCTGTCGTCGGACCCGGAGATGAACTGGCGGGTCGGCAGCCTCGACCGCTACCAGCTCGTGTCCAACTCGGACGCCCACTCGCCGCCCGCCCTGGCCCGCGAGGCGACGGTCTTCGCCACGGGCCGCGACTACTTCGCGATCCGCGAGGCGCTGCGCACCGGCGACGGGCTCGCCGGCACCATCGAGTTCTTCCCCGAGGAGGGCAAGTACCACGCCGACGGGCACCGGCTCTGCGGCGTCAACTGGTCGCCGGAGCGGACCCGGGCGGCCGGCGGCCGCTGCCCCGAGTGCGGCAAGCCGCTCACCGTCGGGGTGCTCAGCCGCGTCGAGGAGCTGGCCGACCGGCCCGAGGGGCACCGGCCGGCCCACGCCCGGGACGTCACCCACCTGGTGCCGCTGGCGGAGATCCTCGGCGAGCTGAACCACGTGGGCCCGAAGTCCAAGAAGGTCGAGGGGAAGCTCAACGACCTCGTCGCCGCGCTCGGCCCGGAGCTGGAGATCCTGACCCGCGCCCCGCTCGACGAGATCGGCCGGGTCGGCGGGGAACTGCTCGCCGAGGGCATCGGCCGGCTGCGCCGGGGCGACGTGCGCCGGGTGCCCGGCTACGACGGCGAATACGGGGTGATCACCCTCTTCGACCCGGCGGAGCTGGGCGGGAAGGGGACGGGGGCGCAGGCGGAGACGCTGTTCGACGTACCCGTGCCGGCGCAGCGACCGGCCGCGGAGCCGGCGGCGAAGGCGAAGCGCCCGGCCGCCGCGAAGGCCGAGCCGAAGCGGAAGCCCGCCCCGCCGGCCCCGCCGCCGCCGATCCCGCCGCAGCCCTCCCCGCACGAGCCGTTCGAGCCGATGCTCGCCGGCATGGAGGAGGTCGGCACGGGGCTGCTGGACCGGCTGGACGCGATGCAGCGGGTGGCCGCGTCCGCGCCGGGCGGCCCGCTGCTGATCGTCGCCGGCCCGGGCACCGGCAAGACCCGCACGCTGACCCACCGGATCGCCTACCTGTGCGCCGAGCTGAACGTGTTCCCGGAGCGCTGCCTCGCGATCACCTTCACCCGGCGGGCCGCCGAGGAGCTGCGGCACCGCCTCGACGGGCTGCTCGGGCCCGTCGCCGAGGACATCACCGTCGGCACGTTCCACTCGCTGGGCCTCACGATCCTGCGGGAGAACGCGGGCACGGCCGGGCTGCCGGCCGACTTCCGCATCGCCGACGACGCCGAGCGGACGGCGGCCAAGACGGAGGCGGGGGAGGACCAGGCGGCGTACACCGCGCTGCTGCGCAAGCGGGACCTGGTCGACCTCGACGACCTGCTCACGCTGCCGGTGGAGCTGCTGCGCGCGGACCGGAAGCTGGTGCAGCGCTACCGGGACCGCTGGCAGTGGATCTTCGTGGACGAGTACCAGGACGTCGACGCCGTCCAGTACGAGCTGCTGCGGCTGCTCAGCCCCGCCGACGGCAACCTGTGCGCGATCGGCGACCCGGACCAGGCGATCTACTCGTTCCGCGGCGCGGACGTCGGCTACTTCCTGCGCTTCTCGCAGGATTTCACCGACGCCCGGCTGGTGCGGCTCAACCGCAACTACCGCTCGTCCGCGCCGATCCTCGCCGCCGCCGTGCAGGCCATCGCGCCGTCGTCGCTGGT
The DNA here is from genome assembly GCF_020873825.1 of Micromonospora sp. DH13. Taxonomy (NCBI): domain Bacteria; kingdom Bacillati; phylum Actinomycetota; class Actinomycetes; order Micromonosporales; family Micromonosporaceae; genus Micromonospora; species Micromonospora sp. DH13. The sequence goes on from NZ_JAHWGR010000053.1 coordinate 7,389, forward strand.
CCGGGGCCGCCGGCTCGACCCGGCCCGGCTCGACCCCGAGGCCCCGCTGGTCGGCCGGTACGCCGCTGCGTCCGTCGCCGACGAGGCCGACTTCGTCGTACGCACCGTCGACGACCTCGTCGGCGGCCTGTCCCACCGGTCCCTGGACTCGGGGCGCATCGACGGCCGGTCCACCTCGCTGTCCTTCTCCGACATCGCCGTGCTGTACCGCACCGACGCGCAGGCCGCCCCCATCGTGGACGCCCTGGCCCGCGCCAACGTGCCCGTGCAGAAGCGCTCGCACGACCGGCTGCGCGACCGGCCCGGGGTGGCCGCGATCGCCCGGGAGCTGCGGCACGCCGACGGCTCCGGCGGCCTGCCCGCCCGGGTGCGGCTCGCCGCGCAGGCGGTCGCCGACCGGTTCGCCGCGCCCACCCTCGACGGCTCCGGCGTGGTACGCCCCGAGGAGGTCCGCGCCGCCGTCGACCTGCTCACCCCGCTGGCCCGCCGCTGCGGCGACGACCTGGAGCTGTTCCTGTCCCAGCTCGCCACCGGCGCGGAGGTCGACGCCCTCGACCCGCGCGCCGAGGCGGTCACCCTGCTCACCCTGCACGCCGCGAAGGGGCTGGAGTTCCCCGTCGTGTTCCTCGTCGGCTGCGAGGACGGGCTGCTCCCGCTGCGCTGGCCCGGCTCGACGCCCGACGAGGACGCGATCGCCGAGGAACGGCGGCTGTTCTTCGTCGGCCTCACCCGCGCCCAGGACCGGCTCTACGTCAGCCACGCGGCCCGACGTACGCGGCACGGGGCGGAGCGGGACTGCCGGCCGACGCCGTTCCTCGACGTGATCGACCCGGGGCTGTTCGAGCGCCTGGGCGAGGCGGAGCCCCGCCGCCCGAAGGACCGCCAACTCCGCCTGCTGTGAAAGGAAGGGCCCCTTATTAACGCCTGAGGTAGAGAAGGGTCCCCTTCTCACGGCACGGGGGCGGGGCGGGGCGGCTCAGGCGGTGAGGGCCGCCAGCCAGGCGCCGGCGAGCAGGGCCGGCCCGAGCGGCAGCAGGGTGTCCCGGTGGGCCCGGCGGGCGGCCAGCAGGCCGAGCACGGCCAGCCCGTGCAGCACGTGCGGCAGGACCAGCCCGGTCAGCAGCGCCGGCCAGCCCAGCCAGCCGAGCGGCAGCCCCAGCACGGCGGCCAGCTTCACGTCGCCGAAGCCGAGCCGCGAGCCGGGCAGGAGGGCGAGCAGCGCGTACCCGAGGAACGACAGCCCCGCCCCGGCCAGCGGCGCGAGCAGCCGGCCGGGCCGGCCGTCGACCGCCGCCGCCGCGACCAGCCCGGCCGCCGCGCCGAGCGCCGCCAGGCCGACCAGCGGGTCCGGCAGCCGCAGGCAGGCCAGGTCGACCGCCGCGAGCACCAGACCGACCGCCGCCACCGCGAGGAACGCCGGCAGCGCCGGGCCGACGCCGGGCGTGACGGCCAGCCCGCCGAACACCACGGCGGCCACCGCCGCCCAGGCCACCGCCCTCCCCCGGGCCGCCCCGCGCCGGCCCGCAGCGGGTCGACCAGCACCGACCCGGGCAGGACCGGGCCGGGGTACGCCGGTGAAGCGCCCCGCCAGCCACGGCACGAACGCCCCGGTGACCGCTCCGGTCAGGGCGAGAGCGAGGACTCCGACGGTCGGCCGGCTGGTCAGGGCGAGAACGAGCACGCCGGTGGTGGGCACCGGCCGGACGCTACCGCCGGGCGGGTCGGGTCGCCGTCCCGGTGCGCCGTCCGGGGCGTTCCATGCTGACCACCAGCGCGACCCCGGCGACGATCACCGCGCCGCCGAGCAGCACCTGGGCGGTGATCGGCTCCGCGACCAGCAGCGCGCCGAGCGCGACCGCGACGACCGGGTTCACGTACGCGTAGGTGGACACCAGCGAGATCGGCGCGTGGTGCAGCAGCCAGACGTACGCGGTGAAGGCGACCAGCGAGCCGGCGACCATCAGGTACGCGAGGGCCAGCCAGGACCGGCCGGTGACCTGCCCGAGGTCGAGGTCCCGCAGTTCGCCCCGGGCGGCGGCGAGCACGGTCAGCGCCACGGCACCGGCGACCATCTCGTAGACGGTGGCGACGAACGGATCCGTGGGCATCCGCAGCCGCCCGGCCAGGTAGGACCCGACCGACCCGCCGGTCGGCAGCACGAGCAGGACCAGGCCGAGGAAGCCCAGCGTCACCCCGGCGAAGGTCCACACCCGGGGCCGGTCGCCGCCGAGCGTGCGGAGCAGGACGACCAGCAGCGGAACCGTGGCGACGAGCAGCGCCGCGATGCCGGAGGGCACCGCCGTCCCGGGCGGCCCCGACTCGGCGAGCACCACGAGGCCGTTGCCGCCGGCCAGCAGGAGCACGCCGACGAGTGCGGCGGAGCCGAGCTGCCGCCGGTCGACGCGCAGGGCGCCGGCGCCGCGGCGTACCCGGAGGAAGAGGGCGAGCACGGCGGCGGCCGCGCCGAACCGGAGGCCGGCCGACGCGAGGGCCGGCAGCGACTCCACCGCGACCCGGATGGCCAGGTAGGTGGAGCCCCAGAGGACGTAGACGACGGCCAGCGCCGCCCAGATCAGCGCCGGTCGGGCCGACGGCGCGGCGGCTGCGCCGGTCGGCTCCGGCACGTTCGGTAGGGGTGGCGTAACCCGCCGGGGTGGTGATGTCATCGGTTCGCCACGCTACGGTGACCACGGCGTCGGCGTCCCTGGTTGGTGGCCGGCCTCACCGCTCGGGGTAGGAGGGTGTGCATGTCGAACTACGGACCACCGGGTGAGGGTCCCGCCGGGGCGTGGCCCGGGCGCCGGCCCGACGACGGGTACGGCACGCCGGCCGAGCCGTGGGCGGACGACGCCTGGAGGGATCCGGATCCGGCGGATCCATCCCGCCGCCCGGGCGCGCCGGAGCCGGGTTACCCGGCGCAGGGCGGCTACCGGCCCGGGCCGGCCCCCTACCCGCAGGGCGGCCACCGGCCCGAGCCGGGCCCGCACCCCGGCTATCCACCCGAGCCGGGTCCGCGATCCGGCCATCGGCCCGAGCCTGGCCCGTATCCGGGCTACCGGCCCGAGCCGGGCCCGTATCCGACGTACGCCGGGCAGCCGCCCGAGCCGGGTCCCGCCGGGCGGTACGGTCCCCCGCAGCCCGGGCCCCACCCGGCTGACCGGGCACCGTGGCCGGGTGACCCCGGCCGGTCCGCGGCCGGTGCCCGGGAACCGCAGCCCGGCCCGTGGGGCGGGCCGGGTCCCCACGATCCGGGGCACCCCGACGTCTACCGGCCGGCCGGGGTCGGCCCGGCGCACCCCGGGGACCGGTACGCCGACGACCGGCAGGCCCCCGCGCCGTACCCGAGGACGGGCGGAGCGCCGCCGTACCCGGGGGAGCCGGTTCCGCCCTACCCCGCCGGGGGTGCGCCCTCGTATCCCGGGCGGCCCCTGCCGCCGTACCCCGGGGAGGCGGGGCCGCCGGCGGACCGCAAGCGCGGACGCGGTCCGCTGACCGCCGTGCTGGCCACCCTGGTCGTGCTCGCGCTCGTCGGCGGCGCGGCCGTGTGGTATCTGCTGCGGCAGGACGACGATCCGCCGCCCGCAGCGGGCCCCGCCGCGCCCAGCGTCGCTCCGACGGCGGAGGACACCCCGGCGGCGCCGACGACCGCGCCCACCGCCCCGGCACCCGAGTCGTCGGCGGATCCCCGGTTCGTGAAGGTGGGGCAGTGCGTCCGCAACGAGGGGCCGGCGGGCGGCAAGCCCAAGCTGCTGATCAGCCCGTGCGGCCCGAAGACGTACGAGGTGCTGCGCCGGTTCGACGGGCAGACCAGCGGGGAGAAGGACGCCGAGGCGAAGTGCGCCAAGGTGACCGGCTACACCAACTGGTACTTCTTCGACAGCCAGCTGGACACCCTGGACTTCGTGCTCTGCCTGAAGCTCCGCTGATCCGCGCCGAAGCCGCGCTGACGCCGCTCATCCGGTGCCACGCCCTCCGTCCGCCACACCCCTGGGGGAGAGATGTCATCCTTCGGACCACCCGGCTCCGGCGCACCCGACGACCCGTACGCCAGGCCGCCCGCCGGCCCTCCGGTCGACCCGGCCCCGCCGCAGTGGGGGCCGGCACCCGCCGGTGACCAGCCGGGGTACCCGCCGGGCCAGCCGGGGTATCCGCCGGGCCAGCCGGGCTACCCGCCGGAGCAGTCGGGGTATCCGCCGCCCGGCCCGTTCCCGCCCGGCGGCCAGCCGGGTGGGTACCCGCCCCCTGGCCCCTTCCCGCCGGTCAACCAGCCGGGGCCGGCCGGGCCGTGGGGCCCGCCCCCGCCCCCGGGGTACGGGCCACCGCCCGTCGCCCCGCCCGCGCCGCGCCGGGGCGGCCGGATCGCCCTGATCATCGCCCTGGTGGTCGTGCTGCTGCTCTGCCCCTGCCTCGCCCTGGCCGGGTGGGGGATCTGGCAGGCGGCCGACGACGACGGCGGCTCCGCCGCGCCGACGGTGACCGCGCCGACGGTGCCGACGGGCGAGCCGAGCGACGTTCCGACGGCCGCACCGACCACGGCCGAGCCGAGCCCGACCGAGGACGACGACGGGGACTTCGCCAGGGGCGACTGCGTGGTCAACGAGGGCACGGACGCCAACGCCGACCTGCGGAAGGTCCCGTGCGGACCGGACACGTACGAGGTCCTGCTGCGCATCCCGGGCACCACGGACGGCGACCGGTGCAAGACGGCGTCGCCGGACGCGACCGCCAACTTCGTCAGCGACAATCCGGTCAACGCCCTCGACTACGTGCTCTGCCTGAAGAAGCGCACCCGCTGAGAGCGGGCCCGCTACCCGAAACTAGGGCTGTCTAGCGTGGACGCTAGACAGCCCTAGTTTTGCCTCGACGGCCGACGACACGCCGGTAGGGTCCTCTACGGATGTCTAGCCCCGCAGCTAGACGGCCCGATACTGTGCAATTCGTGGATCCGGTCCGCAACCCGTACGCCCCGGGCGCCGGCCAGCGCCCGCCCGAGCTCGCGGGGCGGGGGCGGGAGCTGGACGTCTTCGACGTCGTGCTGGAGCGCATCGCGCGGGGCCGCCCCGAACGCAGCCTGATGCTCACGGGCCTGCGCGGCGTGGGGAAGACCGTCCTGCTCAACACCCTGCGCTCGCAGGCGATCACCCGCCTCTGGGGCACCGGCAAGATCGAGGCGCGACCCGACCAGTCGCTGCGCCGTCCGGTCGCCGCCGCGCTGCACATGGCGGTGCGGGAGCTGGCCCCCCGGCACCGCGCCCCGGACCGGATCGACGCGTTCCTCGGGGTGCTCAAGGCGTTCGCCCAGCGGTCCGCGCCGACCGGCCGGGCGGGCACGGCACCGAAGCTGCGCGACCGGTGGCAGCCGGGCATCGACGTGCCGGCCGCGACCGGCCGGGCCGACTCGGGCGACATCGAGATCGACCTGGTGGAGCTGCTCAGCGACGCCGCGGCGGTGGCCGCCGACGTCGGCACCGGCATCGCCGTCTTCATCGACGAGATGCAGGATCTCGGCCCCGAGGACGTCTCGGCGCTCTGCGCCGCCTGCCACGAGCTGTCGCAGCTCGGCGCGCCGCTGATCGTGGTGGGCGCGGGCCTGCCGCACCTGCCGGCCGTGCTCAGCGCCGCCAAGTCGTACTCGGAGCGGCTGTTCCGCTACCAGCGCATCGACCGGCTCGACCGGATCGCCGCCGACCAGGCGCTCTGCGCGCCGGCCGAGCGTGAGGAGGTCGAGTACGAGCCGAAGGCCCTCGACCTGCTCTACGAGAAGTCGGGCGGCTACCCGTACTTCGTCCAGGCGTACGGCAAGGCCACCTGGGACCACGCGCCGCGGTCCCCGATCACCGACGCGGACGTGCGGGTGGCCGCCCCCGAGGCGGAGGCCGAGCTGGCGGTGGGCTTCTTCGGCTCCCGGTTCGAGCGGGCCACGCCGGCCGAGCGCGAGTACATGCGCGCCATGGCCACCCTGTCCCTGGTGGAGGGGGACACGGGCGGCCGGGACGACATGGACGCGGCCGTGCCGACCGCCGAGATCGCCCGCGCGCTCGGGCGCAAGCCGGCGAGCCTCTCCCCGGCACGGGACGCGCTGATCAAGAAGGGGCTGATCTACTCCGGGGAACGCGGCACGGTCGCGTTCACCGTCCCGCACTTCGGCCGCTACCTGCGCACCCAGCCGGCCTGAGCACGCGCCGGGTGGTCAGACCTTCGACCAGGGCGGCGGGAACAGCACCTCGCCCCGGGGCACGGGGCCGTCCCCGCTGGTGCTGGCGGGCAGGACCAGCGCCTGCCACGGCTCGCCCAGGCCGGACCACGGGCTGGTCAGCCCCATCCGGTCGGCGCGGGTGAAGCCGAACCGCCGGTAGTAGCCCGGGTCACCGAGCACCACCACGAGTCGCTCGCCGAGCTCGGTGGCGGCGTCCAGGGCGGCCTGCACGACGGCCGTGCCGTGCCCGACCCGCTGCCGGTGGGGGGCGACCGCCACCGGGCCGAGGGCCAGCGCCGGGGCGCTCCCGCCGTCGTCGCGGACGTGGACCCGGGTGAGCAGGGCATAGCCGACCACCTCGCCGCCGTACTCGGCGACCATGGCCAGCTCGGGGATCCAGGCGTCGGTGCCGCGCAGGTCCTCGACCAGCCCCACCTCGGGTGGGGTCGACACGTCCGGGCGGGCGAACGCGGCGGTCAGCACCCGCCGGACGGGGCCGGTGTCCGCCGGGCCCTCGGGCCGCAGCCGCAGAGTCGTCACCCGGGCGAGGTTACCCGCCGGGCCGGTTCCACCACCGACGGTCGCCCCGATCGGCGTGGCGCTGCCCGCCGCGACGGGCTCGCATCGGCGTGGCGTTCCCCTGCGCGACGGGCCTCGATCGACGCGCCGACCCGCGGGCCACGGGCCCGGCGGCGACGTCCACGTTCACCGATCGGATCGGGCCGTTGCAGGGGTAGCGGTGCCCGCGACGGGGTATGACTGACCCATGACACCCGTGCGTTCCCTCGCCCGCGTCATGTTGAGCGGCATCTTCGTGGTCAGCGGCGCCCGCAACTTTCAGCATCCGGGGCGGCTGGTGCCGGCGGCGAAGCCGGTCACCGACCGGGTGACCCCGCTGCTCCAGCAGGTCTTCCCGCGCATCCCCACCGACACCGAGACGTTGATCCGCGCCAACGCTGCCACCCAGCTCGTCGGCGGGCTGATGCTGGCCACCGGGAAGTTCACCCGCCCGGCCGCGCTGCTGCTCGCTGGCACGCTGATCCCGACGACGGCCGCCGGCCATCCCTTCTGGAACAGCACCGACCCGGCCGAACGCATGCAGAACCAGGTCCACTTCCTGAAGAATCTCGGGCTCTTCGGCGGGCTGCTGCTGGCCGCCGCCGACACCGAGGGCAAGCCGGGCCTGCGGTGGCGCGCCGGTCACCGGTTCGGCCACTCGCGACGGTCGGTGGCCCGGGCCGTCCGGACGGCCCGCCGCGAGGCCCGGATCGCCGTACGCTCGGCCGCCACCGCCCGTCGACTGCCGGGCTGACCTGCGGCGCGACCCTCCTCTCCGTTGGCCCGCCCCCGCCAACGCCACGAATTACCTGAACCGCCCGGTAGGCGTTAACGCGGTGGAAATGTAAAAAACCAGTGTGGGATCGGACACGGTCGCATAACGCGGGAGGCATCAACGTGAGGCGCCGTTCTAGGCTCCGTGCTGGACCTGGACGGGCAGGACGACCTTGGTATGGGGGTGGCCACGACGTGCCGGCGACCGTCGGACGACGGATGGACCGCCTCGCTCCGGTCCGTCGCGCGACCCGTGGGGTGGACCGCAGGACGGCGGTGCGCGCCGGTGTGATCGCCACCGTCGCGTACGCGGCGTGGCTCGCGATCGGCGCCTTCGGGCGGCCGTACAACTTCTTCGACATGAAGATCTACCACGGCGCGGTGGTGTGGTGGGCGAACGGCAACGAGCTGTACGAGTTCATCGCCCCCTCCACCACGCTCGGCTTCACCTACCCCCCGTTCGGCGCGCTGGTGATGCTGCCCATGGCGCTGGTGCCCGTCAACGTCGCCGGTTGGCTGAACGCCGTGGCCAGCATCGGCGCGCTGGCCCTCGTCCTGGCCGGCCTGCTGCGGCCGATCGTCGACCGGCTGGGCTGGCCGTTGTGGTACACGGTGGGCATCGCGACGCCGATGGCGATCGCCATCGAGCCGGGGCGCGAGACCCTCGGCTACGGGCAGGTCAACCTGCTGCTGTTCGCCCTGATCATGGCCGACCTGATCGGGCTGCGCTGGCGGGCCCGGCGGGGCACCCGGTTCGACGACGCGGCCGGGCCGCTGCGGCGGTTCGTGTTCAGCGGGGCGTGGGCCGGGGTCGGCATCGGCCTGGCCACCGCCGTCAAGCTGACCCCGGCGCTCTTCGTCGTGTACCTCGTGATCACCCGGCAGTGGCGGGCGGCGGCCACGGCGGTCGGCACCACGATCGGGGTGACCCTCGCCGGCTTCGCGCTGGTCGGCACCGAGTCGCGGGCCTACTTCGGCGGCGTGCTCTGGCAGACCGAGCGGGTCGGCGCGGCCGACATGACCCCGAACCAGTCCCTCGCCGGCCTGCTGGCCCGGCTCTACGACTCGATCGAGACCCCGGGGCTGCTCTGGCTGTCGTTCTCGGTGCTGGTGCTCGCGCTCGGGCTGTCCCGGGCCGTCAGCGCGCGCGCCGACGGCGACGAGCTGACCGCGTTCACCCTGGTCGGGCTCACCGCGAACGTGGTCAGCCCGATCTCCTGGTCGCACCACCTGGTCTGGGTCATCCCGGCGGTCATCGTCCTGGCCGACGCCGCGCTGCGCCGCCGCGAGGCGAGCCGGGGCGTGGCGCAGCGGCCCGGCCAGGCGTCGTCCTACGGCGGGCTGCCCGGGGTCAACGGGCTGCGCCCGCCGATCTGGTATCCGACGCTGACCGGCCTGCGGCACGGCGTGGCGGCGGTGGGGCTCTACCTGCTGTTCCTGATCTCGCCCATCTGGCCGTACGAGCACCAGCTCCCCGAGGTGTCGCACTACCAGGACGGCCTGTTCGGCGCGCTGATGGAGAACTCGCTGGCCGTGGCGCTGATCGTGCTGGTCGCCGCGCTGCCGTGGCGGCCGGGCGCCGAGCCGGCCTTCTACGCCGACCGGTTCGGCCGCGCCGCGAGCGCCGTCAGGGGCAGTTGACCCACTCCTCGGTGCCGTCGGCGAACACCTGCCGCTTCCAGATCGGCAGCCGCGCCTTGACCTCGTCGACGAGCCGGGCGCAGGCGGCGAACGCGGCCGCCCGGTGCGCGGTGCTCACCGCCGCCACCAGGGCCGCGTCGCCGATGACGAGCGGGCCGACGCGGTGCGACACGGCGACCGCGTAGACGTCGGGGTCGGCGGCGATCTCGGCGGCGACCTCCCGGAGCACGGCGGCGGCGCTCGGGTGCCCCTCGTACTCCAGGCTGAGCACCGCGCGACCGTGGTCGTGGTCGCGGACCACGCCCTGGAACGACACCACCGCCCCGGCCCGCCGGTCGGCGACCGCCGCCTCGTGCGCCGCCAGGTCCAGCGGCTCGGTGGTGACCGTGCCGAAGACGGTCGGCTCCTCGATCGTCACCGGGTGCACCCTTCTCACGGACACGACCGCTCCCCGGGCAGCAGCGGCAGCGGCACGACCGGCACCCGCGCGCCCGGCTCGCCGGTGCTGCCGGGGCGGATGACCGCGAAGCCGTCCGCGCCGGCCAGCCCGCGCAGCATGGCCGACCCGACGTGCCGGACCGGGTGGGCGGTGCCGGCGACCCGGTCCAGCCGGACCAGGGCCAGGTGGGTGTAGTCGCCCCGCCCTGGCACGGCCTCGGCCAGCGTGGCGTGCGGCAGCACCGGCATCGGCCGGCCCTGCAGGCCCGCCAGCAGCGGCGCGACCAGCGAGACGAGCGCGACGATCGCGGACTGCGGGTTGCCGGGCAGGCCGGCGACGAAGCGGACCCGGCCGTCCGGGTCGACCAGCCGGGCCAGCAGCATGGGGAAGCCGGGGCGGACCGCGACCGTGTTGACCACGTAGTCCGCGCCGAGCGCCTCCAGGGTGGGGTGCAGGTGGTCGACCGGGCCGTGCATCGTGCCGCCGGTGGTGCAGACCAGGTCGGCGGTGGCCAGCGCCGCGCGCAGGGCCGCCACGTGCGCCGGCAGCGTGTCGGCCACCGGGCCGACGACGTCGGCCGGGCGCACCTGGCAGCCGTACCGGCGCAGCCACGCCGGCACGGCCGGCCCGAGGGCGTCCCGCACCCGGCCGGCGGCCGGCGGCCCCGACGTCAACAGCTCGTCGCCGAAGACCAGCAGCGCGGCGCGGGGCGACCGGCGCACCCGCAGCGTGTCGTGGCCGCAGGAGGCGGCCAGTCCGATCACCGCCGGGTCGACCGGGGTGCCCGCCGGGAGCAGCTCCTCACCGGCGCGTGCCTCCTCGCCGGGCTCGCGCCACTCGGGGCTCGGCCGGGGGGTGCCGGCGACCCGGCCGTCGGCGGTGCGGGTGGACTCCTCGACCCGCAGGATCGCGGTGACCCCCTCGGGCACCATCGCGCCGGTGGCGATCTCGACGGTGGTCCCGTCGTCGGTCAACGGGGCCGGGCTGCCACCGGCCAGCACCCGGCCGACGACCCGCCACGGACCGTCCCCGCGCACCGCCCAGCCGTCCACGCTGGAGGTGGGGAAGGCGGGCAGGTCGGTGCGGGTGGTCAGCGGCTCGGCGAGGGTGTGCCCGTCGGTGTCGGCGAGCGGCCGGCCGACGGCGGGCAGCGCGGCGGCGAGGCCGACGGCGTACACCCGGGAGCGGGCCTCCTCCCAGCCGGCCGGCGGCGGTACGGCGACCTGTTCCGCGGCGGACGCGGTTTCCGTGCTCACCGGCCGAGCCTATCGTCGGCCGGCGGGACCCACCCGGCCAGTGGCGGGCCGTCCCGGGTGCCGGTCGCTCAGTGGTCGCCGCCGCGGAGCTGGTCGACGGCGTGGGTGAGGATCGGGCCGAGGACGGCGAGCCCGTCGCGGGCACCGCCGGTGGAGCCGGGCAGGTTGACGACCAGCATCCGGCCGACGACCCCGGCGACGCCCCGGGACAGCGCCGCCGTCGGCACCCGGTCCCGGCTGTGCGCCCGGATCGCCTCGGCGATGCCGGGGATCTCGTGGTCGAGCAGCGCGCGGGTCACGTCGGGGGTGCGGTCGGTCGGGGTGATGCCGGTGCCGCCGCTGGTCAGCACCACGTCGACCCCGTCGGCCAGGGCGGCCCGCAGCGCCGCGCCGACCGGCTCGCCGTCGGGCACCACCACCGGGTCGTCGACCTGGCAGCCCAGCTCGCGCAGGCCGGCGACGAGCAGCGGGCCGCTGGTGTCGGCGTAGACCCCGGCCGAGGCGCGGTTGGAGGCGACCACCACCCGGGCGCGGATCACGGCCGGTCCGCCGGCCGCTGCCACAGGCCCGTCTTGCCGCCCTCCTTGCGGAGCACCCGCACCGCGTCGACCGACGCCGCCGGGTCGACCGCCTTGACCATGTCGACCAGGGCGAGGCCGGCGACCGCCACGGCGGTCAGCGCCTCCATCTCCACGCCCGTGCGGTCGGCGGTCCGCGCCGTGGCGGTGATCTCGACGGTGTCGTCGGTCAGCGCCAGGTCGACCGTCACGCCGTGCAGCGCGATCGGGTGGCAGAGCGGGATAAGGTCCGGGGTCCGCTTGGCCCCCATGATGCCGGCGAGCCGACCGACGGCGAGCGCGTCGCCCTTGGGCAGCCCGTCGCGGCGCAGCAGGTCGACCACCTCGGCGGTGGTCCGCAGCCGGCCGGCGGCCACCGCGAGCCGGCCGGAGACCGCCTTGGCGGAGACGTCGACCATGCGGGCCGCGCCCGCCGCGTCGACATGGGTGAGCTGGGCGGGATCCGTCACGGTCGCGAGCCTATCCTCCGGTACGCCCGGCCCCGGTTCCCACCTTCCCCGGCGCGGGGCGGTCCCGTGGACGGGCGTCCGGGCGGACAAAGGAATTGCATCGACGAGACGGCGTTTCCCCGCCGGGGGCATTCGGCGCGACTGCCGGGAGTCGGTCCGTCCCGGTGCGTCACGCTGCGACGGGAGACACCGCCACTTCCGGGGCGAGCGGGAAAGAAACACCCGAAGCGCGGATGAGCCGAGAGGCGGACCTCGCCAGACTGGGTACGGGGACGAGCCGTACTCTTTGCCGACCACGTAGCCGCGCGACACAGAAACGACAAGCGCGACGCAATTCCCTGTAGAGCGCTCCGCACAGGTTCCGTAAACACACCGTGACAAATCATCCCCGGGTTGGCTTATATTGCGCATACCGACATTTATCAGTACAGAATTGGACGGGACCGGCCTTAAGCTTTCCTCCGTCAGACAGGAACGGCAGAAAGGCTGGGGGCTGTGATGAAGTCGCACGAGTGGAGTTGAGAGCACTTCTCGGAGCGGATAAAGGCCAGTACCCTGAGGAACGCATAGCCATCGGTGACAACGCGAGGACGATGGGTGGCCGCTCCGACGAATCGACGGACCGAGACCGATCGGCGACTCCAGTCGCTAGTCGGTCTCGTCGTCGTTTGTGCGTCCGCCGCCCTCGTCGTCTCCACCGACCAGCTCCTGGCCGGGAGCGACCCCGGCAACCTGGCACTCTGGGCGGCGCTCGTCTCGCTGGTCGCCATCGGGGTCACGGTGAAGGTCCGGGTCCGGATCAGAGCCACCAACCACGACATCGCCTGGACCGAGACCGCCATCCTCATCGGCCTGGCCGTCGCCTCAACCCCCATGGTGGTCCTCGCCACCGCCCTCGGCATCGCGATCACCACCTGGCTGGACCGGAAGACCACGCTCAAGACGTTGTTCGGCATCGGCAAGAACACGCTGGTCGCCGCCGTCGCGGGGGCGACCCTGCACGCCGCCGGCTGGCGCACCGGTGACGACCTGATCGTCCATCTCGTCCTGCCGCTCTCCGTCGCCTACCTGGCGGCCGTGGTCCTCGACGAGCTGGTCACCCTCCCGGTCATCGCGATGGCGACCGGCGAGCGGCTGCGGGACCTGTTCCGGGAGGACTGGGGCCTGCGGGCCGCCACCGCCGCCGCCCGGCTCCTGGTGATCATCGGCACCGTCTTCATCCTCCGGGCCGACAGCCGCCTCCTGCTCGCCGTCCCGCCCCTGGTGCTGAGCCTGCACCTGCTCTACAGCAACCGGGTCCGCACCCGCACCGAGCAGCAGGCGTGGCAGCGCCTGGCCCGCACCACCGACGCGCTCAACGTCGTCGACCTCGACAAGGTCCTCACCACCGCCGTCACCCAGGCCGCCGAGCTGTTCTCCGCCGACGAGGTGGAGATCTTCCTGCGCGGGACGGGCCGGACGGTCCGCGGCTCCGCCGGCACCCTCACCTACGACGGGCCGACCGGCCCCGGCGGCACGGCCCACGGGTCGGTGATCTCCGCCCGCCTGGAAGGGCACGACCGCACCGTCGACGTCGGCACGCTCCGCCTGCGGTTCCACGGCCCCGTCCAGTTCTCCGAACGCGAGCAGTACACCCTGCGCACCTTCACCTCGGCGCTGTGCACCGCCGTCCGCAACGCCCAGGCGTACGCCGAGCTGGCCCGCGTCGCCGACGAGCACGCGTACGCGGCGACCCACGACACCCTCACCGGCCTGGCCAACCGGCGGCACCTGCTGGACCAGGGCAGCGAACAGCTCAACGCCCGGCACGCCGACGGGGTGACCGCACTCGTGCTGATCGACCTCAACCACTTCAAGGAGGTCAACGACACCCTCGGCCACGCCGCCGGCGACCAGGTGCTCCTGCAGGTCGCCGACCGGCTGCGCGGCGCCGCCCAGGGCGGCGACCTGGTGTCCCGCCTCGGCGGCGACGAGTTCGCCGTGCTCCTGCGCGGCCTGCCCGCCCCGGCGGTGGCCGCGCACCGCACCGAGGCCCTGCTCGCCGCGCTGCACGAGCCCCTCGACGTCGACGGCATGCGGATCAGCGTGGAGGCCAGCGGCGGCATCGCGATCGCGCCGGCCAGCGGCGGAATGCCGGAGCTGCTGCGCCGCGCCGACGTCGCGATGTACCAGGCGAAGCGCGCCGGCCAGCGGATCGCCACCTACGCGCCGACCCGGGACACCGCCGACCTCGGCCGGCTCACCCTCGGCGGTGAGCTGCCCCGGGCGGTCGCCGACCAGGAGTTCACCGTCAACTTCCAGCCCATCGTCGACCTCGGCACCGGCGAGGTGACCAGCGCGGAGGCGCTGGCCCGCTGGCACCACCCGGTGCACGGCATCATCGACCCGCTGCGCTTCCTGGAGGCCGTCGAGCGCTCCGGCCTGCTCCCCGCGTTCGCCGAGGCGATCCTCGACCAGGCGCTCATCGCCGCCAACAGTTGGCGCGACGCCGGCTTCGACCTGCCCGTGGCGGTCAACGTGTCGCCGCGCAGCCTGCTCGACGCCCGCTTCCCCGGCTCCGTGCTGGCCCGGCTGCGCGCCCACGACCTGCCGCCGGACCGGCTGGTCCTGGAGCTGACCGAGACGCTGACCCTCAGCCAGCTCGACGTGGTCGACCGGGTGCTCAGCCGGCTGCGCGACGAGGGCGTCCGGCTGGCCCTGGACGACTTCGGCACCGGCTACTCGTCACTGTCCCTGCTCTCCCGCATCCCCGTCCACGAGCTCAAGATCGACCGCAGCTTCGTGTCGGCCATGGAGGGATCGGCCGAGGCCGCCGCCGTCATCCGGTCCACCCTCGACCTCGGCCGCAGCCTCGGGCTCACCGTCGTCGCCGAGGGGGTGGAGAGCGAACCGCAGCGCCGCGCCCTCTGGGAGCTGGGCTGCACCGCCGGGCAGGGCCACCTCTTCGGCCGGCCGGTGCCGGCCGGCACGCTCCTGTCCACCCTGCACCGCGGCTTCGGCGGTCGCACCGGCACCCTCGCCCCGCCGCTGCACGGCGCGGGCACCGTGGTCCGGCTTCCCGCCGGGCGGCGGCAGGGTGGCCGCAGCCGGGGAGAGCGTCTGCCACACTTGCCCGCGTGACCGCCGCCGCCGACCGGGCCATCCGCGCCCCCGCACGCTGGCGCAGGATCGACCGGGCCGCCGGCGGCCTCGCCCTCGACCTCGGGCTCTACGGTGCCTCCGCCGCGTTCGCGGCGGTCACCGCCGGCACCTCCACCCTCCCGCCGCACCGCGCCTGGGGCACCGTCGCCGCGTTCGGCTACCTGCTCGCCGCGCTCGCCGTCGCCGGTCAGCTCGCCGCCCGCCGCCGGGACGCCGCCACGCCGCTCGCCGCCCTGCCGGCCCGCTGGGCGGTAACCGGGCTGGCCTGGACCAGCACCACGCTGCTGCCGCTGCTGGTGCAGAGCGCGCAGCGGGCCGCCGGCCGCACCGACCGGGCGCAGGAGGAGGTGGTCGTCGTCGAGCACAGCGGCAACCGCCTCGTCGAGACCGGCACGCCCTACCTCGGGCACGACGCGATCGCCGCGCTCCCCGCCGACGAGCGGCTGCTCGGCTACACCCCGTACCAGCCGGGCATGGCCCTGTTCGGCCTGCCGCGCGCCGTCGCCGACGGCTGGTGGACGGACGCCCGGGTCTGGTTCGCCGTCGCCACCGCGCTGCTCCTCGCCCTGGCGGTGGCCGCCCTGCGCACCGGAGCCCCGGCCGCCCTCGGCACCTCGGCCGGCGACGGCGACCGGGCGGCGACCGTGCTGCGCGGGATCCAGGCGGCGACCGTGCTGCCGGTCTGCGCCCTCACCCTCGCCACCGGCGGCGACGACCTGCCGGTGCTCGCCGCCTGCCTGCTGGCCCTCGCCCTCGCCGCCAGCGGCCGGCCGGGCCGCGCCGGCCTCGCGATCGGCGTGGCGGGCGCGTTGAAGCTCTTCGCCTGGCCGGTCGCCCTCGTGCTGATCGCCTGGGCGGCCACCCACCGCTGCGCCGGGCGGCTCGCCGCCGGCGCGCTCGGCGTGCCGGCGCTCGCCCTGCTCCCCGCCCTGCTCGTCGACCGCGACGCGCTGGTCGAGAACGTGCTGCGCTTCCCGCTCGGCCACGGCCTGGTGACCAGCCCGGCGCAGTCCCCGTTCCCCGGTCACCTCATCGCCACCGCCCTGCCCGCCGGCCGGGTCGTCGCCGCCGCGCTGCTCGTCGCCGCCGGGGCCGCGATCGCCGTCCGGCTCCTGCGCCGCCCGCCCCGCACGGCCGCCGCCGCCGCACTGATCTGCGGGTACGGGCTGCTCGCGGCGATCCTGCTGATGCCCACCACCCGCTTCGGTTACCTGCTCTACCCGGTGGCCCTGCTCGCCTGGGCACCCGCCCTGGCCCGCCCCGAGCCGGGCCCCGCCGCCCCCTGACCGGGGGGCTTCGCCCCGACGGCCGGCGCGGTCGACCGGCACGGCGTACACCTGAGATATGACGACGACCTTCCGCGACCGGGAAGACGCCGGCCGGGTCCTCGCCGACCGGCTCGCCGGCCTCGTCGGGCACTCCGACGTCACCGTGCTCGGGCTCGTCCGAGGCGGCGTGCCCGTGGCCCGGGTGGTCGCCGAGCGGCTCGGCGTCCCCCTCGACGTGCTGGTGGTCCGCAAGCTCGGCCTGCCCCTGGCCCCCGAGGTCGCCTTCGGCGCGCTCGGCCCCAACGGCGTGCGGGTGCTCAACGAGACGGTGGCCGCCCGGCTCGACGCCGGGGAGGTGGCCGAGGTGCAGCGCCGTGAGCAGGCGGAACTGGAACGCCGCGAGCAGCGCTACCGGGCCGGGCGACCCCCGCTCGACCTGACCGGCCGCACCGCCGTCGTCGTCGACGACGGCCTGGCCACCGGGGCGACCGCCCGCGCCGCCGTCCAGGTGGCCCGGCACCTCGGCGCCCGCCGGGTGGTCGTCGCGGTGCCCGTCGGCTCGCAGCAGGCGTACGAGATGCTCGCCGCCGAGGCCGACGAGGTCGTCTGCGCCGAGCGGCCTGCCGACTTCGGCGCGGTCGGCGCCTACTACTTCGACTTCCACGAGGTGTCCGACGACGAGGTGACCAACGCGCTAGCGGCGATCGGGTGACCTGACCGGGTACCTTCGGGTAATGCAGCTCACCTGTCCCAAGTGTCACGGAGACATGCGCCAGTACGAGCGCAGCGGAGTCGTCATCGACCAGTGCGGCGAATGTCGGGGGATCTTCCTCGACCGCGGCGAACTGGAGAAGCTGTTCGAGGCCGAGGCGAACTGGAACCGGCAGCAGTCGGCGGGCGCCCCGAACCAGGCCCGGCCGGCGCAGGCGCCCGGCGCATACCCGCCGCCTCCACCTCCCGCCCCCCAGCCGGGCTACGGCGCGGTGCCCCCGCCCCCGCCGCCGCCCCCGACGCACGGCTACCCGCCGCCCGCCCCCGCGTACGGCGGGCACGCCCAGCCGCACTACGGCTACCACGGCCACTACCGCCGTAAGAAGCACCACGGCGGCTTCCTCGGCGAACTCTTCGACTGACCCGTCCAGGCGATCGCCGTGTCGGCGACGTGGGGCAGATCCGATCCCGGTGACCACCCCACGTCGCCGGCATGCCAGGAGGCGCCCGGCGTGCGAGGCTGCGTCCATGACGGCCGTTTCCCAGCCCGAGGCGCTGGCGCAGGCGTACGCGGGGATCACCGACGTCGTGGTCCCGCTCGACGACGCCGGCCTGCAACGGCCCACCCGGTGCCGGGGCTGGTTCGTCGCCGACCTGCTGTTCCACGTGCTCTGTGACGCGCAGCGGGCACTGGTGGCGCTCGCCAGCCCTACCGACGGGCCGGCCGACTGCGACGACGTCTCCTACTGGCGGGCCTTCACCGTCCCGGCCGAGGGCACCGGGACCGGTCGGCGGGCGGCCCGCGACGAGGCCGGCAGCGGTGACCGGCACGCCTGGTGGGCCCGGCGCGCGGCCGCCGCGTTCGAGCGCCCGAGCGGGGTGGTCCGGGTCTGGGCCGACACGGCCCCCGCCGCCGTGCGCGCCGCCGCCGCGGCCGACCCGGCCGGCTTCGTCACCACGCAGGGCCACGTGCTGCGGGTGCCGGACCTGCTGGCCACCCTCACCACCGAGGCGGTCGTGCACCACCTCGACCTGATCGTCGACCTGCCCGACGCCCCGCCACCGGCCGCGTTGCCCGTCCGGGTCGCGGTGGCGAGCCTCTGCGGGCTGCTCAGCGACGACGCCGTCCGGCCCGTCGGCTGGGACGACCGGGACTTCCTGCTCAGGGCCACCGGCCGGGTGCCGCTGACCGACCGGGAACGATGGGAGTTGGGCGAGGCCGCCGGCTGGTTCCCGCTGATCGGCTGAAGCGACTGCGGCCGGGTCACTGGGGAGCGGCCAGGCCGGAGGGTGCCCCGCCGGCTCAGACGATCGCCATGTCGACGAAGCGGGACAGGTGGAGCTGGGCGGCCACGGTGATCGAATCGGTCGGCCCGTTCCGGTGCTTGGCGACGATGAAGTCCGCCTCCCCGGCGCGCGGCGACTCCTTGTCATAGTAGTCATCCCGGTGCAAAAGGATTACCACGTCAGCATCTTGTTCAATTGACCCAGACTCGCGCAAATCGGATAGTTGTGGTCGCTTGTCCGTACGCTGCTCCGGGCCACGGTTCAGCTGACTCACCGCGATCACCGGGCACTCGACCTCCTTGGCGAGCAGCTTGAGGCCACGGGACAGGTCCGCGACCTCCTGCTGCCGGCTCTCGGTGCGCTTCGGCGACGTCATGAGCTGGAGATAGTCGACGACGATCAGCTTCAGGTCGTGCTTCTGCTTGAGCCGACGCGCCTTCGCCCGGATCTCCATCAGGTTCATGCTCGGCGTGTCGTCGACGAAGAGCGGCGCCTCGCTGATCTCACCCATGCAGCGGGCCAGCTTGGTCCAGTCGTCGTCGGAGAGCTGGCCGCTGCGCAGCACGTGCAGCGGGACGCGGGCCTCCGCCGAGAGCAGTCGCATGACGATCTCGACCTTGCTCATTTCGAGCGAGAAGATCGCCGACGCCTGGTTGGCCCGGATGGCCGCGTTCCGGGCGAAGTCCATGCTCGCGGTGCTGTTGTGCGTCGGGATCATGGACCGGCCGGCCAGGTAGAGGTGGTCCGGGTTGTCCACCGTCACGCAGCGGACCGGGACGCTCGGCACCGGCCGCACGTCGACGATGAACCGGGCGCGGGCGTCCGGGGCCGTCCGCTGCCGCGCGGCGTGCGCCGCCCGCCTGTCCGCCAGGCGGAAGACGGTGTCGGGCGTCGAGAAGTCCACGGTGTACGCGGCGGGCGAGCCCTCCCGTGCCGGCTGCTCGTCGACGGTGCACTGGTAGCCGAGGCCGACCACGAGTTCCCGGACGCAGCCGGTCAACCGGCGGGAGGTCGAAACGTACCGGAGGGTCCCGTCGGGGCGCACCGTCCCGGCGACGTCCATCAGGCCCGCGAGCAGTTCCCGGCGCTGGTCCTCCGACGCGCGGAGGTACTCCGGCGGGAGGTGCGGCTCGGCGCTGCCCTCGCCGACGCCCACCCCGAGGGCGTACGGCGCTACGGCGAGCTCCCGCTCGGGCAACCGCAGCGGCGCGCAGTTGCCGACGGCGTGGCGGGGTTGCCGGCCCGCCGCGTCGGTGTGCAGCGTGGCGGCGATCCGGGCGGTCGTCACCGCGTCCTGGGCGGCGGTGGTCCGCCACAGGTGCTCGGCGTCGGCCACGACGACCGAGCCGTCGGAGAACTCGACCTCGTAGCAGGGGCGGTCGTGCCGCACCTCGAAGGCGGCCGTGACGGTGGTCGGTGTGCCGTCCGCGGCGAGAAGCCGGTCACCGACCGTCACCTCGCCCATCGTGGTCCAGCCGTCGGGGGTGGGCAGCGGGGTGTCGAGCGCGAGCGCCTTGCCCAGACCGGGCCGGCCGGCCACGATGATCAGCTGGCCGGGGTGCAGGCCGTTGAGCAGCCGGTCGAGGTCGGTGAAGCCGGTCGGCACGCCGGTCATGACGCCGCCCTGGGCGCCCACCGCCTCGATCTCGTCGAGGGTCGGCTGGAGCATGTCCGCGAGGATGGCGAAGTCCTCGCTGACCCGGCGCTCGGTGATCTCGTAGACCGCCTGCTGCGCGAGGTCGACGATGTCGTCGACGTCGCGGCTGCCGTTGTTGCCGGTGCCGTACCCGAGCTGCACGATCTTGGTGCCGGCCTCGACGAGGCGGCGGAGCACGGCCCGCTCCCCGACGATGCGGGCGTAGTAGGCGGCGTTGGCGGCGGTGGGGACCGTCGCGATGAGGGTGTGCAGGTAGGGCGCGCCGCCGATGCGGGCGAGGTCGCCCGAGTCGGCCAGGGCGGCGGCCACCGTGATCGCGTCGGCGGGCTCGCCCCGGCCGTAGATGTCGAGGATGGCGTCGAAGATCGTGGCGTGCACCGGTCGGTAGAAGTCGGTGGACTTCAGGATCTCGACGACGTCGGCGATGGCGTCCTTGGACAGCAGCATGCCGCCGAGGACGCACTGCTCCGCGGCGACGTCCTGGGGTGGGGTCTTCTCGAACTGGCCGTCCCGCTGCGCGGGTGCCGGTGGCTGGCCGCCGCCCCGTGGTTCCGTCCGCATGTCGTCGGTGACCGACACGGGATCCCCCCTCCGCTGCGTCGGCATGGACTACCGCTCCGCCGCCGGGCACGACGACGTCCGATCGGACCGGTCGGGTCGATCGGGGGGTCATCGCACCGTCGGTCGAGAGGCAACCATACGGAACCCGAGGTCAGCGACTCAACCAGGCCGGTGGACGAGCCTTGGGACAACCTGTGGACGCCGGTGGACAACATGTGCGCAGGGTGTGCACAGGTTGTGGATAACTGTTGGGGAATTCTGGCGTGAAACGCCGTGACCTGCACGAACGTCGTCCCCACCCTGTGGAGGAGAAATTTCTGGTGAGCTTCCCGGGCGCTTCGTCCCGTACTATCTCCTGCAAACGGCTACACCTGGACAGCGGATTGCACTTTCGGTTCAGAAGGGTCACGCTCCGGCCGTGAGACACCGGGACTGGGGACGCGGGGAGGGCAGCCCGCGCGAGTGGCAGGCGAGCCTCCCGTGGGACGCCTCCGGCGACCAGCCTCCGGTCGACCCGCCCAGCTCGGCCGTCGAGCGCTACCGCACCCCGAGCCGCCGCCGGGCCGCGCGCCGTGGTCAGCAGGAGCCGGTCGAGACCTACCTGCCGCGGTGGGCGCTGGACTCGGGTGTCGAGCGGGCCGACGGCGGGGGTCGACACGCGGCCCCCGACGACGACGATGACGACGACGTCCGGCCCCGCTCGGGCTCGGGCTGGCGCACCACCGAGACGACCACCAGTTGGCGGCGCGCCAGCGAGACGACGTGGCGGGACGTGCCCGCGATCGAGGCGGCCCCCGAGCGGGAGCGGCCCGGTGGCTGGCGGGACGTGCCCGCGATCGGCGCGGCCCCGGAGCCCGAGCGGCCCGGTGGCTGGCGCGACGTGCCCGCGATCGGCGCGGCCCCGGAGCCCGAGCGGCCCGGTGGCTGGCGCGACGTGCCCGCGATCGGCGCGGCCCCGGAGCCCGAGCGGCCCGGTGGCTGGCGCGACGAGGCTTCCCGCGACGAGGGTTACGTGGGCAGCAGGCGGGCCGACGAGGACGATCCGGTGTCGGGCGCGGCGCGGGCGGCCCGCCCCCGTCGGTCGTCGTCGCGCCGTCCCCAGGTGGTCTGGTCGGGCCTGGAGGACGTGGGCACCGCGACCGGCGCGGACGCGACGGAGGGCGAAGGGCGGCGGACCCGCCGCAGCCGCCGGGCGGGCGCGGATTCCTGGTCCACCCGACCGGCCGTGGATCCGTGGGAGCGGGGCTCCGCGGACACGCCGGAGACCAGCGGCGAGGCGCCGTCCTATCAGCCGGCGGTGGACCCGTGGGACGCCTCCGGCGTGCACGCGTGGGACCGGTCGGCGGTCGAGGGCCGGTGGGAGTCACCCGACGGCGCGGCCCGCTGGGACCAGACCGGCGAGATCGGCGACATCGGCGACATCGGGCGATGGGACCGCACCGGGGAGATCGGGCGGTGGGACCGCACCGGGGAGATCGGCCGCTGGGACCGGGCCGGGGAGACCGGGCGGCGGGAACGGTCGACCACCGAGACGGGGCAGTGGGGCCGGGTCGACGATGGGCAGCGGTGGGATCGGGCGGTGGAGCCCCGGTCCGGGGACGGCTCGATCGAGGGATGGTCCTGGCCGGAGCACGTGGAGGGGTTCTGGTCGGGCACCCGGCTCGCGGGCGACGATCCCCGGTGGATGGACGCGCCGGCGTCCGCGCCGCGGTCACCGGTGGTGCCGTACACCGCCCCCCGGCCGCGGTCGGCGCCACGGCGCCGGGCGGAGCCGGCCCGGCGGAGGGGCGAGCCGGTCGGCGGCGCGCGGACGGTGGACGTGCCGTCCCGTCGGCGGGCGGAGTCGGCAACCGCCAGGTCCTGGAGCCGTCGTCTTGAGGACGACCTGCTCGACCCGGATCCGGGCGGGCCGTTCCGGCCGTTGGTCTACACGGCGGCGTGCTATCTGCTGCCGGCCGTGCTGGTCTTCGTCTGGCTGCTGACGCTGGACGGGCAGGCACCGGCCGGCTGCGTGACGGACATCAGCGGTGGCGGCTGCGACTCGCCACGGTCGCACGCCCTCGGCTCGCTGGTGAACGGGGCACCCCGGTTCGGCCTGGCGCTGGCCAGCAGCCTCCTGGTCGCGCTGCTGCTGCGGCGCGTCGGCACGACGTGGCGGTCGGCGACGGTGGCGCTGGCGGCAGCCGTCGTCGGCGGCGGGCTGTCGACGGTGATGATCAGCGCGGTGACCGGCCAGCCCATCGGCTGACCGCGGGATCGTCCACCCGTCGAAGGCGGAAGGGCCCGCACCGGCGATCCGGTGCGGGCCCTTCGCGTGGTGCTGTCGGGTGTCAGCCCTGGACGACGTTCAGGTCGAACTTGGCGGTCACCTCGGGGTGCAGCCTGATGCTGACCGGGTACGCGCCGAGCGACTTGATGTGGCCGGACGTCTCAAGCCGACGACGGTCGAGGGCCGGGCCGCCGGCCGCCTTGACGGCGTCGACGATCTCGGCCGGGGTGACCGAGCCGAAGAGCCGCCCGCCGTCGCCGGCGCGGGCCTTCAGGCTGACCTTGAGGCCCTCGAGCTGGGCCTTGACCTCGTTGGCGTGGCCGAGGTCGCGGATCTCGCGGGCCGAGCGGGCCCGCTTGATGACCGTGACCTGCTTCTCCGCGCCCTTGGTCCAGGCGATCGCGAAGCCCTGCGGGAGCAGGTAGTTACGGCCGTAGCCGTTCTTGACCTCGACGATGTCGCCCGGGGCACCGAGGCCGGACACCTCCTGAGTCAGGATGATCTTCATATCGGTGCCTCCTCTCAGCGGGCCGTGGCCGTGTACGGCAGGAGCGCCATCTCGCGGGCGTTCTTGACCGCGCGGGCGATCTGCCGCTGCTGCTGCGAGGTCACGCCGGTCACCCGCCGAGCGCGGATCTTGCCGCGGTCGGAGATGAACTTGCGCAGCAGCGCGGTGTCCTTGTAATCGATGTACGTGATCCCGTCCTTGTCGAGCGGGTTCACCTTCTTCTTAGGTTTGCGAAGTGCAGCGGCCTTGGCCATTGCTCGGGCTCCTGGTTTGCGATCGCGGGCGCTCGGCGCCATTAGAACGGAGGCTCCTCGTCGAAGTTGCCGCCACCCGAACCACCGCGCGAGGGAGCCGGCGCAGCCGAGGCCCAGGGGTCGTCGAAGTTGCCTCCGCCGCCGCCCTGGTTGCCACCACCGCCACCGCCGAAGCCGCCGCCACCGGAGCGGGACATCTTCTGCACCTTCGCCGTGGCGTAGCGCAGGGACGGGCCGATCTCGTCGACCTCCAGCTCGATGACGGTGCGCTTCTCACCCTCGCGGGTCTCGTAGGACCGCTGACGCAGCCGGCCCGACACGATCACGCGGGCACCGCGCTGCAGCGACTCGGCGACGTGCTCGGCGGCCTGCCGCCAGACCGTGCACGCGAGGAACAGCGGCTCGCCGTCCTTCCACTCGCCGGACGCCTTGTCCATGAACCGGGGCGTCGAGGCGACCCGGAACTTGGCGACCGCGGCCCCCGAAGGGGTGAAACGCAACTCGGGGTCATCGGTCAGATTGCCGATGACCGTGATGGTGGTGTCTCCTGCCATGACCATCTCCTCGCGCACTCATCGTTCGCCGTACAGGCTCTCAGGGCCCTACGACAACCTCGATGAGGCTGATCCGGGTGGTGAACCGGGTGGACTGTTAGCGCGTCTCCGGCCGGATGACCTTGGTGCGCAGCACGGACTCGTTGAGCCGCAGCTGACGATCCAGCTCGGCCACCGCCGCAGGCGTGGCCTGCAGGTCGACGACAGCGTAGATGCCCTCGGCCTTCTTGTTGATCTCGTACGCGAGGCGCCGGCGGCCCCATACGTCGGTCTTCTCGACCGAGCCACCCGCGGTCCGGATCACGTTCAGGTACGTGTCGAGCGACGGGGCGACGGTGCGCTCCTCGAGGCTGGGGTCGAGGATCACCATGATCTCGTAATGACGCAAGACGTGCTCACCTCCTGTGGGCTAGGCGGCCACGGTCCTTCCGTGGCAGGAGGTCTGGCGTCGTGACCGCTCCGGACCGGGGGAACCCGACCGGACGCGGACAACCGGACCAGGATACCCGGCCCGGACGATCATGCCCGGGCAGGTCGACGTCGGCGCTTCCCGCGCCGCCGCCGGGACGCGACCGAGCAGCGGGCAGGGGCGCGCATAAGGAAACCGGGGGCCGGGCCGACGACGCGCGTCGACCCCGGCCCCCGGTCACGAGGCCGCGGGGCGTCCCGTCCGCATTCCTTGGGTGGGACCTGGGGAGGAACGACCACACCGATGAGGTTGGACCGAAACGCCCCGCGGAGCTTCTTGTGTTGTTATCCGACCGTACAACGATTTCGTCACGTGTGGAGAGAATCAGCACTTTTGCCCGATGATCGGCAGAAGGCCCGTCGTCGATCCCACCCGGACCAACGACCGGCGGGCCGGCCGGGTGACGACCGGTCGACCCGCCGACCGACACCGCGACCCGACCGACACCGCGACCCGGCCGCTCCGTCGCCCCGCACGTCGGTGCCTCGACGTAGGCTCGCCTGCATGCGTATCGGAGCCCACGTCGATTCCGCCGACCCGCTGTCCGAGGCCACCGCCCGAGCCGCCGACGCCGTGCAGTTCTTCCTCTCCGATCCGCAGGGCTGGAAGGCCCCGAAACCCAGGGAGGACGCCGACCGGTTGCGCGCCGCCGAGGTCGACCTCTACGTCCATGCGCCGTACGTCATCAACGTGGCGACGCTGAACAACCGGATCCGCATCCCGAGCCGGAAGCTGCTGCTCAGCCACGCGACGGCGGCCGCGGAGATCGGCGCGAAGGGCCTGATCGTGCACGGCGGGCACGTCAACGCGGGCGACGACCTGGCGGTCGGGTTCGACAACTGGCGCAAGACCTTCGCGTACGCGGCGGACGCCGGGGGCTTCGCCCTGCCGGTGCTGATCGAGAACACCGCAGGTGGGGACAACGCCTGCGCCCGACGCCTCGACGCGCTGGCCCGGCTCTGGGACGCGCTCGGCGACTACGAGGTGGGCTTCTGCCTCGACACCTGTCACGCGCACGCCGGGGGTGAGGAGCTGCTCGACCTGGTCGACCGCGTGAAGGCGATCACCGGGCGGATCGACCTGGTGCACGCCAACAACTCGAAGGACACGTTCGGTTCGGGGCGGGACAGGCACGACAACCTCGACGGCGGCACCATCGATCCGGAGCTGGTGGTGGCCGTGATCCGCGCGGCGGGTGCCCCGGCGATCGTGGAGACCCCCGGCGGCGTGGACGGTCAGGGTGCGGACATCACCTTCCTACGCGACCGACTCGCCGTGGGGAGCCCGACCGCATGACGACCGAGCAGTCCGGCGCCACGGACGAGGCCACCGCCGCGACGAAGCCGACCACGGCCGGCGCCCCCGCGGCGGACGCGGCCGGGCCGGACGCCACCGGCACGGAGCTGGCCGCGGGCGGGACAGCCGGGACCGAGCCGGCCGTCGGCGAGACCACCGGGAAGGCCACCGCCTCCGGCGACCAGGACGCCCGGAAGGACGGCGAGTCCGGTAAGGACGGCGAGCCCAAGAAGGACGCCGGCAGCGCGAAGGGCGGCGACGCCGACGCCGACGGCACCGAGGACAGCGACGGCACGAAGGACGACAGCAGCGGCAAGGAGGGCGGGAAGCCGGACCGCTGGGAGGCGTTCGCCCCCGCCCCGGAGCCGGTGCCGGGTCGACTGCGGCGCGGGCTGCGTGCGGTCGGCCGTTTCGGCGTCCACGAGTGGACCCTGGCCGTGCTGGGCTCGCTGGCGCTGGCCGTCGCGCTCACCTGGCCGACGCTGCGCTACCCGCGCCACACGCTTCCGCAGGACTACTGGGACCCGAGCCTCCAGACCTGGCAGATGGCCTGGTCGGGGCACATCCTGAAGACCAACCCGGCGCAGCTGTGGCACTCCAACACGTTCTTCCCGGAGCCGTGGAGCTTCGCCTTCTCCGACACCCTGCTCGGGTACGCCCCGGCCGGCATGATCGGCACCGGCCCCGAGGCGGCCCTGCTCCGCTACAACATCATGTTCGTGCTGGCCCACGCGCTCGCCACGCTCGGGGCGTACGCGCTTGCGCGGCAGCTCGGGGCGGGGCGCGCGGGCGCGGCGGTGGCCGGGGTCGGCTACGCGTACGCCCCCTGGCTGCTCGCCCAGGCGGGGCACCTGCACATCATCTCCAACGGCGGCATCCCGCTGGCGCTGGCCATGCTGGCCCGCGGGCACGGCTGGTCGCTGCGCCACGGCTACCGCCCCGAGCGGCGGCACGCCGGGTGGGCGTACGCCGGGTGGGTGGTGGCCGCCTGGCAGCTCAGCCTGGGCTTCGGCATCGGGCTGCCGTTCGCGTACGTGCTGGCGGTGGTGACGCTCGTCGCCACCGTGACCTGGTTCGTCCGGCGCCGGTCGGTGCGGCGGCCGTTCGGGGTGCGGCTGCTCGTCGCCGACGTCGTCGGCGCGCTGCTCTTCGCGGGGGTGGGCGCCCTGCTGGCCGTCCCCTACTTCAAGGTCGCCGAGCTGCACCCGAACGCGGCCCGCACCCTCGACGACGTCGGCATCTACTCGCCGCCGCTTGCGGGCTTCTTCACCGCACCGGCCGAGTCCCGCGTCTGGGGCACGCTGCACGAGGGGGCGCGCGCCGGGTTGCCCTGGAACTCCCCGGAGATGACCCTGCTGCCCGGCTTCGTGCTCTACGCGCTGGCGGCGGGTGGGCTGTTCTTCTCGGTGTGGCGGCTGCGGCACCGGCTGCTGCTGCTCGCCGGGGTGGTGGTGACGGCGATCCTGGCCATGGGCACCCGG
This sequence comes from Micromonospora sp. DH13, assembly GCF_020873825.1. NCBI lineage: Bacteria > Bacillati > Actinomycetota > Actinomycetes > Micromonosporales > Micromonosporaceae > Micromonospora > Micromonospora sp. DH13. Next base: position 34,736 of record NZ_JAHWGR010000053.1, read on the forward strand.
TTCTTCGGCGGCACCTTCACCTACGGTCTGCTGTTCGAGTATCTGCCGGGCTGGAACGGCCTGCGCACGCCGGGGCGGATGATGCTCTGGACGACGCTGCTGCTCGGGCTGCTCGCCGCCGGGGCGGTCAGCGCCTTCGCGATCCGGGTGCGCGAGTGGGCCGCCGAGCGGGTCCCGCCGTGGCCGGGCCCGTGGCTGCGGCTGGCCACCGTGCTGCCGCTGCTGCTGGTGATCGCCGAGGGCCTCAACGTCACCCCGCATCCGGTGGTGCCGGTCCAGCCGGCCGCGATGCGGTCGGTGGACGGCCCGCTGCTCGTGCTGCCCAGCGACCAGGGCCCGGACCAGCTGGTGATGCTGTGGTCGACCAGTCGGTTCCAGGACGTGGTCAACGGCGGCAGCGGCTTCACCCCGCAGCGGCAGATCGAGATCCGGAAGGCGACCGAGACGTTCCCGGACCAGGCGAGCGTGACCTACCTGCGTGCCCTAGGCGTGCGCAACGTGGTGGTGCTGCGCGACCGGATCGCCGACACGCCGTGGGCCACCACGATCGACGCCCCGGTCGACGCGCTCGGCATCACCCGCGAGCAGGTCGGCAACGCGGTGGTCTTCCGCCTCTGACGGCGGGCCCGGCTGCCCCGCCGGGACAGAGCGGCGCGGCCCGGGCCGGGAG